>NZ_LEKE01000086.1:0-303494 GCF_001029585.1 Rhodococcus sp. ARP2 | reverse complement strand
TTCCTGCTGCTGATCCAGCGATCTACTTCCGACGGGGAGGCCACGATGGCCCAGTCGCGAAGAACGGGATTGGTCAGGGCCAGCGCCGCGATAGGTTGGCCCGATGCCACTCGACCTTCGAGCGATCCTCACCACCGTCGCTGCACTCCTGTCCGGGATACTCGCGGCGCCGCAACATCGGTCGTGGGCGGCGTGAGTGCCGGAAACCAGATGTCGGTGAGAACGTCTGCTGCGACGTCCGCACCCGCGGTGATCGCGCCCTGTTCCGCCCACCGAATGAAGAAGCGCTCGATCTGTGTCAGCAGGAGCTCGACCCGGAGTTTCGCCTCGTCGTGTCTGCTCTGCGGCCAGCGTGCCAGGTACGACGGCATCGCGTGGGGCAGTGCAGAGATGCCTTCGCGGGCCAGTGTTCGGAATTCGGGTTCGAGGACCATGGCCTCGTCCCACGCCCGCATCATGTGGTGGTGATCGCGGCACCAGTCGAGAGCGCGGTTGATCCAGCCGGCGAATTCTTCGCGCGAACCGGAATCGAGTACGTGGTCGAGATCCTGGAATATCGCGAGCGTGCTGGATACGACCGTGTTCGAGCCGAGGGCCTTGAGTATGTCGATCTTGCCGGGGAAGTGCAGGTAGAAGGTGGCGCGGCTGCAACCGACCCGGCCGGCGATGTCCTCGACGGTGACAGCCGCGTATCCGCGTTCGGTGAAGAGCGCGCCGGCGGCATCCACGAGGTCTGCGCGGGTTCGCTGCTTCTGCTTCTCTCGCAGCGTCAGTCTGCCGGAGGTATCTGTCATTACCGGGATCCTAGTGCCGCGGGGGCTCTTACGGGTCAGTTGCACGAGACTCTCCGTCTTTCACTTGACAGCCCGTTAGTGAAAGCTACTCTGTGGTGTAGCGCACAATCGACCGATCAGAGGACGCCATGACCATCTCGGACACAACTCGCACGCCTGACCTACCGGCCGGATTCGACGTCACCGATCCTGCTGTCCTCGGGGAGCGGATCCCTTTCGAAGAATTCGCCGAACTGCGTCGAAGCGCGCCCGTGTGGTGGTGTGAGCAGCCGCCGACCGTTGGTGGATTCCAGGACGAGGGCTACTGGGTGGTCTCGCGTCACGCTGACGTCAAAGAGGTCAGCCAGCGCAGCGATGTGTTCTCGAGCTGGGAGAACACCGCGATCGCGCGTTTCGCCGACGACATGCCACGTGAGGCCGTCGAGATGCTCCGGCATCTTCTGCTCAACAAGGATGCGCCGGAGCACACCAAGCTCCGCAAGCTGATTTCGAAGCTGTTCACGCCGCGCGCGATCAACGGCATGCGCGACGAATTGGATCGTCGTGCGCGCAGCATCGTCGACACCGCTGTGAGCGAAGGCCCGGGCGACTTCGTGAAGCAGGTTGCCAGCGAGCTGCCGCTCCAGGCGATCGCGGATCTGATCGGTGTACCGCAGGACGATCGGGACAAGCTGTTCAAGTGGTCCAACGAGATGATGGGCTACGACGACCCGGAATACCAGGGTGATCCGGCAGTCGCGTCCACCGAGGTCCTCGGATACGCGTACCAAATGGCAGACGCGCGTCGTACCTGTCCGGCAGATGACATCGTCACGACTCTGGTCCAGGCCGACATCGACGGCGACTCCTTGAGCCCGGAGGAGTTCGGATTCTTCGTGCTCATCCTGGCGGTCGCAGGGAACGAGACCACCCGCAACGCCATCACGCACGGAATGATCGCGTTCCTGGACAACCCCGAGCAGTGGGAGCTGTACAAGAAGGAACGTCCCAAGACGACGGCCGACGAGATCGTCCGTTGGGCGACACCGGTCACCGCGTTCCAGCGCACCGCGCTCGAGGACACCGAGCTGGCAGGAGTGTCGATCAAGAAGGGGCAGCGCGTGGTGATGCTGTACAGCTCCGCGAACTTCGACGAGGACGTGTTCGAGAACCCGATGACGTTCGACATCACTCGTAACCCCAATCCGCACTTGGGCTTCGGCGGAACTGGCGCTCACTTCTGCATCGGTGCAAACCTCGCTCGCATGGAGATCGACTTGATGTTCAACGCCATCGCCGACAACGTCCCGGACATCACCAAGATCGGTGATCCGCGCCGTCTGCGCTCGGGTTGGATCAACGGCATCAAGGAGTTCCAGGTCGATTACAAGAGCACAGGCTGCCCGGTCGCTCACTAGAGTCGGTAGGTGAGAGGTACACCCCACGATCTCGAGGAGCCACCGCATGACTTCGATCAACGACAAGGCAACTGCTCTATTGGCGTTGCACCAGCCAGGTAACCCGGTCATTCTCCCGACGGTCTGGGACGCGTGGTCGGCGAATCTTGCGGTGGCTGCCGGTTTTGCAGCCCTGACGGTGGGCAGCCACCCGGTTTCCGATTCCATCGGCAAGCCGGACAACGAGGGCATCACCTTCGACGAACTTCTGCACCGGATCAAGCAGATCACCGGTGCGGTCGACGCCCCGATCTCGGTGGACATCGAGGGTGGTTACGGGCTCGAGCCGGCAGTTCTCATCGACGGGTTGATCGATGCCGGCGCTGTCGGACTCAACATCGAGGACACCGTCCACAGTGAAGGCGGACGCTTGCGTGAGGCGCAGGAGCACGCCGACTTCGTGGGTGGGCTTCGTCAGGCCGCCGACGCAGCCGGAGTTCACGTTGTCGTCAACGCGCGCACCGACCTGTTCGTGAAGCAGGTCGGTGACGAGTCCGATCGTGTCGATCGCGCCATCGCACGCCTCAAGCTGGCGGCCGACGCCGGCGCCGACGTTCTTTACCCCGTCGGGCGGCATGACGACGCGACCCAGCGCCGCCTGACGTCCGAACTTCCACTTCCGATCAATGCGATCGGAATCCCGGACCAGGACGATCCGGCAAGTTTCGGTCCGCTCGGAGTGGCACGTGTGAGCTTCGGTCCGTTCTTCCAGATGGCATTGGCCAACCGTGCGAACGAGATCTTGGGACGCTGGAAGTAAGAATGCAGACACTGATGTCGCCCGGCCCGCTTCTCGACGATCGTGGACATTTGGTCGAGACGGGTTGGGCCCCATCGGAAATTCGCAAGTATCGACGCTCTGCGATCACCGCTCCCAAGTTCCGGATCAAGGAGTGGGACTACTACTGCGTTCTCACTGCGGATTACGGCATCGCGTTGACCGTCGCCGACAACGGGTACATGGGCTTGCTCGGAGTCTCCTGGCTCGATTTCCGAACACCACACGAGATCACCGAAAACGTGATGCTGCCGTTCCCGATGGGAAGGCTCGGTCTGCCCGAAAGCGCGGACGACGGTGATGTGGTGGTGTCGAAAGGTAAAGCTCGCTTCGAGTTTCGCCATGTGGACGGTGGGCGCCACTTGATTGTCGACTACCCGGCTTTCGACGGTGGACGAGGTCTTCATGCCGATCTGTTCCTGGCGAGTCCTGCCGATGACCGGATGGTGATCGCCACACCGTTTCCGAAGGCGTCCCGTTCGTTTTACTACAACCAGAAGATCAACTGCCTGCCCGCTGCCGGGACTGTGCGAATCGGGAGCGACGACTTCACATTTCGCTCGGAAGACTCGTTCGGCGTTCTCGATTGGGGCAGGGGAGTCTGGACTTACGACAACACCTGGTACTGGGGTTCTGCATCCGGACTGGTGAACGGCGAGCGGTTCGGATTCAACAGCGGTTACGGCTTCGGCGACACTACGGCGGCCAGCGAGAACATCGTGTTTGTCGGCGGCCGGGCGCACAAACTGGACAGGATCGACTTCGGCATCCCGCAGGGAACGTACGACGGCGCGCCGTGGAACTTCTCGAGCAACGATGGTCGCTTCGAGATGACTTTCGAGCCGATCATCGACCGTGCCGCGACTTTCGATGTCGGGGTGCTGCGTTCGATTCAGCATCAGGTGTTCGGAAAGTTCTCCGGCACAGTAATCCTCGACGACGGTACCTCCGTGGTGGTTCGAGATCTCCTCGGATTTGCCGAGGAGGTTCGGAACCGCTGGTAGGCCGTACGTCTCCGCGAAGATGACGGAACGCAGCATGAGCACCGGGGCATGATCGCGCCCCGATGCTCGCGTCTCGAGTTGTTTCACTTCAGGCTGCTGTTGGTGGGCTGTTCCCGCCGATCGGCTGCTGATACGGATCGATCGACATCGGTGGATAGAACACTGTTTTTCGGTCGGGGCCGATCTCGACACGCCATTCGGTGTGGTGCAGTGTCCGGTGGTGGTGACCGCACAACAGAATCAGGTTGTCGAGATCTGTTGGGCCGCCATCGTTCCAGTGAACAATATGGTGAGCATCGCACCACCCCGACGGCGTTCCGCACCCCGGGAACGCGCACCCACCATCACGAACCGCCAACGCCCGCCGCTGCGGCACCGTTGCTGTTCTCGCTTCCTTACCGCAGTCGAGCGGAACCCCGTTCTCATCCAACAAAATCCGCGTGATCGTGCAGTCGCACGCCAGCATCCGCGCGGTATCGATACTGATCGGGCCCACCCAATCCGCCCACGCAAATCCGAGTTCTTCGGTGGACGGCAGGAGGTCTTTCAATGCTTTGAGGTCGGTCATGTCTTTCGCCGACGCAGTCACCGTGATGTGCGGTTTCACGCCGCCCTCGATCGGACCCAACCCCGCCCGCTCGTACCGGCGCAACAACTCGCAAAACCCGTCCGCACGCCGTAATGCCGGAGTACGCGTGTCCTTGACACCGTCCTTCTCCGGCGTCGGCGCCGACAAACTCGACAACAACGTGATCAACCGCGCCCCGTTCACAGCATCCAGATCACCCTTCACAGTCACTCTGCCGTACAAGCCTTTCGAGGCGTAGAACTCGTTACGCTCCGAATCCTCCCCGACCGGAACACCGTCCTCACGCTTGCCGTACTGCTTCTCGATCCGCCGAATCGCTGCCCGCACCGCATCACAATCCGCGATGTTCTTCGACGCCAACCCGAGCAGAATCCCGCGAGCCTTGTCCACATCCGCCAGGGTCATGTTCTTCGGCGGATGCTGACAAAACGACGCCACCTGACGCGCTTTCAGCGCATCCACATCACCGCGATGAAACGCATCGCCCACAACAGGTTCGAGCATCAACAACCGCGCCAACCCGACCAGCAGACTGCACTCACCGATCTCCAAATTCGTCGAACCATGCAACCACTGCGCGATCACCCGAAACCCCCTCCCGCCGAGAACGTCACGGGAAAACATCTCCACGATCAACAACACCATCCGCGACTGCAACTCATGCCGGGCACGCACCAGATCCAGAACCTCACCCTTGAGGCCCTCGCCATCCAGCTGCCACGCATCCCGACTGTCCATGCTCAAAGTTTAATCGAACAAAGTTTCGAACACAAGACTTGTATCTCGAAAACTGTTCCTATGCAATAATTTTCGACAATTCCGATTTTTGGGACTTTTCGGATGTTCATTCGATCTGCGGCAGTCACGGCGAAGGAGGTCTGGATGTGTCGCGGTCGGTGATGCGGACGGACATTGTCGGCACTGTGCGGCTGCTGTCTTCTTCATGACTTCTTGATCGCCGGAATGTGCGGGAGTGGTTTGCTCATGTCATGCAGATTCGGAAGTTGCACATGGAGGAACCAGACATCGATGTTGCGTTGGTGCGGCGATTGCTCTCGAGTCAGATGCCACAGTGGGCCAATCTGCCGTTGCGCTTGGTCGAGTCGATCGGCACCGACAACGTCATGATCCGAGTAGGCGATTCACTCGTAATCCGTATGCCCCGCACCCCAGGTGCGGCAGAGGGAATCACAAAGGAGCAACAGTTGGTGCCGCATCTGGCTCCACACCTACCGGTCCCCGTGCCCGTTCCGGTAGGTGTGGGTGAGGCGGCCTTCGGATACCCGTGGCAATGGTCGGTGCACCCGTGGGTGCCAGGGCGAAACCCTGTGCCCGGCATGGTCGATGACCACCTGGCCATCCAACTCGCAGACTTCGTGAACAGTCTACGTCGGATCGACACACTCGGATTGCGCCCACAGGGATCGCTGCATTCCTACCGGGCCGATCCGATTGAGCGACGAGATTCAGCGACTCGAGCGAGTATTGCAGCGTGTGGCGACCTGCTGAACGGAGCGCTGACGGAGGCGGCGTGGGAAAAGGCGCGCCACGTCATCGACTACGCAGGCCCAGCGGTGTGGATGCACTCGGATCTGCACCCGGGAAACATCTTGGTGAGCGTCGATTGCATTGGTTGCCTTGCCGTACTACCGCGACACGAACGAGCAGATCACGGCCTGGGCGAAACATGCGATTGCCCAGGTCATTGACGACATCCGCACTGAACCCTGAGGCCACTTGCGCCGTCTCCGTTCTCGCAACGATCCTTGGAACTCGAGCAGAGAAGGTTAACGGCCTTTGTCCACGGCGTTCGGCGACCGATCAGCCGATCGCGCTCAGGTCTCCGTACACCGTCCGACCCTCCAGGATGGTGGCGAGCACCGTGATGTCGGCCAGCCTGGTCGGCTCGACGTCGAGGGGATTTGCCGACAGCACAACAAGATCCGCGTAGGCGCCGGGAAAGATGGACCCGATGTGATCTTCGCTGAACAGCTGCCACGCGGCGTTGACCGTATGGGCGCGCACGGCGGCGTCCACGGGGATCCGTTCCTGGGGTGCCACGACGCGGCCGCTGGGCGAAAGCCTGGTGACGGCGTCCTGCATATTCCGTAGCGGATTGGCGGGGGTGACGGGACCGTCGTTGTGGAAGGTGAACCGTTGCCCAGCCGCGAGTGCAGATCCTGCTGCGGCCCAGACGGATCCGTATTCGGGGCCGAACAGGTCATCCACCAGAACGTCACCCCAGTAGTGCAAGTGGTCGATGAAGATGCTGACCGTGACGCCCAGTTCCGCTGCGCGGGCGAACTGATCCGGACGCATCGCGCCGACGTGTTCGAGACGCAACCGGTGATCGGGCCGGGGGTGCTCCTTCAGAAGTCGTTCCCACGCGTCGAGAACCATGGTGATCGCGTCGTCACCGTGGGCGTGGCACGCCATCTGCCACCCTTTGGCGAAGTAGGCGGAACTGATGTCGTGGATCTGTTCGCCGGTGTAGTTGGCATGCCCGTGTGTGCAGGCGATCCCGAGCGCGCGGGTGGCTTCAGTATCGAGATACGGGAAGCTGGTGGCGATGTTACCGACCCACGGTGAACCGTCGGACCAGACCTTGATGCCGATCTGGCGCACCAGGTCGTTTCCGTCGCCCGGTGACGCCTCGGTAGTGCGCGCGTCGTTGGACATCTCGTAGAGCCGCAGGCGGGTGGTGAGCAGTCCGGCGTCGGCTATCGCTGCCAGGGCGGGCCGCATCTTGGGGTCGAACGACAATTCGGCGATGGTGGTGATTCCCGCGGCGTTCAGCCGGGCGCATTCGGCCGCCACCAGTGCGGGGAAGTCGTCACCGATGGTGACTGCGTGGCCCGCGACTGCGAACACCGCAGGCATTTCGTACGCGGCTCCGTCGAGTGCGCCCGTCGCGTCGTGGCCGTACGATCCGCCGATCGGATCGGGGGTATCGCGGGTGATGCCGGCCTGTACCGCTGCCGCCGTGTTGAAATACGCGACGTGACCCGAGTTGTGCATGATCACGAGCGGGTACTCCGGCGCCACGGAGTCCAACCAGCCGATGGTCGGGTCGGGTAGGCCCTTCTGCAGCAACGGGTCCCAACCGTTCAGAGAAGCGCCGGCAGCACCTCGCGAACGAACAGTGTCGACGACGGCAGCGACTACGGCATCCGCCTCGGTGATCGTGACAGGCCGGATGTCGACGACGTCAGGCCCGAGCACGATGGCTTCTTCCAGGGGGTGACCGTGCGGCTCGATGAACCCCGGCAGAACAGCGGCGCCTCCGACGTCGACAACGCGGGTATCCGGCCCCACCAGTTCCTCGACGTCCGTGCGCGCGCCGACGGCTGTGATCCGGCCGCCCGTCACGGCGAGCGCCTGGGCGAGTGGTGAGTCCTCGCGCATGGTCACGATGTCGCCGTACAGAACCAGATCAGCAGCCATGGTCAGTCCTTATCGGTTGTCCGCGTACGCCTGTAGGTGTGCCACCTGCTCGGGATCGAGTGAGGGACGTACCTTCTCACGGGCGGTTGCCACGTCCGCGGCCGTCACGTCGGCCGCGTCCATGCTCCGACGCATGGCGGCGAGTGCAGCCTCACGCAGGAGAGCCGAGCAGTCTGCTGCCGAGTATCCCTCGAGATCGACGGCCAGAATGTCCAAATCGACATCTTCGGCGAGCGGTACCGACTTGCCGGAAGCACGCAGAATCGCTTTGCGAGCCTCCGCATCCGGCGGCGGTACGAATACGAGACGTTCGAGTCTGCCGGGGCGCAGGAGAGCCGGGTCGATCAGATCCGGTCGATTGGTGGCGCCCAACACCACGACGTCGCGTAGCGGTTCGACGCCGTCGAGTTCGGTCAACAACGCGGCTACGACGCGATCTGACACCCCGGAGTCGGAACTTTGACCACGACGCGGGGCAAGGGCGTCGATTTCGTCGAGGAAGATCAACGAGGGCGCCGAATCGCGTGCGCGCTGGAACAACTCTCTTACGGCCTTTTCGGAGGCGCCGACCCACTTGTCCATCAGCTCTGCGCCTTTCACGGCATGAACGCTGAGGTGCCCCGAGCTGGCAAGGGCGCGAACGAGATACGTCTTGCCGCAGCCAGGAGGGCCGTAGAGGAGCACGCCGCGGGGCGGGTCGACACCGAGGCGCGCGAAGGAGTCGGGGTGCTGCAGCGGCCACAACACCGCCTCGGTGAGCGCCTGTTTGGTTTCGACCATATCGCCGACGTCGTCGAGGGTGACGCTGCCGATCGACAGTTCTTCGGTACTCGAACGAGACAGTGGCCGAATCACTTCGAGGGCACCGACAAGATCTTCCTGCGTGATCTCCGGAGAATCACCGGATTTGGACGCCCGCGTCGCCGCTCGCAAAGCAGCTTCACGGCAGAGCGCCGCGAGGTCGGCGACCACGAATCCGGGTGCGCGCGAGGCGATGGCGTCGAGTTCGAGGGTTCCGGTGGGCACTCGGCGGAGCAGGAGTTCGAGCAACGCCTTGCGAGTTGCGCCGTCCGGCAGGGTAAGTGCGAGTTCTCGATCGCAGAGATCCTGTCCGCGAAGGCGCGCGTCGACGGTTTCCGGATGGGCGGAGGTCGCGACGAATGCCACGCCCGGGGTTGCGACGGCGCTGCGCAATTGTTCGAGGATCAGTGCGGATACCGGTTCCGCGGTGGCCGGAAGCAGAGCGTCGATGTCACTGATCAGCAGTACACCACCGCCGCGCACGGCAGCAACGGCGTCGACGATTCGCTGCAGGCGGGTATTCGCCTCGGTGGCACCGACTCCCGGGCCGTCGAGTTCGACAAGTTTGCGCGAGGACAGGACCGAGCGGGCCAACGTGGCTTTGCCTACGCCGGCGGGGCCCGTGATGAGGACGCCGAGGTGCGGGGAGGCGCCGAGCGTACGGAGCAGTTCTGGTTCGTCGAGTGCCAGGCCGAGCCACTCGGTCAGCTTGGCTGCCTGCGCTTGCGCGCCGACGAGGTGATCCAGCGGAACCGACGGTGCAGGCTCGATCGCGACGGCGGCCGGACTGGAAACAAGCGCACTCGGTGTCAGTGTGCCCGCCGAGCCGGAACCCCAGTTGACCGCCGAATTCGGCTGGACGCTGACCGGACCACCGGCAGGTTCGACGGCCGTGACGGTGAGCAGTTCGGATGTCCACGCGACGCCGAAGGTACGGGAAAGCGCTTGGGTGGCTTCGGAAGTGCTCGTACCCGGACCGAGATCGCGGGGGAGGAGCGAGACCGTGTCGCCGACGCTGACGACCTTGCCCAGAAGGGCTTGTCGCAGAACCGTCGAGCTGATCGAATTTGTCGCCATGGACGAGCCGGTGACGGAGACGGATCGCGCTCCGTACACCGTCACCGGACCGACCACGACGGATGAGTTCTCGGTCAGGCCGACGTTCGACATGGTGACGTCGTCGAGAAGGATCGTGCCTGCCGGGGTTCCGGTGGGCGCACGGCCCGCGACGGTCGCGGTGCCGCGGGCTCCCATGAGTGCGATGGCATCCCATTCGCGGATGCCCAACGCCGCCAACGCTTCGGGGTGCAAGCGCACTACCCCGCGGCGTAGGTCGGCGGCAGAGGTGTTGAGTCGAACGGTGAGGGCGAGTTCCGGCGAAGTCACCTCTCGAGAGTACGTCGTGGACTAGCGGGGTCGCCGCAATCCGAGACGAGCGGCCGAGCGGCGGCCACCGACGTTGGGTTGGCGTCGGATCGCGCGGCGTTCGGAAGGCTTGATGTCCCAGGTTTCGGGACGTGCTGCCACCCACCGCTTCGAGTGCACGGCAAACGGGATGTGCACCAGGTAGATCGCGATGAGAACGATCAGCAGGATGTACGGGTAGGTGATGAGTGCGGCCGCAGCCAACGTCACCAGGACGAGCAGGCCGGCCGCCATGTGCGGCGGCACGGATACCGACTTCATCGCCAGCGTCGGGATGCGGCTGACGATCAGTGCAGCCGAGAAGAGCGTCCACACGATGACGACGAAGTGCGAAGACCACCAGCCGTCACCCCACTGAGCCGTCGCGGCCAGGGGAGTGAGGGCGATGAGTGCGCCGGCCGGAGCCGGAACGCCGACGAAGTACTCACGTGCATACGCGGGGACGTCGTCGTCGTCGAGCAGAGTGTTGAAACGTGCGAGTCGCAACACGATGCTGACCGCGTAGATCAACGCGATGATCCAGCCGATGCTGGTGCCGTCCAGCAAGGTCACGTACAGGACCAGGGCCGGGGCGACGCCGAAGGAGATGGAGTCGGCCAGTGAGTCGAGTTCGGCGCCGATCTTGCTGGTGGCGTCGAGCAGTCGCGCGATGCGGCCGTCGAGTGAATCGAGGACGGCAGCGGCGCCGATCATCGCGAGCGAGGTACCGGGTTGTCCGTCGAGAGCGAATTTGACGGCGGACAGCCCGGCGCACAGCGCCAGGATGGTGATGACGGACGGCAGCAACCGCACCGCCTGGGTGCGTTTGGGCATCTTCGCGCCGGGTTGGGCTGCTCCCGGCTTCTTCACGGCTGACTTCATCTTCGGCGTCTTCACGGCAGTTGCGCGATAACTGTTTCAGCACCGATCGTGCGTTGTCCCGGCTCGACCAGGAGTGTGGTTCCGGCGGGGAAATAGGTGTCGACGCGTGAGCCGAAACGGATCAGTCCGTACGTGTCGCCGATCGGCAGGACGTCACCGACACCGGCGTAGCAGACGATGCGGCGTGCGAGCAGTCCCGCGATCTGGACAACCGCAACGTCGTGACCATCGGCGGTTTCGATCAGCATGCTGTTGCGCTCGTTGACCTCGCTGGCGTCGGCGAGATCTGCGGAGAGGAACTTGCCTGCCTGGTGAACGACCTCTTTGACCGTGCCACCGACAGGGCTGCGCTGGACATGCACGTCGAGAACCGACAGGAAGATGCTGACGCGCGGGCGCGGCTCGCTTCCGAGATTGAGCTCGGCGGGCGGAACGGCGTTGTCGACCAGCGCCACCTCGCCGTCGGCGGGTGCGACGACGACGCCGATGCGGTTGGGCGGCACCCGGTGCGGGTGACGGAAGAACGTGGCGCATGCGGCGGCGGTGGTCAGACCGGCTCGGCGCACCCACTTACGGTTGCGGCCCAGAGCTGCAACTCCCAGCGGGGCCAGCACGAACGGCAGGCCGGCCGGATGAAGTGGCGGAATCGCATGGCGAACCAGATCGACGATATGTCCGATCCCGGTGGGTTGCGGGGTTCCGGGGGGTGTGGGTCGGCGTGCCACAGGCTCCTCTAACTACTCGGTAGGTCTTCTGCTGGTCGCACTGACAGTACGGGGTGGTAGAGCATCCATAGATTACGTGAACGCCTTCTCTCCTACAGGCTGTAGTGGCATCAAGTACGAGTAGTGCCCGACACAGTCGCCGGTGCGTATCGCCAGCGGGAGCGTCGCACCGCTTACTCGGATCACCAGTTGCCGCCCCGGTTGGGCTGCGGCGGCGTCGCGCAGTCGCTGCCGGTCGACCAGTACTCGGAACCTCTCACGGGGATCTGTTCCGCCCGGATCCACCCGGGCACCACCGTCTTCGCCGACGCTGACGACGGCACTGTCCTCGGTGCCGTTGAGCAGGGCGGCAAGGTGGTCGCCGCTCAGTTCGACGGCGTCGTTGTGCTCGCGCAGGATTCGGTGATCAGGGAACTCTCCGTCCTCGATCAGGGGACTGGACACCTCACCCCCCGGATACGACGCAGTCACCGTGCGCGGGGAGAAAGTCAGCGTCACGACGCCGGCGACATCGCGCAACAATCGCGCGAAGGCCACGGGAACGACAGCGGACACCGTCAGAGCAGAGTGAACTTTCACCTCTGCGACCGCGAGCCGGAACTGATCAGTGGTGACAAACGCAGCGACGCCGTCGTGAATGTCGAGGTGGACGCCGCGAAGTATCGGGAACTCCGATTCCTCGTTCACGGCGAACAGCACGGCGTCGAGTGCGCGTCGTAGATCCCACGAGTCGATGTCCACGCCGCCGGAGGCAGGTAGCGAATCGATCAGCCGGTGAATTCGCCCCAGTTCGGCGCGGGCGTCGGCGAGACCGTCCTCGAGGTTGCGCAGATGGGCGTCCAGGCACGAATGCGGTTCCGGCCCTGTCAGGACGGCCATCATGTCGCGGATCGGAACACCGACGCGTCGCATACCGGCGATCATGCGGGCGTCGCGGAGCTGATCGTCGGTGTACCAGCGGTAACCGGTGTGCGGATCGACGGAATGCGGGCCGAGCACGCCTTCCTTGTCATAGAACCGCAGCGCGCTGATCGGGAGCGCCGACGCCCTGGACATCTCGCCGATCGTCAAGAGGGCGGAACTAGTGGTCACGGATCAATTCTGCCCGCAGTCGCTCGATGGCGCCCCTGATCATCCGGCCGTAACCGTCGTCGGCGAGTGTGCCGACCGACGCCTCGGCCTTCGTCAGATGTTCGACGGCCTCGGTGTCGCGTCCGAGTTTGCGGTAGTCGGCAGCCAGGTTGAGGTGCAGCGATGGATAGAAACCGGCGACCTGCAGCGATGCGTGGTGCTCCTGGGCTCGCGCGTCGGTCAACGAATCGGCAGCGTCGAGGGCGCGCAGGTCCCAGCAGAGCTCCTGAGCCGGATCGTCTTGAACGTCGGCCATGTAGTGCGCGAGGGAGACGATGTGGAGCGCATCGGGGGCGGCGCTGATCTCTTCCCACACCTTCTCGAACGCAGAGCGAGCCCCGGCTCGATCGCCGGAGCTCGCCAATTCTTGTGCCTGCGCTATCTGTGTCATCACGGGATCCATGGAACGGATCCTGATGCCTCGACCAGGTCGAGGGTCAAGCAGAGGTGCGTGCAGCCGCCTCGGCCTCGCTCTTCACACGCTTCAATGTGGCATTCATGCCTTCGACGAGCTCGACCTCGAAGTCGGCGTTTCCGCCCAGGACGGTCTTGACAAGGAACTGCGAGACCTTCGACGTTCCGGTGGGAGCCTCGCGACGCTCGGTCACTTTGGTGCCGGTAGCGGTCGGCTCGAGTTCGTAGGACCAGATCGTGCGGTTCTCCGCGATGCGGAACGCCACCGACTTGTTGGGCTCGAAGCGAACGACCTTCGACGACGTCGGCCAGACCAGCAGGCCCTTGCGGTTGACGTTGATCGTCTTGGCGCCCTCACGCACGGTCCCGCCGATTACCTTCATCACCTTGCACTGGGGGCTCCATTCGCCCATGCGCTGCAGGTCGGCGACGATTGCCCACACGTCCTGCGGTGATGCGTCGATGTCGATGCTTGCTTCGAGGGTGTTGGACACAGTCTCTCCAGTCGAGTTGATGCTACGTAAAGTTACAAATACTTTTGTCGATCGTAAGCGATCCGTCAATGGACCATGTGTGTCAGGTCACTGTACGGCCGTCCAACAGGGTCGTGCGGGAACACGCGCGGTGGTAGCGGACAATGGTTCGCGCACGTATGACGATCCATCCGACTGGAGTACCGAGAAGTGAACAGCGACGCCGCGACGCAGGATGGCCTCAAGCGAGGGCTGACAGCGCGCCATATCCGCTTCATCGCCCTCGGATCAGCCATCGGAACCGGACTGTTCTACGGCAGCGCCGAGGCCATCAAACGAGCTGGCCCGTCGGTGCTCCTGGCCTACCTGATCGGCGGTATCGCGGTCTACCTGGTGTTGCGAGCGCTCGGCGAGATGGCGGTCCGTAACCCGGTTTCCGGTTCGTTCAGCGAGTACGCGAACAAGCACCTCGGACCACTCGCCGGTTTCATGACCGGGTGGACGTACACGTTCGAGATGGTGATCGTGTGCCTTGCCGACGTCACCGCCTTCGGCCTGTACATGCAGTTCTGGTTCCCGGACGTACCGAGATGGATCTGGGTTCTGGCTGTGGTCTTCTTCATCGGCGCGATAAACCTGTTGAGCGTCAAGGTTTTCGGCGAACTGGAATTCTGGTTCACGCTCGTGAAGATCACCGCCATCATCGCGATGATCGCCGGCGGCATCGCGATCATCATGTTCGGATTCGGCGTTCACGACACCGATGCCGGAATCAGCCACCTCTGGTCGGACGGCGGGTTCTTCGCGACGGGCTTCGGCGGATTCGTCGCGTGTTTCGCGATCGTCATGTTCGCGTTCGGTGGCACCGAGATCATCGGTATCACCGCGGGCGAAGCCGAGGATCCGGCGCAGACCATCAGGAAAGCCGTCAACACGGTCCCGGTGCGCATCATTCTCTTCTACATCTGCACCCTGGCTGTCATCATGGCGATCATTCCGTGGCAGACCATCAACTCCGACAACAGCCCGTTCGTCCAGATCTTCGAGAACCTCGGATTGGGAACGGCCGCATCGATCCTCAACATCGTTGTCATCACCGCGGCCCTGTCCGCCATCAACAGCGACGTTTTCGGTGCGGGTCGCATGATGTTCGGAATGTCGCATGCCGGTCAGGCCCCGCAGGTGATGAAGAGAGTCTCCGCCAACGGTGTTCCGTGGATGACCGTTGTCATCATGACCGGTGCCCTGTTGGTGGGAGTACTGCTCAACTACCTGATCCCGGACCAGGTGTTCCTCGTCATCGCCTCGCTGGCGACCTTCGCCACCATTTTCGTCTGGATCATGATCCTGCTCTCGCAGTTCCGTTCCCGCGCTCAGATGAGTGCAGACGAAACAGCGGCACTGAAGTTTCCAGTGCCGCTGTGGCCGTACGGTCAAATCTTCGCGATCGTGTTCCTGGCTTTTGTCATCGTGTTGCTCGGCGTCATCGCCGATACCCGAGTTGCTTTGCTCGTCGGTGCCGGATGGCTGGTTCTGCTGACGGGCGCGTACTACAAGTGGGTGAAACCGGCTGTCAGCGCAGCGGATCGAAGTGGCGCATGACGGTCGGCGTCTGAGCGCCGGTCATCGAGTCGGCCACCATCTTTCCGGTCAACGGACCCAGGGCGATTCCCCACATCCCGTGACCACCGGCGACGTGCACCCGCGGCGACTTCGTGGCTCCGATCAACGGCAAGCCGTCGGTAGTGCACGGTCGTGATCCCACCCATTCCTCTTCCCGCGCAGTCCAGTCGATGCCGCTGAGCATCGGCTTGGCCGCATCGATGATCGCCTGCACGCGGCGCGGATCCAGCGGCGCGTCAGGGCTGCGGAATTCCATCATTCCGGCCACTCGGAAGCGATCGTGCAACGGAGTGCATGCGACGCGCTGGGTGGGGAAATACACAGGGTTCTTGGGGAGGTGCTCGGGCTTGACACTGAAGCTGTATCCGCGTCCGGCCTGCACCAGTTTGCGCACACCGAACGGTGCTGCGAGCTTGTTCAAGCGGGCACCGCTCGAGATGACCACGGCGTCGCCGTCGCGTGAATCACCGTGTGCACTGCGAACAGTGACTCCGCCGACCCGATCGTCGATCTGCGTGACGTCGAAACCGCTGACGATTTCTCCACCGCGTTCACGAACCGCGTCCGCCAACGAGTTCACGAATAACGGGGGATCGATGAAACGCTGATTACGCAGACGCAAACCGGCTTTCACACCCTGGCCGACTGAAGGCTCGAGCGAATGAATCGCGTCGTAGTCGAGGAGGTCGAAGTCGACCTCGCCGCCCGCGGCCTCGACGTGATGGAACTCGTCCACCAAAGTCTGTCGGTCCTTCTCGGACGCAAACGCGGCGAGGAAAGGATCGGCCAGGCGGGTCAGCTCTTTGACGCCACCGTCGGCGAGTTCGTCATACGCGCCCAAGGCTGTTCGGTTGACCTCGGTGTAGACCGACATCGCTTCCTGCCACTTCGACGGCGTGCAGTGGCGCGCGAACCCGACCAGGAACCGAATCAGCTTCAGATCGGTGGTCAGTGGCACGTACACCGGGGACGACGGGCTGAGCATCGCGCGCAAGCCGTATTGGAGCACTGCGGGTTCGGGCAGCGGAAGCGTCAATGCGGGGGCAAGCCAACCGGCGTTGCCCCAGCTCGCGTCGGCTGCGACGCCGTCGCGATCGACGACGGTGACCTCGACTCCACGTTCCTGCAAGAACCAGGCCGTCGACAATCCGACAACACCCGCACCGACCACGACCACACGATCGGGGCTCTGACGAGTTCCCATGACGCACTCCTTCTACAGACTCTGCTCGAACCGAGACGCCGGTCACATCCGGCTCTTCTCTCAAGCATGAATCGCGGGGGCGGCAAAAGGACTGGCCGTTCGGCCATCGTCGGAGCTACCTCGTTGTGGATTCGCACAACGCACCGCCGCGCCTGCTCAGCGAGCGAGTTTGAACTGCAGCATCAGAATCAAGCGGGTGTCGGCGTCGGTCAGGTCGACGCCGCACATCTCCTTGCCTCGACGCAGACGGTTGCGGAGCGTGTTGGGGTGAACATGCAGTGCGGCAGAAGAATTCGCCACGTCACCGCCGTGCTCGAGAAAGGCCTTTGCCGTCGCGACCAGATCGCTGCCGTGCTGAGAGTCGTGACGTTCGAGGCTTCCGAGTGGTGTGGAGTCGCCGAGTCCGTCGATGATGTCGGCGACGTGCAGGGCGAGAACGGAGGCCAACGTGTCCCTCATTCCCGCGACGGTTCCGCCGGACCGGCCATGACGAAGCGCTCCGAGAACATGGTCGGTGTCCGAGCGCGAAAGATGTGATTCGCTTGCAGACTTCACTGTCCGACCGACGGCCACTGCCAGGAATTCGCGACCGCGGGCGCGCGTGAGGAAGTCGGCGGACAATCGGCGAGCGTTGGTCTCGTCGGTCGCGATGACAAGGTAGATGGTCTCGGACAGTTGAGCTGCAACGGCGTCGACGGCCAGAGTGTCGAGGTACAAGCTCAAAGAGGCGACCAACCCCGCCGGCAGTGGTCCCGCAACGGTTCCGACGGCGACGACGGTGAGCGGGCCTGCCAACCGCAAGTCGTCGGCGGCGCGGAATGCGGGTTCGCCACCGCCGATCAGAGCTTGGACGCGCTGGGATTGGCGACGGCGTGTGCTGTCGACCCGGTCACGCTCCGAGGCGATTCTCTCGGCCACGACAGATACCGCGGATCGAAGTATCGATTCCTGTGTGGGCGTCGGTGTTCCGGCGAGTGCGACCCAGATCGAGCCGACGGGGTGATCGTTCTCGCGAACTGCGATGACCAGGCGCGGCGTGATCGCAGGGTCTTCGAGATCGACGTAGATTGGGTCACTCTCTCGGTGGAGACGATCGAATACTCCTGCATCGGAGAGTAATTGGCGGAATCGGCTGGGTACCTGCCGGCCGAGGATCGTGCCGATGCGAGCTTCGTCCACGGCCTGCTCGCCGCCGGAGTACGCGAGGACAGTCGAGTTCTCGTCCTCGATCGTGACGGGAGCGCCGAGCAATTCGGCCAGAGAACCGGCAACGGAGAATAGGTCGTCGTCGCGCAGGTCCATGGGTGGGAGCCTACTGAGCGATCGACGGATTTCGGGTTCCGACGCCTCGGCAGGACCTCGATGGCGAATATAGGCTGGTGCAATGGCCGACATCGAAGGTGTTCTGTTCGATATCGACGGAGTCCTGCTCACGTCCTGGCAGCCGATCGAGGGAGCAGGGGAAGCGGTACGCGAAGTTCGGCGGCGCGGATTGGCCTGTGGGTTTCTGACCAACACGACCTCGCGCAGTTCGACGCTCATCGCGCAGGGGTTGTGCGACGCCGGTATCGAGGTCGAGGCGAGCCAGATAGTTACTGCCGCCAGGCTCACAGGGGAGTACGTGCGGGCGACCTACCCGGACGCGCGGGCGTGGGTCCTCAATCACGGTGACGTGTCTGCCGATCTCGAGGGAATCGAATTCGACGACGCCGATCCGGAGGTCGTGATTCTCGGCGGCGCCGGCCCGGAGTTCAGCCACGAGGCGCTGAGCCGAGTGCTCGAACTTCTGCTCGCCGGTGTGCCCGTCGTCGCGATGCACCGCGGGATGATGTGGGAGACCGTAGACGGCCTTCGGATCGACACCGGAACGTACTTGCCGGGCTTCGAGGAAGTGGCAGGTGTAAATATCGCCGCAGTGGGTAAACCGTCTCTCACGGGGTTCCTGACAGCCACGGAGCTGATGCATGTCGAACCTGAGGCGACGGTGATGGTCGGCGACGACCTGATCGGGGACGTCCTCTCCTCACAGCGGGTCGGCCTGACCGGAGTTCTGGTGCGCACAGGCAAGTTTCGGCAAACAGTGCTCGACCTCTCGGTTCAGAAGCCCGACCACGTCATCGATTCGGTCGCCGATCTTCCGGCCCTTCTCGGGGTCGTCCTCGAGGCTTGACCAGCCGGGGGTGACGGACTTCACTCGAGCGGGTACTCTCGCGCCCGAATCCAATGAACCTGTTCCACGAAGGAGTTTTCTATGCCCTTGATCTCGTCAGTCTGGTTCCGTCGCTCATCCTCTCGAGTCAGCGGAATTTCCAGTAGTCGGTTGGGGGGCCGCCTGGCGAGAACAGGGGCTGTGATGACTGTAGGTATGGGGCTCGCCGCCGGGCTGGCGCTGACCGGTGCGGGAGCTGCTTCGGCAGCCCCCGTCACGTGTGTCTCGCCGCCGTCGGCCAATGACATCCAGGTCTCCGAGACCGCGAGCTGCGGCGCGCAGTCCGTCGGAGCCGGCCGTTCGCAGGCCGGTGCTGCCGAGAGCGGTACCGCTGTGAGCGTCGCCGCCGACAACGGATACTCCAATTCATATGCAAACGGCTTCGGAACCGCGCTGGGGGCTTCTCGCGGTAACGGTCAGGCGCAGGCATTTGCGCTCGGCGGCGGTATCGCACGGGCCGGGGCGGCTGACGGCAACGTCACCTTCGCCATCGCCGGTTACGGAGCGGGCGCTACGGCCGATGCCAACGGCGTCGACTGCGTCGGAGTGCTCTCGTTTGCGGTCAATTTGAGTAACGGACAGTTCTGCATCGCGGGCTGAGGCTCAACCTTGCACTCGGCACGCTCGAGTGCTAAAAATGCAGTTGGCACTCGCGAACCGTGAGTGCCAGGTCGAGGCAGTGAGACCGGGAACCATAGACACCCCCGGTCGTCCGTCGCGGGCACTGACTAGACCACAGGCGTAGATGGGTGACCAGGCAAATCGGTCGCCCGTGTAATGAGGTGACTGGTCAAACGGTCGCCTTGTGCCGATGAGGTGACCCGACGAGCGGTCACCTTGTGTGTCACCCCCTATCCGGAGGATCACTTCGCAATGGCAAAGATCATCGCGTTCGACGAAGAGGCACGTCGTGGCCTCGAGCGAGGCCTCAACGCCCTCGCCGACGCTGTCAAGGTGACGTTGGGCCCCAAGGGTCGCAACGTCGTTCTCGAAAAGAAGTGGGGCGCCCCCACGATCACCAACGATGGTGTTTCCATCGCCAAGGAGATCGAACTCGACGACCCGTACGAGAAGATCGGCGCCGAGCTCGTCAAGGAGGTCGCCAAGAAGACTGACGACGTCGCTGGCGACGGCACCACCACCGCTACCGTTCTCGCACAGGCTCTGGTCCGTGAAGGCCTGCGCAACGTCGCAGCCGGCGCGAACCCGCTCGGCCTCAAGCGCGGCATCGAGAAGGCTGTCGAGGCTGTCACAGCTCGCCTGCTCGAGACCGCCAAGGAGATCGACACCAAGGAGCAGATCGCTGCTACCGCCGGTATTTCCGCCGGCGACCCGTCCATCGGTGAGCTCATCGCCGAGGCTATGGACAAGGTCGGCAAGGAAGGCGTCATCACGGTCGAGGAGTCCAACACCTTCGGCCTGCAGCTCGAGCTCACCGAGGGCATGCGCTTCGACAAGGGCTACATCTCGGCGTACTTCGCCACCGATGCAGAGCGTCAGGAAGCCGTCCTCGAAGACGCGTACATCCTGCTCGTCAGCTCCAAGATCTCCACGGTCAAGGACCTGCTGCCCCTGCTGGAGAAGGTCATCCAGTCCGGCAAGCCGCTCCTGATCATCGCCGAGGACGTCGAGGGCGAAGCTCTCTCCACCCTCGTGGTCAACAAGATCCGTGGCACCTTCAAGTCTGTTGCCGTCAAGGCTCCCGGCTTCGGTGACCGTCGTAAGGCTCAGCTCGCCGACATCGCCATCCTCACCGGTGGCGAGGTCATCAGCGAAGAGGTCGGACTCTCCTTGGAGACCGCAGGCCTCGAGCTCCTCGGCCAGGCACGCAAGGTCGTCATCACCAAGGACGAGACCACCATCGTCGAGGGTGCCGGCGACGCCGACGCAATCGCCGGTCGTGTCAGCCAGATCCGCGCCGAGATCGAGAACAGCGACTCGGATTACGACCGTGAGAAGCTGCAGGAACGTCTGGCCAAGCTGGCCGGCGGCGTTGCAGTCATCAAGGCCGGTGCTGCTACCGAGGTCGAGCTCAAGGAGCGCAAGCACCGCATCGAAGATGCAGTGCGTAACGCAAAGGCAGCCGTCGAAGAGGGCATCGTCGCCGGTGGTGGCGTTGCACTTCTCCAGGCAGCTCCCGCACTGGACGACCTCAAGCTCGAAGGTGACGAGGCAACCGGCGCGAACATCGTTCGCGTTGCACTGTCCGCTCCGCTCAAGCAGATCGCATTCAACGCAGGCCTCGAGCCCGGCGTTGTTGCGGACAAGGTCTCCAACCTGCCCGCAGGTCACGGCCTCAACGCTGCGACCAACGAGTACGGCGACCTGCTCGCTGCAGGCATCAACGACCCGGTCAAGGTCACCCGCTCGGCACTGCAGAACGCAGCGTCCATCGCGGCTCTGTTCCTGACGACCGAAGCCGTTGTCGCTGACAAGCCCGAGAAGGCCGGAGCGCCTGCAGGCGATCCGACCGGCGGCATGGGCGGCATGGACTTCTGAGTCCATCTCCACCTAGCTCCTAGAGCCCGGCCCACCATTCGGTGGGCCGGGCTTTTGCTTGTCTGGAGATAATGCGGGCATTTTTGTCCACTACTGCGACGCGATCGCGGTTTCCCGTTGCACGCTCGATGCTGTGTGCGTTTACGCCCGCGCTTACGTCCGGTTGTGTCGGCGTCTTCGGACCACTGTGATGATTTCGTCCGCCACAGCGTCGAGATGGGCCATCGCGGTGGCGGCGGAGTAACGCAACACCATCCATCCGTCGAGAACGAGTGCGTTCTGACGCCGTCGATCGTTGTTGAAAGTTGCGGGGTCGGTATGGAATTCGCGCCCGTCGATCTCCACGATCACCCGGGCTCGCGTGTCGACCAGGTCGCCGAAGTAGGGTCCGACCCGAGCGTTGATCTCCAGGTGGACGTTGCGCGCAGTCAGCGCACGGGCGACTGCTCGCTCCGGTTCCGAACGAGTGAGCGGGCAACAGGTGCGGAGTTGTTCGCGTACGGCGGGGATCCCGTGCCTACCGCGGCTCGCATCACACAGTTGGGCTATCGACTTCCACGGCACTCGGGTCGATACCGCCGCGTCGAAGAAGGCCTCGAGTTCCGGGCGTGGCAACGTGGTCGCGACGTCGATGAAGCACTGCTCGATCGGCACGATCGGTAATCCCATCCACTCATCCGACGAGACTCCTGTTCGTCGGTGAAGCCGTACCCACTGCGGACTGCCTGCTCGGACGCTGGGAGCCACGGTGGCCTCGACGAAGCGTGGTTCCTCCGGCAGGAGATCCCACAGCCAGGCCGCGCTGGTATGGCTGAGGACGGCCTCGGGCTTCCACAGTGTGACCGCGACGCAACGCTCGAAGTATCCAGGTTCTTCGGTGGAGTACACCGACGGCAGGATTCGATGGAGTCGCCCTGACCGCGTGGATCGGGAGATCGAACTGCTCGAGGTGCCCTGCTCGAGCAACTGGTTTCTCGTGACAACTTCCACGTATGCACTGTGGCGGCAAGGGCCTGACGACGCGGATTCAGAAGCCACTTTGTGGATGGCCGCGTGTGTGTGGACAACCTCATGGCGTAACAGGTGTATCGAGAAGGTGGGGAACGAGAAGCTTCACCTATCCGAATGTTGAAGGATGTTTGATATTTTCCGTCCCGATTGTTCGCCTCCGCTAACCTGTGAAGTGCGGATACCTCTAGTTCTTTTGGTGGATAATTCTGTTCTGAATACCCTCAAGTACTAAGCCTTTCGGACGACGTGCATTCCGGTTGCTATTCCATTTTGCTCGATTTTCAGGCGTCTTGGACGCTAGACCTGCGAATATGGAACAGGTTTCAGATCCATCTGAAATTCTTGGGCAAAAAGCACCCAAACCGGATCCTATTGCACTACCTTGATGTCAGTCACAGCCGCGGAAAGTGGGCGCCAGCCCCGGAGGATCTCGGCTTCATGGTACGACTGGGATTCTTTAATTGCTGCTCGGACCGGTTCTTTGTGGGCTGCATCAAGCATGCCAAAGTAAATGTTCCGTGAGTATTCGCGGCCAATCGAAAGCGTGGGATTCAATATGATCGTCATGTTCCTGCAGACAACGGCGGCATTGTTCACCGACCTGCTGGGTAACGTCTGGTCGGGTTCGCTCATGCCGGGAATCGACGGGGTCACCGGATCGTTGGTTTCGGCAATCGACCTCAGTTGACAGCACCTGCAAGTTCTTCTTCCAATGTTATTCATGACAGGAGCGAATGATGGATCTGGGATCGATTGCGGATGTTCTCGAGGGCGAGGCCGGGGGGTTGATCAAAAACATTCTCGGGATGGCTTTGTTTACCCCGTTTATCGCCTCGGTTGACTTCGGGTGGTTACCGAACGTCGACTGAGAAGTGAATTGCTTTACCCAGTGAACGAAATCAATCTCGAGGAGTGTGAAATACGGTGGACACAGCTAGTTTGATAGGTGCGCTCGCAAGCGTTGACGTCGGATCCCTCGTGGATCCACTGTTCTACTTGGTCAAGGTCGTTGACGGAATCTTCGTGTCGATCACCGGAAGCCTCAACATGGGCGGTGCGCTCGGTGAAGCTGCGGCGGGCAGCGTCCAATCGGTCCTCGGCTCCGTAGCCGGCCTGTAAAAGGAGAAGGAGAAAAGATGTTCGATCTCTTCCTGGACTACCTGTCCAAGATCGTCGATTTCGGATCGGTCGATCTCGTGGGCACGTTTGTGAAGTATTTCAACGCGCTGTCGTCTTCCCCCACGCCATAGAAGAACGGAATCGGTCATGCTGCAAACTTATATAACCGGAATGATCACGTGGGTATCGAACATGCTTGGTCTCACTTCCACTGGAAGCAAGATCATCAAGGATCCTCCACAAAAGCCGTGATCACTCCAGCGACTGCATCATATTGTTCGGTTGTCGAGGACAGCATCGTAGCGGAGCAGTCAGGCGAACCTGCACTTGCTTGAAACTATGGTCCCCGTAGCCCTGTGGCTTCGGGGACCATTGGTTTTGCAATCACCGGATTTACAGTCACTTTTACGCTCAGGCGAATGTGCGGGCAACCAGTCGCGATACAAGGAGTTCAATGGGCGCGTCCAACACGTCAGGCGTAAGGATGGCGCAGCTGAACCCACGCGATGCCGAATTCATCTATTACGAGGGCGCTGGTCACCTGAACCATCTGATCGCTGTGTACTTCTTCGAGACATCGTTGCACCCAAGCGCGGAATTCACGGCAGAACAGGCAGTGGACTGGGTTACCGCACGCCTTGGATGTGATCGTATGTTCACTCAACGAGTCCAACGGACTCCGTTGGGACTGGACCATCCCTACTGGGTGACAGACCCTGACTTCGACGTGCGAAAGCACGTGTACGTCAACAAGATCGATGACACAGGATGGGCAGCACTGCAAAAGCCGTTGAGCGCGTTGTTGACGACGAAGATGGACCTGCGCCGTCCGCCGTGGGAACTGCACTTCTTCGTAGGTTTGGAGGGACTTGATGAATTGCCGGGCCGACTGACGGCGGTGGTGCTCAAGTCTCACCACAGCGCAGCTGACGGTATCGCCATCAGGACGTTGGGCGAAACTATCTTTTCGGGCAAGGTGCAGCAGGCTGGGTCCGAACCGCCTGTGCCGTTTGTGCGAGCGAGGATATTCACCAAGTCGCTACTGGGGTTTCCCGGCCGAATATATCGCTTCGCAAGGCAGGTACCAGGCAACCGACGCGCTCAGAGAGATGCTGACGCTGCGAAGAGGGCAGGAGAATGGGTGGAGAGCCTCAACGAGAGGCCTGCAGTTCGATTCAACGGCAAGGTGAGTGGAGTGGCCTCTCTGGAACCGATGACAATGTCCGGGGAGCAGGTCCGTGCGATCAAGGATTCGGTGCCCGGTGCCACTGTCAACGACGTTCTGCTCGCCGTCGTCGGAGGTGCTCTGACGCGCTACCTCACGGAAAAGGACGAACGGCCACGAGATTCCTTGATCGCGATGGTTCCTCGCTCGGTACGCAAGGTCGAAGCGTGGGAGTCGGCGAATCAGTTGGTGGCTCTGCTGGTGGATATGCACACCCAGGTCAAGTCCCCGTTGGAGAGGTTGGCGCTCATTTCGAGTTCGGCACGGTCGGAGAAGGCGCGCACGTCCCATCCCGCGGTCAGGCGTGCCGGGGCCGCAGTCGAGACCACGCCGGCGCCGTTGATGAGATTGATGGCGTATGCGCGCAAGCAGAACGATCACAGCCTCGATCGACCGCGTTACCAGCACACCATGGTGAGTAACATTCCTCTCTCGGTCGAAGGGTTGACGCTTGCCGGCGCCCCGGGCGCGGCTGTGCTTGCAGTGCAAGCGCCTATCGACGGGGACGGGCTACGGCATTTCATGGTCGCCGCAGCAGGTGGGGGACTGACCCTCAACGTCATCGCGGATACCGCGACCATGCCCGATCTCCACCATTACATCGAACTACTGCGAGCAAGTTTCGATGATTTGGCGGCGGCAGCCGCGATGCAGACTGCGGATTCACCTGACCAAGAGGTTGCCTCCTGATCGATCGGAATCGCAGGCACCTTTTCCGATTGCTGGATTTGGTGATACCCAACGATTCCGAGCAGAACCCAGAGGATCTGCATGTCAGCTCGCTACAATTCGGACATTCGTTCAGCGTCGGAATTGAGGGGCATGCATGATCTTTCGGAACTCGTTGCCAGCCGCGGTATCTCAGATGGGACCGCGAGACGCGGAGTTCGTCTACAACGAGTCCGGCGGACATCTGAGCCACATGGTCTGCGCCTACTTCTTCGACACTACGGGCCATCCGCTCGCAGAGATGACGCACGACGACGCGGTTCGGTGGATCACCGAAAGATTCGGGTACTGGCCACTGTTCACGAGTCGCCTCCAGCGAGTTCCGCTGGATCTGGACTATCCCTATTGGGTCCCGGCCGATTTCGACGTCGATGATCATGTGCACGTCCATCGTGCCCCTGTTGCCGGGTGGGCGCCGGTTCGTGAATTGCTCGGGCGCTCGCTCGGGGAGCCGATGGACCTGTCCCGGCCGCCCTGGGAGTTGCACGTCATGACCGGCGTGCACGGGATCGACGAGCTACCGGGCAATCTGACGCTGATCATGCTCAAGACCCACCACGGGGCCGGTGACGGTCTGGCGATCCGCGATCTGACCAACCTTCTGTTCTCCGGTCCGCCGAAACCGGAGACGAAGCGTGCCGGTTCGGGGCTTTCGTCGCTGGATTTGATCGGGCGCACGGTCGTGGGTCTGCCCGGCCAGGCGATCCGTTTCGGCCGGGGTCTGTCCGTGACAAAGGTTGCGGCCGAGACGGTTCGGGAGGCGGAAGAGGCCGGAGAGCTGCCTACGTACTCGGCCGACCGCCTACCGACCCGATTCAACGGCGTGCTGGGCGGAGACATCACGATCGATTTCCTGACGCTGGACGGCGCAGACATCAAAGCGATCCGAGCGGCCGTTCCGGACGTGACGGTCAACGACATCTTCCTGACCGTGGTCGCCGGTGCTCTCGACGCATACCTGTCGGAAAAGGGCGAGAAGTCGGCCAGTGGGTTGGCGGCGATGGTTCCCCGATCGATGCGGCAGATAGCCGAATGGGAATCGGCCAACCAACTGGCGCTGTTGACGGTCGATCTGCACACGGACGTCGAAGATCCGGTCGAGCGGCTGACACTGATCAGGGATTCGGCGCTGATGGCAAAGGGGCGGAGTTCGCACCCAGCCGTCCGTCGTTACGGCACACGCATCGAAACCTCGCCTGCGGCTCTGCTCGGACTCACCGGTCTCTCGCGTCGGCTCAACAAGCTGGACCCTTCGCACAAGGTCATTCAGAACACGACGATCAGCAATGTCCCGGTATCGGTCGACGGCAATGTTTTCGAAGGTGCGCCGGCGGTGGCAGTTCTCGGCGGGCAGGCGCCGGTCGACGGAGACACTCTGCGCCACTTCCTCATTGCCGCGCGTGGAGGTTCTCTGACGCTCAATGTCATCGTCTCGCGAGAGACGATGCCGGATATCGAGCACTACGTCGAACTATTGAGGGTTGGGTTCACGGCGCTTCTGCAGGCAGTTTCCGACCAAAATCGTGAGTTCGTCGAACGATAATCTCTCGACACCCTCAGCTTTACGCCGCCCGTCGTCCCCGAGTTTTCTGAACATCTTGGTTGGGCAGCGTCAGTGGCCTGGCCGTCAAGGGTCTTGAGGCCCTCGCTGCGCTCAGCGGTGGAGAGTTGAAGGCCGCCAAGTAGATTGTTGATTTCGGGGCCTGCTCGTGTTGGCGCGTAGGCCCCGAAATACCTTTTGTCGGCGCGTAATTCTCGCCATGTCAAGTGCCGGAATTCTCAACCTAACGGCATGAGCATCCAGGCGGCGAGATATACCAAAGCCGCGGTTCCGCCCGTGCAAATAGCGGCGATAACGGCGAGTAGACGGACAAGATTGACGTCGGCGCCGAAGTAATCTGCAATTCCGCCGCACACTCCGGCGAACATTTTCTTGTCGTTGGAACGGGTGAAGGGGCGAGGTGTGTTGCTTTCGAATGTCATGCTTCAATTCTGAAGCGAGATGGCGCCGCGCACCATCGGGGACGACCCCCATCTGCACCCTGATCTTTTGAGGCCGCCGTGTCATACCCCGGTAGTTCATCCCAGCTTCACCGAACAGTTGCTGCGGGAGACTAACTTGTCGGCGGTGACCGATTTAGCAGAACGCCGACCGTTCCTCAGCGCCTTCGCGGATCTCTCGACCGCCGTCGATCTGGCCGACACCGCCGCCTTCACCGTCGACGACAATGACGACGACGATCCGGTGCTGCTGACGTCGCCGGACGGTTTCGAGGTCGACACCTGGCGGGAGGGCTACCCGTACGACGCACGGATGCCTCGGGACGAGTACGAAATGTCCAAGCGTCTGCTGCAGATCGAACTCCTCAAGCTGCAGAACTGGTCGAAGGAAACCGGCGCACGGCACGCCATCGTGTTCGAAGGACGCGACGCTGCCGGCAAGGGTGGAACGATCAAACGATTCATGGAGCACCTCAATCCTCGAGGCGCTCGCGTCGTGGCGCTGGAGAAGCCGTCGGCCCGCGAGTCGACGCAGTGGTACTTCCAGCGCTATGTGCAGCACCTTCCCGCAGCCGGGGAACTGGTGATGTTCGATCGGTCTTGGTACAACCGGGCCGGGGTCGAGCGGGTCATGGGCTTCTGCACCGACGAGGAGCACGAGCGTTTTCTGCGCCAGGTGCCGTTGTTCGAGCAGATGCTCGTCGACGACGGCATCAGCTTGATCAAGTTCTGGTTCTCGGTTTCACCGCTGGAGCAGCGCACGCGGTTCGCGATCAGACAGGTCGATCCCGTTCGGCAGTGGAAGCTTTCGCCGATGGACATCGCTTCTCTGGACAAGTGGGATGCGTACACGGCGGCGAAGGAAGAGATGATTCGGTTCACCGATACCGACACCGCTCCGTGGACCGTCATCAAGAGCAATGACAAGAAACGCGCGCGGATAAACGCGATGCGTCACGTGCTCAGTCAGTTCGATTACGACAACAAGGATTACGAGATCGTGGGTACTCCGGATCCGCTGATCGTGGGAAGCCTCGAATAGTCGGCGCGTGGGCTCTGCCCATCCGCGGCGTGGGTGGTTAGTGTGAGTTGAATGGAGACCGTACCGATCCAACTCCCCGACGGCACCGTGACCCCGATCCGTCTGTTTCCCGGACCGAACGACGACGCACCCGTGGTGGTGATGTTGCCCGGGCTCGGAGTTCCCGCCGGGTTCTACGATCCGGTGGCGCAGGCCCTGGTCGAAGCCGGCTTCAATGCGGCCATCGGTGAACTGCGTGGCCAAGGTGACAGCAAACCGCGCCCGAGCGCGTCGAGTGTTTTCGGATATCAGGAACTGGTCTCGATCGATTGTCCGGCGACGTTCGAGGTGGTGCGTGAGCGGTTTCCGGCCAGCACACCATTTCTGATGGGGCACAGCATGGGCGGCCAGATCGGGGTCATGTACGCGTCGAGGATTCGGGGCCGGCTCGGCGGACTGATCCTGGTTGCCTCCGGATCGCCGTATCACCGCGGATTCCCCGGAATCCGTGCGCCCGGACTCTATCTGGGCTCGTCCGCGATGTCGGTGACAGCCAACATCGCCGGCTTCTGGCCGGGAGACCGGGTCAACGTCGGCGGCTTCGGTCGACAGTCGAAAGTTCTGATCACCGATTGGGCCCGGTTCGCCAGGACCGGTCGCATGGAACCCGTCGGTGCGGATATCGACTACGAGGAGCGGATCGCTCGCCTGACCTTGCCGGTTCTGTCGATCACGATCGAAGGGGACGATCTCGCTCCACGCCGGTCGGCAAAGAACCTGGTGGACAAGCTCTCCGGGGCCCAAGTGACGATGACGCACATCGACGAACCACTCGGTCACAACGGTTGGATACGCAATCCCACCGCTGTGAGCGAGCGCGTCGTCGCGTGGTTGCGCGACCGCTGAAAGATCAGCCGAGTTTCTGCCAGAGGAACTCGTAGGTCAGCGCAGTCTTGAAGGCCAGCTGAGCATTGTCCGCGGCGCCGCCGTGGCCACCCTCGATGTTCTCGAAATACAGCACCGGCTTGCCCAGCTCTTCCAGCCGTGCGGCCATCTTGCGGGCATGCGCGGGGTGGACGCGGTCGTCGCGGGTGGACGTCGCGATCAGGATCGGTGGGTACGACGCGGCGGCGTCGATGTTCTGATACGGCGAGTACTCCGAGATGAATGCCCACTCCTCCGGGACATCGGGGTCACCGTATTCGGCCATCCACGAAGCGCCGGCCAGCAGGAGATGGAATCGCCGCATGTCCAACAGCGGAACCTGGCAGACGATGGCGCCGAAGAGCTCGGGGTACTTGGTCAGCATGATGCCCATCAGCAGGCCGCCGTTGCTTCCGCCCTGAGCTGCCAGAAGATCCGGGGTCGTGATTCCGCGATCGACGAGGTCCCTCGCGACGGCAGCAAAGTCTTCGTGCACCTTGTGGCGCCCGGCCTTGAGAACCTGTGTGTGCCAACCGGGTCCGTACTCGCCGCCACCACGAATGTTCGCAACCACGTAGGTGCCGCCCTGCGTCAGCCAGGCACGGCCCAGAGAACCGCTGTACGACGGCGTCAGCGAGATCTCGAATCCGCCGTACCCGTAGAGCAGGGTGGGGCCGGGCTCGTTACGCGGACTGCGCACCACGAAGTACGGAACTTGGGTGCCGTCGGCAGAGGTGGCGAAGAACTGCTCCGTGGTGATGCCTTCGGCGTCGAAGAACGCGGGAGCCTGCTTGAGGGCAGTGGGTTCGGTTTCGCCGATCACGCCGTGCAAAAGAGTTGCAGGGGAGGTGTATCCGCTCGAGTTGACGAAGTATTCATTGCTGACATCGGGGTCGGTGTCGAGAATTTCGATACTGGTCAGTTCTGGAAGCCCTTCGAAAGGTCGATCCTCCCAGCCGTTTTCGCCCGGCGTCAGGATTTGCAGCGTCGTGCGCACGTCGGTCAGGACCACCAGAATCAGATGATCGCGTGTCCAGGTGTAGTGCTCGAGCGAGGAATGTGCGTCGGGTTCGAAGATCGATGTCAGTGCTCGTGAGCCGGCAAGGAAATCGTCGTAACGGATGGCAAGCAGTGCGCCGGTCGGATATTCGGTGTCCTCGACGGACCACACGGACTTGGTGCGGATCAACAACCACTCGTGGTGAATCGAGATCCCGGCGTCCTCGGGGACGTCCACGAGCACCAGTTCACCGTCGGGGCGAACTTCGAAATGCTGAGAGTTGTAGAAATCGACCGAGCGAGTGACGAAGTCTCGTTCGAACCCGGGCGTCGGATCGTGCGAAGCCGAGATGGCCACGTCCGTGGCCTGGCCCTCGTAGACGGTCTCGGCGCTGGAGAGGGGAGTGCCGCGCTTCCACCGCTGGGCCAGACGGGGATATCCGGAATCGGTGAGCGACCCTGGTCCGATATCCGTTCCGACGTAGACGGTATCGATGTCGATCCAGTCGATGTCGGTCTTGGCCTCGGGAAGGTAGAAGCCGGGATTCTCGCCCTCGGGAGCGAGGAACTCACGCTTGTCGATGTCGAACTCGCGAACGACCGCCGCGTCTGCCCCGCCGCGGGAGAGGCTGATCAATGCACGGTTGCGGTGTGGCCGTAGAAGTTGCGTGCCCTTCCAGACCCAGTTCTCGCCCTCGGCCTCGGCCAGGGCGTCGAGGTCGACCAGGACGTCCCATTCCGGGTCGTCGGTGACGTACTGATCGAACGTCGTGCGTCGCCACAATCCGCGAACGTGGGTGCTGTCGCGCCAGAAGTTGTAGAGGAACTCACCTCGACGGCGGACGTAGGGGATTCGCGCGTCGGTATCGAGGATCTCGCGCACGTCGCTCTGCAGTCGATCGAAGCGCTCGTTGTCGGTGAGCTGCTCCTCGGTCACGGCATTGTGCTGACGGACCCAATCGAGTGCAGACTCACCGGTCACGTCTTCGAGCCAGAGGTAGGGGTCGTGGCCGGTGGTGGGCTGCTGATCGGAAGTCATACGTCCATTCTTACTGCTCGCTCCCGACAGCACTCGACCCCGCTCCCGAAACACTGGAGCGGGGTCGAGTGAGAACGAATCGGGTCAGACGCCCAGGGAGTGAGCGAGCATCGGCCAGGAGTTGTGGAGATCGTCTTGCCAGTAGCCCCACGAGTGGGTGCCGGTCGGCTTGAAGTCGAAGGTGGCCGGGATCTTCAGGTCGCTCAGGCGGTAGGCGAGGTTGTGGGTGCAGTAGTTGACCGCTGCCTCGATGATGCCGCCGACGATCGCCTGGTTGGCGAGCGCACCGACCTGACCGTTGATCGCGGGATTGGCGAGAGTGTCGTGTGGGCCGGGGAGGCCGGAGCCGGTGGAGACGTAGAGCTCGGTGCCGCGGAGCTTCTCGGCGTTGAGGACCGGATCGTTGTCCTTCCAGCCCTGACCGTCGAGGGGGCCCCACATGTTGGTGATGTCAGCTCCGCCGCGGGTACCTGTGACAAGTTCGATCGCACTCTGACCGACGGGAGTGCTGGTCTCGGCACATCCGCTGTACGCGCCGACACCCTTGTAGAGGCCGGGAGCCGCGATGGCGAGGTTGAGGACCGACGTGGCGGTCATGGAGATCGCGGAGATGGACTGGACCTTGTTGGTGTTGAACTCGGCGTCGATGACGGGCGGGAGTTCCTTGGTCAGGAACGTCTGCCACTTCTGGCGACCGAGAACCGGATCGTCGTTCACCCAGTCGGTGTAGTAGCTGAATGCGCCTTCGAGTGGAGTGACGACGTTGACGTTCTTGTCCTGGAAGAAGTTCATGACGTCGGTCTTGCGTTGCCAGGTCGCCGAGTCTTCGCCGCCGCCTGCACCGTTGAGCAGGTAGAGCGTCGGGCGGGGTTCGCTGCCATCTGCTGGGAGGATGACCTCGAGCGGGATGTTGCGATCCATCGCCGGGGAGAAGACCGAGATGGTGACCTTGCGGTCGCCGGTCTTGGTGTTGCTCACGACGTGCGATCCGGACGTGTCACCGCCCGCAGAAGCTGTCGCCGGACTGATCAGCATCGGCAGCACCGTGGCCACTGCGAGAGCTGCGATCACACTGCCACGCTTGAAAATTCGAGCACGCATACGTTCGGATCCTCCACCTGAATGTCTTCGGATCCGGAACGGATCGAAGTGCCTGTGAGCCCTTACTGGAACAGGTTCACTTTTTGTTATGTGTCAGTAAAGCAGAGCGGGCGCAGAAAGTGACGCGATTCGATTGCCTGACAATTGAATTGGCCCCGGAATTAACCCCCGAATTAACCCCCGAATCGGCCCAGACAAGCACTCGACCCCGCTCCAGGAAGTGCAGGGAGCGGGGTCGAGTCGGAACGATTTCGGTCAGATGCCCATCGAACGAGCGAGCATCGGCCAGGAGTTGTGGAGATCGTCTTCCCAGTAGCCCCACGAGTGGGTGCCGGTCGGCTTGAAGTCGAAGGTGGCCGGGATCTTGAGATCGTTGAGGCGGTAGGCGAGGTTGTGGGTGCAGTAGTTGACTGCTGCCTCGATGACGCCGCCGACGATCACCTGGTTGGCGAGTGTGCCGACCTGTCCGTTGATCGCCTCGTTGTTCAGGGTGTCGTGCGGGCCGGGGAGTCCGGAGCCGGTGGAGATGAAGAGCTCGGTGCCGCGGAGCTTCTCGGCGTTGACGACGGGGTCGTTGTCGATCCAGCCCTGGCCGTCGAGGGGGCCCCACATGTTGGTCACGTCAGCGTCGCCGCGCATGCCCACAACCAGTTCGATGGAGGACTGGCCGACCGGTGTGCTGGTCTCGGCGCATCCGCTGTATGCACCGACGCCCTTGTAGAGGCCCGGAGCTGCGATGGCGAGGTTGAGGACCGAGGTCGCGGTCATCGAGATCGCGGAGATCGACTGGACGCCGTTGGTGTTGAACTCGGCGTCGATGACGGGCGGGAGTTCCTGGGTCAGGAACGTCTGCCACTTCTGACGGCCGAGGGACGGGTCGTCGTTCACCCAGTCGGTGTAGTAGCTGAATGCACCTTCGAGAGGGGTGACGACGTTGACGTTCTTGTCAGCGAAGAACTCGTTGACGTCGGTCTGACGCTGCCACGTCGCCCGGTCTTCGCCGCCGCCTGCACCGTTGAGCAGGTAGAGCGTCGGGCGGGGTTCGCTGCCGTCTGCTGGGAGGATGACCTCGAGCGGAATGTCGCGTCCCATGGAAGGTGAGTACACCTTGATGGTGGCGATGCGCCCGTTGTCCGTGCGGCTCGAGAGCTTGGAACCCGTTGTGTTTGCCTTGGCAACAGTTGCCGTGGTGGTCGACGGATCTCCGCCTGCGGACGACACTGCAGGGCTGATCAGCATCGGCAGCACGGATACTGCGGCTACAGCTGCGACCAGACGGCCACGCTTGAAAGTGCGAGCACGCATACGTTCAGAAACCTCCACCTAAAATTCCTTCGAATCCGCCCAGGAGTGAACGGTCCTTTGTTGCTGTTCCCGTACGGGAATTCATGCTGGGTACATGCTCTGTCGATAGGTACAGGGCGTGTGAGTCTTGTAAGTTCTACCGCATCGGTGCGTTATCCGCCAGTGAACCAGAGATTTGCTGAACGTACGACCAGTTTCAGGTGAATTTCCCTGATCATCGACGGGATTAGTGAGTGAACCGGACATATCCACTATGGGAACAACATTGTTGCCTACCTCTGCAGTCGAACGCGTCTGTCGAAGATCTTCTCCGATATCAGCGCCCAGCGGGGAGTTACGTTTCGGTGAACGTCGGTTACTCGCCGCAGACTCGCGCGGACTCGACGGCAATCGCCAAGAGTTTCGCGTGGCAGGCGCGGGTCGAGTTCCCGGAGATAACCCCTGTCTTCACCGTCGACGGCGTCGTCGAGATTCAGGAGTCGGGCGGAATTGCCCTGGCCTTCGACCTGGAGGACTCGAATCCGCTGGAGGGAGACCTGGCCAACGTCTCGTACTTCTGCGACCTCGGAGTCCGCTCGATGTTGCCGACGTATAACTACATGAACGCTGCGGGCTGCGGCTGCTTGGACCTGGCGGACACGGGGTTGAGTGGATACGGCCGTGACCTGGTTGCCGAGATGAATCGCGTCGGAATGACGGTCGACGGCTCACATTGTTCGGTACAGACGGGGTTGGACATCTCAGCTATCACCCAGCGAGCAATGATCTACAGCCACTCGAACCTCCGAAGGTTGTGGGAGCATCCGCGCAACATCACCGACGATCAGGCCAGAGCGTGTGCGGAGACCGGCGGCGTCATCGGGATCAACGGCGTGGGCATATTCCTCGGCGTCAACGGACCGGATGACGACCAGACTCGGCTGTCCGCGATGGCCGACCACATCGAAGAGGCTGTGGGACTCGTCGGCATCGATCACGTCGGGATCGGCTCCGACTTCTCCTTCGACGCCGACGACTTCCGCGAAGAGATCGAGCAGAACCCGTCGTCGTTCTCCGAGGCGTACACCGCGTGGGGGCCACTGCAGTGGACTCCTCCGGAGGGTGTGCTGACACTTGATCAGGTATTGCGTGACCGAGGCTTCGACGAGCCGTCGATCGAGGCCGTGTACGGCGGAAATTTCGCCCGAGTTGCCCGAGAAGTGTGGGCTACCGACGGGTAATGCGACCATCTGGGGACAGCGAAACGATGCAGGACTACCCTGGTGAATCGTGACCTCACACTATGACGTCGTTGTCCTCGGAGCCGGCCCCGGTGGGTACGTCGCTGCTATCCGCGCGGCACAACTGGGCCTGAGCACCGCCATCATCGAGCAGAAGTACTGGGGCGGTGTATGCCTGAATGTCGGCTGCATTCCGTCCAAGGCGCTTCTCCGTAACGCCGAACTCGCGCACATCTTCACGAAAGAAGCGAAGACGTTCGGCATGTCCGGAGACGTGTCCTTCGATTTCGGCTCCGCTTTCGATCGCAGCCGCAAGGTCGCGGACGGGCGAGTCAAGGGCATTCACTTCTTGATGAAGAAGAACAAGATCCCGGAGTACGACGGCAAGGGCACGTTCGTCGACGCCAACACCATCAGCGTGGAGCTGAGCAAGGGTGGCACCGAGACGATCACGTTCGACAACGCGATCATCGCGACGGGTTCGTACACCAAGCTGCTGCCCGGCACCTCGCTGAGCGAGAACGTCGTGACCTACGAAGAGCAGATCCTCACCCGTGACCTTCCGGGTTCGATCCTGATCGTCGGTGCCGGCGCGATCGGCATGGAGTTCGGTTACGTCCTCAAGAACTACGGCGTCGACGTCACGATCGTCGAGTTCCTCGATCGGGCACTGCCCAACGAGGACGCCGACGTCTCGAAGGAAATCGCCAAGCAGTACAAGAAGCTCGGCGTCACCATCAAGACCGGTGCCGCTGTGCAGTCCATCAGCGACGACGGCAGCAAGGTCACCGTCTCGATCAAGGACAACAAGTCCGGCGAGATCGAGACCGTGGTCGTCGACAAGGTTCTGCAGTCCGTCGGCTTCGCACCGCGTGTGGAGGGCTTCGGTCTCGAGAACACCGGTGTCGCGTTGACCGATCGCGGCGCCATCGCGATCGACGACTACATGCGCACCAACGTCCCGCACATCTTCGCCATCGGCGACGTCACCGCCAAGCTGCAGCTCGCGCACGTCGCAGAAGCTCAGGCTGTCGTCGCTGCCGAGACCATCGGCGGCGCGGAGACGCAGACACTCGGTGACTACCGGATGATGCCGCGTGCGACGTTCTGCCAGCCGCAGGTCGCCTCGTTCGGTTTGACCGAGGAGCAGGCCAAGGCCGAGGGCTACGACGTCAAGGTCGCGAACTTCCCGTTCGCTGCCAACGGCAAGGCACACGGTCTCGGTGACCCGACCGGTTTCGTCAAGCTGATCGCCGACAAGAAGTACGGCGAACTGCTCGGCGGGCACCTCATCGGACCGGACGTTTCGGAACTGCTGCCTGAGCTGACCTTGGCCCAGAAGTGGGACCTCACGGTCAACGAGTTGGCACGCAACGTCCACACCCACCCCACACTCAGTGAGGCACTGCAGGAAGCGATCCACGGCCTCGCCGGCCACATGATCAACTTCTGACGGCAGGGCCTTCGGCCCCGTGCGCCTTTTCGGTAGTTCGCACTACCGGAAAGGCACACGGGGTTTTCGTCTTTTGTGTCGAGTTGTGTTGCGAAACCGCCATCTGAGGCCTTCGAGTCGGGGTGTAGGCGCGCAACGCATTAGCGTCCCGAGTCGACCATCCGGCTTTCGAAGGACCACTCATGAAAACTCGTTCCGTACTGCTCGCGGCTTGCGTCGCGCTGACGCTCTCCGCCTGTGGAACCTCAGGTGACTCCGGATCGGACACCGAAGCTTCGGGTGCCGCCGAGGCGGGGGCGTTCCCCGTGACCGTCGACCACGCCTACGGTTCGACGACGATCGACGCGGAGCCTATGCGCATCGTGACCATCGGATGGAGTGGCCAGGATGCGGTGATCGCACTGAACAAGGTTCCGGTCGCCATGGAGAGCTTCTCCGGCGACGGCATCGAGAACAACATCCTGCCCTGGGACGCTTCGCGTCTGAACGGTGCCAAGCCCGTTCTCATGACGACCAATCCCGATATCCCGTTCGAGCAGATCCTCGGCCTCGATCCCGACGTGATCCTCGCCGTCTACTCCGGCATCGACGAGGGCGAGTACAAGCGTCTCAGTGACATCGCGCCGACCGTCGCGTTCCCCGACCAGCCGTGGGATACGGCGTGGGACAAGCAGATGAGCATGATCGGTGCAGCGCTCGGACAGCCGGAGCAGGCTCAGACGCTGATCGACGAGACCGGGGCGTACTTCGAGAAGCAAGCCGCTGATCACCCACAGTTCCAGGGCAAAACCGCAACGTATGCAATGCGCACCGACGAGGGCCTGATCGTCTTCTGCGGCACCGACCCGCGGATCCGTCTTCTCGGCCAGCTCGGGGTGAAGACCTCGCCCGGTGTCGACGCAGTGTGCACTTCCGGCGACAGTTCGGTGTCCGTGGGTATGGAATCCATCGACACACTCGACGCCGACGTCTTCATTCTCGTCGACGCCGATGGCACCAACCTGGACAAGCTGATGTCCTTCGGTCCGTTCGCGAACATGACCTCGGTGTCGAATGGCCGTCTGGTTCGTCTGGTCGGAATGGACTACGCGATGGCTACGTCCGCTCCGACGGTGCTGAGCGTTCCCTACGCATTCGACGAGTTCATCGCTCAGCTTTCGGACAAGTTGAGCTGATTCCGAGCGTCGTACGACGCTTGTGACGCAACGATTTTCGGAACCTGCGACTCGAGTAGTTCGATCAGGGCCGTGATCTTTGCGGCGACGTCGGCGCCGAGTTCGGTCAGGCTGTATTCCACTTTGGGCGGGATGGTTTCGAGTACCTCACGGTGCACGAGGCCATCCCGCTCGAGTGTTTGCAGGGTCTGCGAGAGCATGCGCTCGCTGACTCCGTCGACGCGTCGGCGCAGGGCACTGAACCGGTACGGGCCCTCGTTCAATGCCGCCAGCGCGAGTGCGCCCCAGCGTCCGGTTGCATTCTGCAATGCCGCCCGAGAGTTGCACCCGCGAGCGAAGACGTCAGCCTCGAGCGTTGGGTCCACGACGTCGGCATTCGGATCAGGGGTCTGGGCAGCACGTGAAGGTGAGTCGGTGCTGGTCATGAACCCATGTTACTACTGCACGATCCCATAGCGCTAACTCGACGTGTTGCACTTACGAAAAATAAGTGCATGATGGTTGCAGAACGCATTTACGCTTCAACCTGGATCGGGAGTTCGCATGAGCATTGCAGTCACCGGCGCAACCGGAAACCTCGGACAACTGGTAGTCGAGTCGTTGATCGAGCGGGGAACCGCCGCGTCCGACATCGTCGCAGTCGTCCGCAATCCACAGAAGGCGGAAAGCCTCGCCGCCCGCGGAGTAGTTGTACGTCAAGCGGACTATGCCGATGCCTCGGCGTTGGAAACCGCATTGGCGGGCGTCGACAAGCTGGTGCTGATCTCGGGAAGTGAAGTGGGGTCACGGCTCGCGCAACACACCAACATCATCGACGCGGCGAAGGCTGCCGGCGTCGGATTCATCGCCTACACGAGCATCTTGAATGCTCAGGACACGCCGATGAAGCTTGCTGCCGAGCACAAGGCGACCGAGGACGTGCTCACTCGGAGCGGTATTCCGTTCGCGCTGTTGCGCAACGGTTGGTACTGGGAGAACTTCACCAACGACCTGGCCGGTGTGATCGAACGCGGCGCACTGGTCGGTGCGGGAGCGGAAGGCAAGATCGCGGCTGCGGCGCGTGCGGATTACGCCGACGCCGCAGCAGTAGTCGCGACCACCGATGGTCATGAAGGTGCAGTGTACGAGTTGGGCGGTGACGAGAGGCTCACCTACGCCGAATTGGCCGAGAAGATCGGCGAATTTGCCGGCAAGCCCGTCGCGTACCAGTTCGTGAGCGAGGACGCATACAAGGGGATTCTCGAGAGCGTCGGCCTGCCTGCCCCGGTCGCAGAAGTTCTCGCGGATTCCGATGCTGCAATTGCCAAGGGGGCGTTGGACACTGAGTCTGGTGACCTGCAGAAGTTGATCGGCCGCAGCAGCACTCCGGTGGCTGAGGTGTTGAGGAAGGCCTGACCTGCTGTGCGCCTTTATTAACCGCGGGCGGTTAATAAAGGCGCACAGGGGGTTATCCCATGTGGACTGCACCCTCGGCGGGCAGATCACCCTTCTTGGCGCGGACCAGAACCAGCACTACCGGTGCGATGATCGCCAACAGGATTGCCGCCCAACCGAATGCGGCCGAGTATCCGGATACCTCGGCGCCGAAGAAGTAGTCCGTCATCGAGGCGACGAAGTCCTGTACCGGCTGGGGGAGTAGCGCCAATTGGTCCCCGGTCGGGATGGTCGCATTCGACATGTCGACAGGAATGCCTTCCGGCGGGATCGGCGCCGCGTTGTCGGCGGTGAAGGCCGACTTTGCCGAAGCGTAGATCGTGGTGAACAGTGCGGTTCCGAGTGCGCCGCCGATCTGCAGGGTGGCGTTGACCAGGGCACTGGCAGCGCCGGCGTCGTGGTCGGGAACACCGATCAGTGCGAGGTTCTGCATCGGCACCATCAGCAGGCCCAGTCCGAAGCCGAAGATCGCGAGGCCGGGGAACACGTGCGTCCAGTAGGAGCTGTGCACCTCGATCTGGGTCAGCATGAGCAGTCCTACCGCTGCCACCAGCGGGCCGGCGACCATGAGCGGCTTGGGGCCGATCTTGGTGGACAACTGCGCTGCGATGGTCGACGCCAACACGATGAAGAATGCCATCGGCAGCGATCCGACGCCGGCCATGACCGGGCTGAATCCGAGCACGATCTGCAGGTAGAACGTCAGGTACAACGTGCCGCCGAGCAGGGCGGCGCCCACCAGCATTGAGCCGATCAGAGCAGCGCCGCGATCACGATGCCACGGAACGCTCAGCGGTAGAAGCGGATTCTTGCTGCGGCTCTCGACGACCACGAAGATGGCGAGGAAGACCAGGCCCAGTGCGATGAACAGCAAAGTGTCTGCCTGACCCCAGCCGTGCTCGGCGCGTGTGAATCCGTAGACCAGTGAGCCGAGCCCCAGGGCGATGAGGACAGCGCCGGGAAGGTCGTAGCTCGTGTCGCCGTGCGCTTTGGTTTCCTTGACGATCGGGACGGCTGCAGCGATGGCGATCAGCGCGATCGGGATGTTGACGAGCAGGCACCAGCGCCAGTCGACGTACTGCGTCAGCACTCCACCGAGGAGCAGGCCGATGGCAGCGCCACCGCCGGAGATCGCGCCGTAGACGGCAAAAGCCTTGGCGCGCTCCTTCTCTCCGATGAAGGTGGTGGTGAGCATCGACAGCGCAGCGGGCGCGAGCAATGCTGCGAAGACGCCCTGGCCGGCGCGGGCGATGAACAGTTCGATACCGCTCTGCGCGATGCCGCCGATGCCGGAGGCAACCGCGAAGCCCGCCATGCCGACGATGAAGGATCGCTTTCGGCCCCAGTAGTCTGCGATACGTCCGCCGAGGAGCAGCAGCGCACCGAACGCCAAGGCGTACGACGTGACCACCCACGCGCGGTCAAGGTCGCTGATGCCCAGTTCCTCCTGGGCTGCCGGCAGGGCGATGGAGACGATGGTGCCGTCGAGCACCACCATGAGTTGAGCGAACGCGACGATGCAGAGCACCAGCCAGCGACGTTGATGATTCGGATTCTCGGAGACAGCCGGGATCGGTGGCAGAGTGCCGCCGTCGACGTGGGACGTGGTGGTCATTGGAAAAAGGTATTCCAGCCTTCTCGGGTGAGTCAAACGAAATAGTTCGTTCGGTTACCATCATCACTATGGCTCCCACTGACGTGACCGCGACGAAACAGCGAATCCTCGACGCTGCGCAAGAAGAATTCGGCACCTACGGGCTTGCCGGTGCGCGCATAGATCGGATTGCGAAGAACGGAAACGCCAGTAAGGAGCGCCTCTACGCCTATTTCGGCGACAAGGTCGCGTTGTTCCACGCGGTGCTCGACGTCGACTTCGAGCAGGCGATGGAGTCCGTCGAGTTCACCGGTGAAGACATGCCCGCGCATGCCGTCGAACTGTTCGACGCAATGCTCGCCAAACCACAGATTCAACGGATGATGATCTGGGGTCAATTGCAGGGTGAGGCACCACGGATGAAGAAGCTGGCCGAGGAACATTCCAGCTGGGTTCCGCGAATGGCCACGATCCGAAAGGCTCAAGAAGACGGCCTCATCTCGAAGCACTGGGATCCCCAGGACCTGATCACGATGCTGTTCGGCCTCGTGTTCGGTTGGGTAGTGGCCCCCGGTGTGGCCGACAACCAGAACGTCGACGCCGACGAGATCGCGCGCCGCCGTGAAGTGGTGCGCGAGGCCGTCACTCGAATCTGCAAGCCCTGACTGTCAGCGAGAGAGGTACGCGGCCCAACCGCCGTAGCCGGTGATGTCAGCTGCGCCGTTTACGGCGTCATGAGTGCAGCTGAAACCGACTGTCGTTCTGCCGTCCGATAACTCGACGCTGGTGAGCGCCATCGGCGCGGGCAAGGCGGCGAGAAACGTTCCCAGGCCAGCCGGTGAGATCCGGAAGATCTCGCCGACGACCGGTGCGCCGAGTCCAGGGCCACGGCGTACCAGGCCGGGCTTCGGTGGCGTCGTGTCGAGAGCGAAGAGCCGGTAGGCATCCGAGGTCGTGACGGTTTCGACGTACCGCGCGCCGAGGTCGACCAACTGTGTGTTGAGGGGTTGCCCGCGCAGGTGAGCGCCGAATACTGCGAGGTCGATTCCGGTATTGACGAGGGTGGGTGAAGGCACATCACCGAGTCGTGCGGCGAGGTCGATGGCGATCTGGTCGTCGAAAGCGGGTACGACGAACATGACGCCGAACGGGTGATCTTCGGCAGTGCGGTGTCCGGGCGTCGCGACGGCCGCCATGTCGAGCAGGTTGCAGAAGTTGGTGAAAGTTCCCATCCGGCGGTTGATTCCGAATGGATCCTCGGTCACGGCAGCGATGGTCGGATGTTCGGTGGTGGTGGGAAGCAGTAGGGCGTCGAACCCTGCGAGGAGTTCCCGGGCGGCAGCCTTGGTGCGGGTGAGAGCGTCGAGATCGTCGACTAGCTGGTATCCGGTGGGGTGCTTCGCGCCGAGCACGATGTCGGACACCGCGGGATCTGCTCCGGCAGGACGAGTTTCGAGGAACTCGCCGGCAGCGGCGTACCGCTGCGCCACCACGGCGCCGTCGTAGAGCAATCGGGCCGCGTCGAGCAGCCCGGAGATGTCGACGGTCTCGGTCTCGGCGCCGCCTGCCACCAGAGCTGTCACAGTGTCCTGAAATGCTGCCAGATACGACGGGCTCAGTTGAGCGAGATCCTCGATTCGGGGGACCGCGACGCGGGGATTCGGCGCCGCCGCGAGACGAACGTCGGAAGGCCAGACGCGGCTGCGGGGATCTCGAGGTTCGTGGCCGACCATGATTGCCGCTGCCGCGGATGCCGATTCGAGGTCGCCGGCAAATACCGTCAAAGCGTCGTAGTCGATGCAGGCGGGCACTACTCCGTGGACGGGAATGACGCCGAGCGAGAGCTTGAGTCCGTAGATCCCGTGGAACGCTGCCGGCACCCGGCCCGAACCGGCAGTGTCGGTGCCGATTCCGATATCCGCAATCCCCAGTGCCACGGCGACGGCGGATCCGGAGCTACTACCGCCCGAGATCAACTTCTCGTCCCAGGCGCAGCGAACGGCTCCGTACGGACTGCGCGTTCCGACCAGTCCGGTGGCGAACTGGTCCAGATTGGTCTTCCCCAGAACAACAGCCCCGTGCTCGATCAACCGCGCAACGGCACTGGCAGTTTCGTCCGGCGCATACGCGAATTCGGGGCACGCCGCTGTGGTCGGCAGACCGGCGACGTCGACGTTGTCCTTGACGGCGACCAGGCGCCCAGCCAGGGGAAGATGCTCGCCCGCGGCGAGTCTGGCTTCGGCCGAGGCGGCATCGGCAAGCACATCTTCCTTGCAGCGCAACGTGATCCAGACTTCGGGGCGATCTACTTCCTCGATCCGCTGGAAGGCCTGCTCGACCCGGGCTGTCGGGGTGAAAACTTCTGCTGCGATGGTCATGCTGTGTACTGCTCCGATCAGTCCGTGATGGTGGCGAGTGAGAGCGCGGTGATCGCGCGGGTCACCCGGTCGAGGACGACGTCGAGAGACTCGCCGATGTGCTGGTGCAAAAGCGTGCGGGCCTCGGGCAGATTGCCGGCACGTAGTTCTTCGAGGATTCGAATGTGCTCCGCGATCGAGGTGTCGATGCGGCCGTTGACCATGAAGTCGTACATCCGAACGTGCCGGATACGGGAATTCACCGACAGCAGCGACGCGACCAGTTCATTGTTTCCCGACGCCCTCAGTACGGCGACGTGGAATTCCTCGTCCAGTTCGACGAACCCCGGTTCCTGAGCCGGCGGATCGAGAGCTAAGGCACGCCACCGCACCAACTCGTCGTCGAGGATTGTTCGGTCGTGCCGGATCGTCGGATCTGCGATCGCCCGGGTAATTCCTTGTAGTTCCAGAGTGATTCGGAGTTCGTACAGATCTCGGATCCGCGGGATGCTCGGGCGCACGGCGGAGAACCCGTACTCTTCCCGGCGCAGGAGTCCATCGGCGCACAGCATCGTCAACGCTTCCCGTACTGGTGTGCGAGAAATGCCGAAACGCGTGGAGAGCTTCGGTTCCGTCAGGCGCTGATCGAACCCGATGGTCCCGTTGACCAGTTCGGTGCGTAGTTCCCGGTAGACCACCTCACGCAGTGGCTCCGGCGCCGTATTCATCCCTGTCGACATACCTGTATACGCTATTGATCAGGTGTTTCGTCCAGATGTCTTCGGGTAAGAGCTGAGTTACGGCCGCCGCGGAACTTCAGGAGAAGTCGCGCTGAACCCGCAAGGTTCCGATCGTGGTGGCCAGGCCGTCGTACTGAGTGACCAGCAAGGTGAATTCGATCAGCCGACGATCGTCGAGATGCTGCGAGAGCGTTCCCCACGTGTTGTCGGTGATGTCCTTGGTGGTGACCAGCTCGTCGACCGCAGTCAAGATCGCACGGTGACGCGGACTCAACCCGGAAGCGCCAGGGCCCTCGATGATTCGGGCCAGTTCTTCTGCGTCGATTCCGGCTTTGCGGCCGAGCCTGATGTGGTGATCCATCTCGTAACCGCAGTCCCGCAGGTGCGCGACCCGCAGGATGATCAGTTCGGTGTCGTGGCGAGAGATCTTGCCGCCGGGCATGAGTGAGCCGGAGTAGTGCAGCCAACCGCGGAAGAGTCCACCCGTGCGCCCCAAGGTGCTGAACAGATGCGCGTCGGGTGCTCCGGCGGCCTTCGACAGGACACGCCAGATTCCCCAGTTGATCGGACCGAGGTCTTTGAATCGGCCGGGCGGGATGCGGGGGTTCATGCGACTCCACGGATGTGAGAGGGACGGAGGTCGATAGCTCGTTGCGCGATGTGGCGAACCGCAGCGCTGCGGCGGGGCGCGTGTACGCGTGACTTCCGGCCGACGATACCGCGCTCGAACGCGTCGACGGCGTCAGCGACGGTCGTGGTGCCGGCGCTGGCGAGGGTTCCGCGAGCGCCGTCGAAAGAGAGTGCGGTGGTATCGGTGTCGATGTCTCCGATATACGCGACGCCCACCTTGGTACCAAGGTGTTTCATTTCCAGGCGCAACGCGTCGCCCAACGCTTCGACACCGGCGCGCGAAGCACCGAACGGTCCGCGGAACGGGTGCTTCGCCGCGCCGTGGGCCGAGGCGACCACCAGGGCGTAACCATCTTCGTGACTGATGTGGGGACCGGCTGCGCGCAGGGTGTAGTACGTGCCCATGAGGTTGACTTCGACTGCGCGACGCATGTCTTCGACGTCTCCGCCGAGGATCGACGAGTTCGCCTCGACGCCGGCATTGGCCACGACGACGTCGATGCCTCCCAGCTTCTCGGCGATGTAGTCGACGCCGCGAGATACCTGCTCGGGGTCGGCGACATCGCACAACTGCCACGGCGCGCGGCCGCAGGAAGTGGCGACTTGCTCGAGAAGTTCCGGCTCGAGGCCGAGCAGTCCCACGGACGCACCACGGTCGTACAGGCGTCTGGCCAGCAAAGAACCGATATTACGGGCAGCACCGGTGATCAGGATGCGCCGACCCGTCAGATCGTCGGCACTGCTCTTGGCCGATTCGGCCTTGCCCGCCTCGCTCTTACCCATGTGCTGTGTCCCTACGCAGTTACCTTCTGGTCCTCCGACGCTAACACCGCCGGGTAGCTGCGACTGCAAGTACCGCCAACTCCGTCCGAACGGGTGTTCAGACCGATGCGGCTTCGAGACGCGGATGTGACGTGGAAGCCTGGGTCGACCGCAATCGACGGAATCGGACCACGGCAACGACGGCGGCAACAGCGGCGAGGATCACCAACGGCAGTGACGGACCCATCGTGGGTTCGATGACAACCAGTAGCACCGGCAGTCCGAATCCGAGATAGGTGCCGACGTAGAAGATCCCGGTCAAAGCGCCCCGCGAGGCCGGGGGAGCCAGCGACTCGAGGTCGAGCAGTCCCTCACGCAGACACAGTCCGTAGGCCGTACCGAGGACGAGCGCGCAGACGATGAACAACCCGAGCGCGGGGTGCGCGCCGCCGACTGCGACCAGGCAGTATCCGAGTGCCGCCAGTGCGGCGCCGACCGTGCCGGCCTGAGGACCCCAATTGCGATGGCGCGCAGCGGTTTGAACCAGGATTCCAGCACCCAGAGTCAGCGCCGCCGCGAAACCCGGAAGGAGAGGACCTGAGTAGCGGTCCCCGAGCCTGGCCGTCATGGTCACGAAAGACACTGTTGCGCTGGCGAACACCCATGGCGCCAACGGAAGTGCCCAGAGCAGTGCGACCTTCACACCGGTTCCCGACCGCTCTGCGCGGTCGGGAATCTGTGTGAACATCGCAGCTTTGGTGGGAGCAGGAGTACGACTCCACACAGCTGCCGCGGCAACCGAACCCACCGACAAGACGGCCGAGACGACAAAGGGCGTAGCGAGTGGGAAGGCGGCAAATTGTGCCAACAGACCCGAAAACAGTGGTCCCAGTGCAAAACCCGAGGTGAGTACGACGCCCGCCATCACGGTTCCGGACTTGCCGCGAAGGTCGGCCGCCCACGCGGTACCGGCGCCGATTGCCAGACCGGCACCGATACCGACTACGAGGCGCCCGACCATGAGCCCGGGCGCGTCGTGCCAGAGAAGAAGAATCAAGGTTCCGAGCGAGGCTATGAGTGCTCCGGGAAGGACGAGTACAGCCCGGCCGACGCGGTCCGACAGTGCTCCACCGGTCAACAGGCCGGGTAGGAGTCCGAGCGCATAGATACCGAAAACACCGTCGAGCACGGTATGCGAAAGGCCCTCGTCCACCCGGAGAACCGGGATGAGCGAAGCAAAGTGGTTGGCGGCCCAACCCGTCGAAAGTAGTACGGCCAGTACCGAGATGAACCCGCGACGGGATGGATCGCCCATACCGGCAGCTTAGGCGGGCACCAGATCGCTCACGTCGGCGAGGAGTTCAAACGTGCGCAACCATGCCTCGCGGTTGGTGCCGGTCGACACCGTGATCAGCTCGTCGGCCTGCGCATGCTCGGTGAATTCGTCGAGGTACGCACGCACCTCGGCGGGCGTGCCGATGGCGCTGTACTTGGTCATTTGCAGAACCTGCTGACCGGCGGGGGAGTCGAGCAGCATGTCCGCTTCGTCGTCCGTGAATTTGCGTCCACGCCCGAGAAGAAGACTGACGCGCGAACGCTTGGCCGCGAGGAAGTCCTGCTGAGCCTGCTCATGGGTGTCGGCGGCGATGACGTTGACGCCGGCGATGACGTACGGCTCCGCCAACTGCTCCGACGGCTTGAACTCGCGTCGGTAGATTGCGACGGCGTCGCGCAGGGCGTTGGGGGCGAAGTGCGAGGCAAATGCATACGGCAGGCCGAGCATCGCGGCGAGCTTGGCGCCGAACAGTGACGATCCGAGAATGTAGAGCGGAACGTGAGTGCCCTTACCGGGAACGGCATTGATTCCGGGGACGCGCGAGGTGTCGCCGAGGTAGCCCTGAAGCTCGAGTACGTCCTGCGGGAAGCTGTCCGAAGAACTCGGGTCGCGTCGCAAAGCCTGCATCGTCTTCTGATCACTACCGGGCGCGCGGCCGAGACCGAGATCGATTCGACCGGGGTGCAAAGTCTCGAGGGTGCCGAACTGCTCGGCGATCGTCAGCGGTGCGTGGTTGGGCAGCATGATTCCACCGGCGCCGAGGCGGATTTTGCTGGTGTTCGCGGCGACGTGGCTGATCAGAACGCTGGTTGCCGAAGACGCGATGGAACCCATGTTGTGGTGCTCGGCGTACCAGATTCGCTTGTAGCCCCACTCCTCGGCACGCTGCGCCAAGGTCACGCTGGCGTCGAAGCTGTCTTTGGCGGTTTCGTCGTCCCCGATGTGGGCGAGGTCGAGGATGGAAAGTGGTACGGCCATGGAGGTGGAGCCTTTCTCAGCGAATAGAACGCAAGCGTCGTTGGAAGGTGCAACCATCTGGCCGGCTTTCCTATTTCCCCCTGGTCAACGCCCACAGATGGCGGCGAGGAGGAGAAGGCGTCAAGTCTTTGTCTCAATTTCGGTCATTTCGGATATTTCGGGTGAAAGTGGGGGCTAGATTTCCCGAATCGGAGGTTCTTTCGCATTCCAAGTGAATCGAGACCAGCATGGCCACTGATCGGAAGGCTGTAAACAAGCGCAAAGTACGTGCATTACTAGCCGGAGGACTTGTCCTCGGTATCGGCGCCGCTGTCACCTTGGCAGCGTGGACAGACAATGTTTTCGGCGACGCGCAGTTCAAGACGGGAAGTTGGAATCTCCAGGGCAGTTTCGACGGACTGACGACCTGGGGTGAGTATCAAGTCGACGCTTCCGCCGGCCACTTCCAATTCAGCACGGGATTCAACACACTCGCACCCGGAACGACGGTATATGCGCCGGTAGCGCTACGGATCGGTCCCACGGCCAGCACTTTCGGCGCGACGGTACAACTACTCGGTGCGACGGGCGGTGATGCCGATCTCAAACCCGCCCTGCGGTACTCGGTGTATCGAGGTGTCTCCTCCACGGCCTGCACGGCGGCGGGAATTGGAGCAGGCACAGCATGGGTGGGCACGACAGCTAGTCCGGTGGCCTTGACGGCAGGTTCGGGTTCGGATGTCGCCTTGCTAGGCACGGGTGTGCCGGTCGAACTGTGCTTCGCGGTCACGCTGCCCGCCGGAGTCGACCCCTCGATCGTGTCGGGCAAGGACACCGGGCGCTTGCTCTGGCAGTTCACCGGCCAGTCCACCCCCTGACGCCTGCGTGGTCACACGGCGAATGCGTCAGGTGTACGCACTGGCGGCCTCGGGACTCGTCCTGGGTATCGGTGCAACCACCGTGGCTGCCAGTTGGGTGGACAGCACGATGGGCGATGCATCGTTTCGCACCGGAACCTTCGGAATCGAGTCGAACGTCGGTGGTGGATGGTCGTCGCATTCATCTAGTGCCCCTGGCGTTTTCACGTACACACCCTCGGCGCTCCTGATTCGCCCCGGTGCGTTCTCGTACGGCCCGATATCTCTTCGAACAGTGCCGGTCTCGCCGGCAGCATCCGTCACTCTGCAGGCGGCCACGGTTGCCGGCGACTCCACTCTGGCGTCGGCGCTTCGGTATCGGGTGGTCAAGTCGACGACCTGTGATGCGTCAGCCTTCTCCACGGGAACACCACAATTCGTGGTGGGAAGTGCGACGGTGTTTCCGTCGCTCTCAACTGGTTCCGCAGTCGGGGCCATCGCGCTACCCGCCGGTGGAGCGTCCCCGGGCGCCGCGGTGGCGCTGTGCTTCGAGATTTCGCTGCCCGGAACCTCGGCTAATTGGAGTAACTCGGCGTTGATCGGTAAAACGGCAACTCCCACTTGGCAGTTCAGTGCAACACCCTGAAGGAGCTGCAATGCCAACACATGCCCGGGCAACACATGCCCGGACGAAGAAGCGTTCGGTCCCCACGATCATCGGGGACTGCATCCTTCAGGTTCTCGCTGCCGGTGGGGTTGTTTGTATCGCTTTGGTGATCTGTGCCGTCGCCTTCGACATCACACTGATCATGTTCAAGACCGGATCGATGTCGCCGACCATTCCGACCGGATCTCTGGCAGTTGTGCGGGAAGTACCGGCAGATTCCGTCGAGGTGGGCGACGTCGTCACCGTCGATCGGGGAGTGTCCGAACTGCCGGTGACCCACCGGGTCGTCTCCGCTCGTACCCAGGACAACGGCATCACGATTCTCGATCTCAAGGGTGATGCCAACGCTTCGGCTGATCCCGCGGTATACGAGGTCACCACGGTCCGAAAGGTGCTCTGGCACGTTCCGGGATTGGCGCGGGTGATCGTCTACTTCTCGAATCCTCTTGTTCTGGGGGCGATCACGCTGACCATGGCCGCTTTGGTGGTTGCGGTATTCTGGCCGCGCAATACCGATGACGACGATGATGCCGAATTGGCCGAACCGAAAACCGAACCCATTCAGGTTCTTCTACCGCCGGACGGCGGGAGGCAATGAAGCGTCGCCACCTGTTCTCAGTCATCGTATTGGCAGTTGCGGTTGTTCTGGGCTCCGGTTTCTCGTCTCACCCACTGTTCGGAGAGACCGAAGCGGCGTGGACAGACTCCGAATACGTGACCGGTCCGATTTCCACCGGTTCATGGACGACGAGTGGGTACGGCAGAGGCGCCGGCGGGCTCGGGTTGTCCAGTGGCGGAATCGTGATAGATCTTTTCGGCAGTTCGATGTTCGAAGGTGTCTCACAACAGAACACGATTGGAAAGGACCTGGACACAACCAATCTTGTGGTTGCAAAGCTGCTGGGCGTCAACTCGTTGTCCCGGACCGGATCGATCTCGTCGTGCGCTGCCTACTCGGTCGGGCAGCCTGCGAGCGGCCGCTGCCAGTCGGCAATTGTTTCGGATACCGATGCGACGTCGACACTCACCTCGATGACCGTGACAGTGAACTTGCTGTCTCTACTGGGGATTGATCTGGTAAGTGCGCCGATAGTCACTGTGGCATCGCCGATTACGGCAGGGGCTGCGTGCGATACCTCGAACAGGGCATCGGTATCGGCGAGTAGCCCCACGAATCAGGTGACGGTGGGATCTCGCGTCCTCACGATTCCACAGCCTGCCGAGAACGGATCGGTGACGGTGACAGGGGCGGACGCCACTGTGAACGCCGCTGGCTTGGCGACGATTCAATACACGAACATCAAGCTCGTGAGCACGCGAACGTCCACGGCAACAACGGCGCAATCGACGCTGAGCGTGAGTCTTTCGATGGCAGCTTTTGCGATTCTGGGGGCGCAGATACTGGGCACCACAAACGTGACGTTCAATCTTGTAACGGCTCAATGCGGAATTGGCACCGCGACATACCCGGTCACGCCGCTGAGCCTCGCAACCGGATTTGCTGCGCGTGCGGTCAGCCCGACGCCTACTTCGGTGAGCGAACCCCCGTCATCGACGACTTCTTCGACCACGGCAGCTGAGACCACAGCAGCTGAGACCACAGCAGCTGAGAACACTGCAGGGATGACGACCACCGCGTCTGTGCCGACATCGACAGCAACCCCGACATCGACAGCAACCCCGACATCGACAGCAACGCCGACATCGACAGCAACGCCGACAACGACGGCTACACCAACCACGAGTACACCGGCTCCGGCGGACCCAATCTGGACAGTAATCCAGGGGCCCGTCGGTTCGAGTATCTCCGCCTTCACCACGGATGACGGACTCACCTGCGACGTTGCGCCTGATGCGGACTACACGAGCGAAGTTGCAGTCGAATGCTCGGACGGCACAACGGGTACGGTCCCCGGTTCTGAACTCGGCCCGAAGCCAACCGCACCGGGGGAGTACCTCAGGATCCCCCTGACGAGAGACCGCGTCACCGAAGTCGTCACCCTGAAGTCAGCGACACGACGCTGATCAATTACGCACGGCATTGGCCATGGCGGCCAACGAGAGGGCCTGACGAGCACGGTCGAGGACAACCGCACGAGAGATGTCGATGTGCGATACCAGTGCCTCGTGCGCTTGCGGAATCTTGCCGTCCAGAACCAGTTCGACGACGGAGATATGTTCCTCCACGGTGGCCTTCATACGGTCGGGAGTCAGGTAGTCGAACATCCTCACGGGGCGCAGCTTCGAGTTGACGGCCTGCAAGGCGTCGACCAACGCGTGGTTTCCGGACGAGGCGAGGAGCGCGATGTGGAACTCCTCGTCGAGCGTCACGAAACCGGCGTCCGGTACCGGCATCTGTTTGAGAAATGCGTACCACTTGTCGAGTTCGGAACCGAGCGCGTCTCGATCATGAGCGGGGGCCTCACCGTCGAGTACCCGACGAAGCCCGTGCACCTCGAGGAGTATGCGCAGCTCGTAGAGGCCACCCAACTCGTCGAGGTGCGGTCGGTACGGAAAGAGTCCATGTTCGTCGCGCTCGACCAGCCCGTCGGATTCCAACTTTGCGAGCGCTTCGCGCACCGGTGTTCGCGAGACACCGTAGAGATGGGCCAGGCGTTGCTCGCCCAGTCGTTCCGAGGGCGCGATCTGACCGGACATCAGATCGTTTCGGATCGACCGGTAAACCTGTTCGCGCAGCGGCGGCCGCACACTCATGTCAGATTGCCATCGCTCGACGAACCGCCTCGGTGGACGTGGTGCCGCCCTCACCGGTCGAGGTCACGTGTCCGGCCGCGAGAATGCTGTAATGCTGAGCAGATTGGAGCGCGAAACCGATGTGCTGCTCGACAAGGAGGACACCGAGATCGCCGCGCTCGGTGAGTTCCATGACGGTTCTTTCGATTTCGGCGACCACGTTGGGCTGAATGCCCTCGGTTGGTTCGTCGAGGATGAGGATCTTGGGCTCGGTGATCAAAGCGCGGGCGATGGCAAGTTGTTGGCGCTGCCCGCCGGAGAGAAGTCCCGCGCGACGGTCGAGGAGTGTGGTGAGCGCGGGAAACAGATCCAATGCCTCTGCGATGAGTGCCTTTCCGCGTTTGCGCCCGTCGGCGACCACCCGAAGATTCTCGGCAGTTGTCAGTTGTCCGAACGACTGCTGACCCTGCGGTACGTAGGCAAGTCCGCGAGCGACGCGGGCGCTCGGCCGTAGTCCGGTGATGTCCTCACCGTTCAGAAGTACCTTTCCCCGCGTAGGTTTGATCAGACCGACGGCGGCGCGCAGCAAGGTGGTTTTACCCGCACCGTTGTGACCCATGACTGCCGCAACCCCGTCACTGGCAACCAGTAAGGATACGCCGTGGATTACTTCGGTGCGTCCGTAGCCGGCGCGGATGTCGACGAGCTCGAGCATGATTCAGTCCTCCGGGGTCGGTTCGGTGTCGGCGCCGAGATCGGTTCCGGCAGCGGCTGTGCCGAGATAGACCTCTTGCACCTTGGGGTCGGCTTGAACCTCCGCCACAGTTCCTTCGGCGAGTACTTTCCCAGCGGCGAGCACTGTGACGGACGTGGCGAACGATCGCATGAAGTCCATGTCGTGCTCGACCACGACGACGGTTCGTGCACCGCCGATGCGGCGCAGAAGGTTTCCGGTCTCCTCGCGCTCCTCCAGGCTCATCCCAGCGACGGGCTCGTCGAGTAGTAGCACGGAACAGTTCTGCACCAACAACATTCCGATTTCGAGCCACTGTTTCTGCCCGTGCGCCAGAATGCCCGCGGGAGTGTCTCTGAGGTGCTCCAAGCCGGTTGTCTCCAGAGCCTCCTCGATCTCGGGGAGCACACCTTTGCGCCTTCGGAGCAGGTTCCACGCCGAGCGACCGGCTCCCGCCGCGATGTCGAGATTCTGCAGCACCGAGAGTTCTTCGAAGACGCTTGCCGTCTGGAAGGTTCGCCCGACGCCGAGGCGGGCGATCTTGTGAACCTTCTTGCCGAGTAGTTGCTCGCCGGACTTCGTGATCGAACCCGTCGCGGGAACGAGTCCGGTGATGGCGTCGACCAGCGTTGTCTTTCCAGCCCCGTTCGGGCCGATGAGAAACCTGAGGTCGCCCTGCATGAGGGTCAAGTCGACGCCGTCGACGGCTTTGAAACCGTCGAAGCTGACCGAAAGGTTCCGTACTTCGAGGTACTCGGACGACATTCCGGCGTTGCCGCCCAGTGCCGGTGTGGGTTCGCTGGTGGCGGTTGTGTTGGTCATGACGACACCTCCACTGGTTCGGGTTGGGAGACCTTGACCGGCGGGTCGGCCGGGGTCTCACGCTTCTTGCGGTGGCGCATCAGGGCGAACAATCCGGCCACACCTGCCGGGAAGAACCCGACCACGACGATGAACATCAACCCTTGTGCGTAGATCCATCCCGAAGGGAGTTTCTCCGAGAATGTCGACTGCGCCCAAGCGACGCCGATCGCACCGAGTACCGGACCCAGAAGCGTTGCGCGGCCACCGATCGCGACCCCGATGAGGAAGGCGATTGACGGAACGATCCCGACGTCGGCGGGGGAGATGATGCCCACGATCGGAACGAAAAGCGCACCGGCGATACCGGCGAGGAACGCCGCGGTCACGTAGGCGACCAGTTTGATGTTCGCCGGATCGTATCCGAGGAAACGTACGCGCTCCTCTTGATCGCGGACGGCGACGAGGAGTTCGCCGTATCGGGAGTTCATCAGCTGGCGAATCAGAGCGACCGATGCGAGAAGAACTCCGGCGGCGATGAAGAACAACATCTGCTTGTTCGCCGGATCGTTGAGGTTGAAACCGAAGAACGTGCGAAAGCGGTTGAGGCCGTTGCTGCCACCGATCGACTGCTGGCCGATCAAGAGGATCGCGAAAGCCGCGGCGAGTGCTTGCGAGAGGATCGCGAAGTATGCGCCCTTGACTCTCCGCTTGAACACACCGAGTCCGAGGAGAAAGGCAACAGCGGCCGGCAGGAAAAGGATGGCGAAGATCGCCACGAATGGCGAGGCGAACGGTTGCCAGTATCCCGGAAGTTCGGTCTTGCCCGCGATGGACATGAAGTCCGGTACCGCGTCGCCCTTGAGTTCGGCATCGGCGATCTTGAGGTGCATCGCCATCACATATGCGCCGATTCCGAAGAAGACGCCCTGGCCGAGGGTGAGCATTCCGCCTCTGCCCCAAGCCAAGCCGATGCCGACAGCGACTATGGCGAAGCACAGGAATTTGGCCAACAGTGACAGCCTGAAGTCCGAGAGCACAGCCGGAGCGATGGCGAACAGCACGATCGCGGCAAGTGCAAAACCGCCCCACACCCGAATTCGGGAATTGTTCAGGATGCTCATACGAGGCTCCTCGTCTTGACTGCGAACAGGCCCTGCGGCCGAACTTGAAGGAAGACGACGATGATGACGAACACGATCACCTTCGCGATCGACGCTGTCGTCGAGTACTCGATGAACGAGTTCAAGATGCCGAGGGCGAAGGCTGCGATCACGGCTCCCTTCATCTGACCGAGACCGCCGACGACAACAACCAGGAAGGCGTCGATCAGATACGACTGGCCGATGGTCGGGCTGGTGGAACCGATGAGTGTCAACGCGACACCCGCGACGCCGGCGAGTCCGGAACCGAGGAAGAAGGTCGTGATGTCCGTACGACGAGAGGAGATTCCGCTCGTCTCGGCCAGATCGCGATTCTGCACGACGGCCCGGATGCGTCGACCCATCGACGACTGCTTCAGTGCGACCGAAAGCGCGATCACCGCTGCGATCGCCAACACCAGAATGAAGATGCGGGTTTTCGGTACCACGGCGCCGAAAATATCGACCCCGCCCGAAAGCCAGCTCGGCGCCGAAACATTGACTGCCGGCGCGCCGAAGATGTCGCGCGCCAACTGCTGAAGGATCAATCCGACGCCGAATGTCACCAACAGGGTATCGAGGGGTCGGTGGTACATCCGCGATACCAGTACCACTTCGAGCACGACACCCATCAGTCCGCCGACGACAAAACCGACGAGCAGAGAAATGATCAACGATCCCGTTGCATTCGAGATCACCTGCTGCACTACGTATGCGGTGTACGAGCCGGCCATGATGAACTCGCCGTGTGCCATGTTGATGACACCCATCTGCCCGAACGTGAGAGACAATCCCAACGCTGCCAACAGGAGAATCGATCCGATACTCAAACCCGTGAACAACTGTCCGATCACAACATCCATGACAGACGCTCCACCTCTCTACTCGTCGATTCCGTCAATTCCGCCTTTCGTCGATCAGCTCCCGAGTCCCTCGGCCCAGGGGTAGTTCTTCAGGTACGGATCCGGCTCGATCGGCTGTCCCGAATCCCAGACCGTGTAGATCAGTCCATCGGAACGGATTTCGCCGATTCGGGCAGTCTTGGTGATGTGGTGGTTGTCGCCGTCGATGGTGACGAGTCCTTCGGGTGCCTGGAAGGTCACACCGTCGGCGTTGTCCTGAATATCCTTGACCGCAAACGAGTTGGCCTTCTCGACGGTGTTCTTCCAGAGGTAGACGGAGGTGTATGCCGCTTCCATCGGATCGGACGTGGGCTTGTCCTGGCCGAACTTCGCCTTGTACGCCTCGACGAACTTCTTGTTCTCGGGGGAATCGATGGTCTGGTAGTAGTTCCACGCCGTCAGCTGGCCTTCGACGTTCTGGACTCCGATACCGCCGACCTCTTCCTCCGCAATGGAGACGGAGACGACGGGCATGTCGGCGGGCTTCAGGCCGACATTCGAGTATTCACGGAAGAACGCGACGTTGGAATCACCGTTGAGTGTGTTGAACACGGCATCGGCGTCGGCTGTGCGGACCTTGTTCACGATGGTGGAGAAATCGGTCGAGCCCAATGGCGTGTAATCCTCGCCCTTGATCTCGATGCCGTTCGCTGCCGCGTAGGCCTTGATGATGCGGTTGGCGGTCTGCGGGAACACGTAGTCGCTGCCGACCAGATACAGCGACTTGACGCCCTTCTCCTTCAGGTAATCCAGAGCCGGGATGATCTGCTGGTTGGTCGTTGCACCCGTGTAGAAGATGTTCTTCGAATCTTCCAGTCCCTCGTACTGGACCGGGTAGTAGAGCAAGGAGTTGTTGTCCTCGAACACCGGCAGCATGGCCTTGCGGCTCGAGGAAGTCCAGCCACCGAAAACTGCTGCGACGCAATCGCTGCTGATCAGTTTCTCGGCCTTCTCGGCGAACACTGTCGGCTCCGACGCGCCGTCCTCTGCCACGATCTGGATCTTCTTGCCCAGCACACCGCCGGAATCGTTGATCTCCTGCACCGCCAACGAGATGGAGTCGCGGACCGTCACTTCACTGATGGCCATGGTGCCCGAGAGTGAATTCAGAGAACCGACCTTGATCGTGTCCCCCGAGGTGTCGACGCACGACGTAGCCGTCGAATCTCCCGATGCGGTGTCTGTCGCCTTGCTTCCGCAGCCGGTGAGAACCAAGCCCAGCGCGGCGAGAGCGGCCGGCGCGGCAAGGGTGCGCTTCGAGAAGGTTCGCATGTACGGGCCTTTCGTGTCGATGGCTCTGGCAGACAATGGCTCTGACAGATCTGTATCCGGAGTGCGTATACAACGCTGTATTCGTCGAGTGCACAGAGTAGGTGGAAGTTGTTGCGGTGGAATGACTGTCGGTGACAAGTGTGTGTCCGGTGTTTCGATTGGATGTCCAGGACCTCACACCGCAGGTCAGCGAGGGTGCGGTGTTAGCATCGACGAGAAATTGATCAAGCACTCGCTTGACGATCGGAACGTCGGAAGGATCTTCTCGTGCGCTCGACCCGACGGGACGAAATACTCGCTCATGCGGCCAGGCTGTTCAGTGAGCGGGGAATCGCCGCGACGACGGTACGCGACATCGCCGACGAAGTCGGGATTCTCTCCGGCAGCCTCTACCACTACTTCGACTCCAAGGATGCGATAGCCAACGAGATCGTCGTCCGGTTTCTCGAAGACCTCAACGTCAGGTACGAAGACTCGATCGAGCCGGGAGGTTCGGCCCGAGATCGCCTGGCAACGATGGTCTCGGTGTCTTTTGCCTCGGCGGTGGATCACCCGTATGCGACGGAGGTCTATCAGGGAGAAGCCATACTTTCGTCGCAACCGGCGGACGCGCCCATCACCATCCTGGTTCAGAAGGCACACAGCTACTGGCGATCGGCTATCGCTCGCGGAATTGCCGACGCGGAGTTTCGGGAAGACATCGATCCCGAACAGTTTCACCGTCTCCTGCGTGAATCCGTCTGGTCCACCGTCGCGCAGTATCGCCCGCAGCTTTCCGAGTTGGCGGATGATCTGCAGCGCAATCTGATTTCGGTTTTCCTGGACGGCTTCGCCGCACGTTCCGTCGACGGCGAGCCGGTGGCACGCATTGCGCGGCGCACGGCGAAGAAGGAAGCGCAGACCGTATCTCCTGCCTCCGAATTTGCAGAACTCCGCTCTGACTCCCAAATGGCCGAACTCCGTTCGGACGTCGACGAATTGAAGTCCGTCATTCGCGAACTCAGCTCCTCGATCCGGCAGCTGCAGAAGCCGTAGCACCGCAGTTCCTGCGCGTGTAGTTCGAATTTTGACTATCGGTGTGACCCAGTGCATACTTCTGTCCACACTCATAAATCAAGCGCTTGTTTGATTTACCAAGCAGAGTTTGGACGGGAGATTGATGTGAGACTCGGAAAGGCGATTGCCGTCTGCGCGGCAGTGGTCCTCGGGGCGAGCGCGTGCGCATCTGCCGGTGTCATTCCCGAAGACACCATCGTCATCGGTTTGGACGAGGACTCCACCGGGCCCGGTGCGTCGTACAGCACGATCGCCGGCAAGACCGTGCGTATGACTGTCGACCTGATCAACCAGGCCGGCGGAATCAACGGCAAGCAGGTCGAATTGGTTGTCGAGAATGACGAGAGCAGTCCCACCAAGACCCCGTCGATCATTCGGAAGTTGGTCGATCACGGATCAAGTGCGGTCATCCTCGCCACCGGCAGCGGGTCGGTGCTGCAGGCCAAGTCGATTCTCCAGCAGTCGAAGATTCCCGCGATAGCTCCGGTCGTTCTCAGCGACGCCTTTGCCTCGGCGCCCGACAACGACTACTCGTTCATGATTCCGAACTCGTTGAAGCAGTACGCCCAGGTGTACTGCGGGGCTTTCGAGAAGATGGGGTACAAGTCCCTGGGAATTCTCGGTGACGCGAGTGCGTCCATCGACGGAATCATCAAGACCCTGCGGCCGGCGCTCGAGAAGTGCGCGAGAGTGACGGGCGTTGAAAAGGCGCCGGTCGATGCCGCGGACATCACCGCACAGGTCTCACGTCTCGCGGAAACCGAACCGGACGCGATTCTGGTCGCCAGTATCGGCGGGCACTTCGAAATCCTCGCGCACAACACCCTGTCGAAGATCACCCCACAGACGCAACGCTTCTCACTCGCTTCCATCGGGAACCAGCCCGCATCTTGGGCTTTGGCGGACCCGAAGGCGTTGAGCGGCATGGTGTACATGGGCTCGCTCAGTGAGAACAACCCGAGAACCGCCGAACTGCGTCGCAAGGTGCAGGCGGTGAAGGGGCCTGAACCGAGATCGGACGGCCGTTCGTGATGCTCTTCAACAGGTTTCGGCACTTCCCGCCAGCTTCGGCCAGGACGGATTGACACTGTCGTTCTCCTCGCAGGATCACCTGGCTCCGGACAGCCTCTGCGGACTGGTGCTCGTCGAATTCGGTGAGGACAACAAGCCGGCCCATCCGTGGGATTCCTACCAACCCCCGTGTGGATAACCGAGGAGCCTTGACATGACAGACGCACAACTGTGGCTCGCTGCCATCGAGATCGGTGCATTCTTTTCACTTATAGCCCTCGGAATGTATCTCGTGGTGGTCGGCGCCGATTTCTTCAATTTTGCGATGGGTCCGTATGCGATGGCTGCGGCCATGGCGTCGAGTTGGGTCGCGATCAATTACGGGCTCGCTCTCTGGATTGCCATGCCGCTAGGGATCGCGGTAGCGGTGGCGCTGTCGATCCTGACGGAAAAGCTTGTGGTCAAACAGGTTCAGAAGCGATCGGGTCGTGGGGAACTACCGGCGTTGGTGGCTGTGACCGCAGTACTGTTCGGGATCCAGCAGCTCGCCGGCACTGTCTTCGGCCGCACACCACTTCCCGGGCAGAAGATCTTCGACTTCGATCCGATATCGGTGCTCGGTGCCACCGTCGACAGTTCGACCGTTGTACTCGTCGTCGGAACTGCCGGGATCTTCGTCGGTATCGGACTGTGGCTGAACCGGTCCACCTCGGGCCGTCTGCTTCGCGCCGTCGGCGACAGTCCGGATGCCGCCCGCGTCCTGGGCTTGCCGGTGGATCGGGTACGCCTCATCGCGTTCACCCTCGCGGGTGTGATTGCCGCCGTCGCCGGACTTCTGTTCGCTCCCAAGGCCGGTGTTCAGTTCACGAGCGGTCTGTCATGGACGCTGACGGCATTCATCGCACTCGTCATCGGTGGTACCGGCCGGAGTTGGGCTCCGCTGATCGGCGGAATGGTGTTGGGCGTCGTCCAGGTATTCGCCCCGTACTACTTCGGTGCGAGTGCTGCTCAAACCGCGATTCTGTTGATTGCCCTGGTGTTCTTCGCTTTCCGTCCGGAAGGCTTGCTCTCGAGGAAGGTTCGCGTCTGATGGCCTCGCTTTCTACCAGTCCGCTGACGTCAAATCCGCCCGCTACATCCGGCGGTCCCCGGACGAGGATGCTCGCCGTGTCACGAGAAGCACTGATCACCGTGGTCGTGGTTGCTGCCGTGCTGCTGTGGATGGGGCCGAGTCTGTACCGGCAGGATCTGGTGTTCCTCGCTGCGACGTATTCGCTGATCGCACTCGGCATGTACGTGCCATTCGTGCTCGCGGGATCACTGTCGATGGCGTACAGCGCATATGCGGCGATCGGCGCGTATGCCGTTGCGCTGATCTCGGTTCGGACCGGGTTGTCGATGTGGTGGGGATGGATTCTCGGCGCCCTCGCCGCTGCAGCGGTTGCAGTACTTCTCAGCTTGGCAACGCAGAAACTCTCCGGCTTCTACCTTGCCGCGGTGACCTTGTTGTTCGGTATCGCTTTCGAGCACTGGTTGATCGACGGACCGAGTTTCACCGGCGGATCGGCCGGGATCTCGGGTGTCGAGACTGTGACGATGTTCGGCTGGGAGCCACCGCGCTACGCATTGGTCGTGTTCGCGATCTTGTTCGTGTGTCTGATCGCGGTCGCTGTCGATCGACTCCGGAAATCGGTGTGGGGGCTGATGTTGCAAGCTGCCCGCGACAATCGTAATGTCGCACGGTCTTCCGGCGTCAATCCTGCGCACCTGACCGTCGTGGCGCTGGCGATCGGTGCCGCGATCGCGTCGACCGGCGGATCGCTTTTCACCGTGTCGGTGCAAGCTGTCACTCCTGAAACCTTCACTCTCAGTATTGTTTTCCTTGCAATCTTCATGCCGATCATCGGCGGTCGCGGTTCGGCGTGGGGTGCTCCGCTCGGTGCATTGATCGTAGTGATCGTGACGCTGAACATGCCCGGGTACCAGGGAAGTGGCGAACTCCTGCTTGCCGGAGCCGTCCTGGTGATCCTCATCGTCGCGCCTGGTGGGGTGATCGGGTGGAGTCAGAACGTTCTGGGTCGAATGAACCGTCTGTACAAGGAGCGTGGCAATCGATGACTCGGCTACTCGAAGTGAGCGGGCTCCACAAGTCCTACGGCGGCGTCCGCGCTGTCGACGATGTCTCGTTCAGCGTCGGACAGGGAGAGGTGATCGGCCTTGTCGGCCCGAACGGGGCAGGCAAGACCACACTGGTGGACTGCATCTTCGGCACACAGCAAGCAGACTCCGGAACCGTCGCGCTCGCCGGTGCTCCCTTGACCGGGCCGTCGGAGCGCCGTGCACGGCAAGGGCTCTCGCGCACGTTTCAACATCCGCAGCTCGCGGCGGAACTCGATGCCGTCGACAACATCATCCCGGGACTGTACGGGCACAAGATCACCTCACCTCTGCACTCGCTGTGGTGGGCGATCAAAGGACCTTTCGAGAACTGGGACCGGACAGCACAGCGGGCCCGGGAGATTGCTGCGCGATACTCGGTCGCCGACGTCGAGAGTGCTTGCGGGGATCTCAGTTTGGGGGCGCAGCGTCTGGTCGAGGTGGCGCGGGCGATGGCGACCGAACCCGATGTTCTCCTGTTGGACGAACCGTTTGCCGGCGCGGATCACGACGGCATCGCTGCCATCTCCGGTGCCGTGCGATCGATTGCCGCGCAGGGCAAAGGAGTAGTCCTGGTCGATCACAACGTCGATCTCATCGCGGCGCTCGCCACCAAGATCGTGCTGCTCAATTTCGGATCAGTGGCGTTCTACGGACCACCGCAGGAGTGCTTGGCCAGCGACGCGATGCGAGAAGTCTATTTCGGTTCCGAATACGAGGAAGGCGCCTGACATGCTCGAACTCGACAGAGTCACAGTTCGATACGGATCCGCTGTCGCCGTCCGGGAAGTCTCCCTTGTCGCCCCCGCCGGTGAAGTGACAGCGATCGTCGGGCCGAACGGTGCAGGCAAGACCAGCTTGGCGGGATCCATCTACGGCTCGGTTCCCGCCACCGGGACAATCAAATTCGATGGTCGAGAGATCCAGAAATTATCGGCACTGGATCGTGTCCGCAGCGGATTTGCCTACGTACCCCAAGGCAGGCAACTGTTCATGCGAATGTCCGTTCGCGAGAACCTACGCGTCGGCGCAGACTTGCTGGGATTGAAAGCCGAAGCCGTGGAAACAGCTTTCGAGAGGTTCCCGATCCTGCGTGAACGCTCCGAGAGTTATGCCGGGGTCCTCAGCGGTGGTGAGCAGCAAATGTTGGTTCTGGGGCGGGCACTTCTTGAAACCCCGAAGGTGCTGCTCCTCGACGAGATGATGACAGGACTGGCACCGAAAATCGTCGCGGAGCTGCGAGCGCTGGTCGGGGGTCTGGCCGCCGAGGGTGTGACCGTCATCGTGACGGAACCGGCACTCACTGCACTGAAATCGGTTGTCGACCGCGGATATGTCATGCAGCGCGGCGAACTCGTCCGCGAATGCGATTCCGCAGCGACACTGGACAACGCGTACAAACAATCGATGGGCGTCCTCAGCGCCGACGGGAGATGATCGACGATCATGCTTGAAACGAAGACACTCGACTTCACCGTCGGTGAATTCGCCACGAATCCGGACCGGTTCGCCGGCGTCAGCATCAGCGAAATGGTCAGGCATTGGTCTGAGACCATCCCGGACGAAACCGCCTTTGTCACTCCGGAATCGAGGGTGTCGTGGAAACAGTACGACGCGGCTGCCGATGCGATCGCGTCGGCGCTGGATCTAGCTGGTGAGGGATACGGACATGTAGCCGTGTTGCTCCCCGACACCGCTGTATTCCATGCGGCTCTCTGCGCAGCATTTCGCACCGGCCGCGTCGCGGTCGGAATCGGTTCGCGCTCGGGCATTCGCGAGATCTCTCATCTGATCGCCCGCTCGGAAGCCTCCGTACTCGTCACCACTCGCACGCTGCGCGGCGTCGATACCGCCGAACTCGTGGCGAGTCTGCGGGCAGAGCATCCCGGACTGGACGTCGTCTTCGCCGACGAACGCGCCGACGTGAGTTTCGAACGCGTGAGTGCAAACGGCGAACTCACCTCGTTGCCGGTCGAGCTAAAGCAGTTCCCCGCAACCAGTCCGTGTTTTGTCACGTCAGCCGTTTCGATGCTGAACTCGACGTCCGGCACAACGGGCCTACCCAAACTGGTCACACAAACCGAGGATCGTTGGGTTGGTTTCTCCGAGATTGCCGCCGAGGCGGCGGCGATCGGTCCGGATGAGGTGTTCCTCGGCGCGGTCCCGGCACCTTTCGGATTCGGCCTCTGGACTTCGCATTTCCTGCCGGCGCTACTCGGTGCTCGCAATGTCGTCATGGAACGCTTCGACGTTTCGGTGATGATCGAGTTGATCGAGCGCGAACGGGTGACTGCTTTGAATTGTGTGAGTACACAATTCAAGATGCTGTTGCGTTCGGAGGCCGCGGAATCGGCCGATCTCTCGTCACTTCGTTTCATGTTCACCGGTGGTGAAGCCGTGCCGTATTCGGAGGCACTGGCCTTCGAACAACGTACCGGAGCGGCTGTCCTGCAGTTCTACGGATCAAACGAAACCGGCGCCGTCTCGGTGACGACGGTTTCGGACGGTTCCGATACCCGACTGAAGACGTGCGGCCACGTCATCGATCGCATGCAAGTTCGTGTATTCGACGATGCGGCAAAGGAAGTGACCGGCTCCGTCCGTCGCGGTCAGCCTGCGGTCAACGGCCCGCTGATGTGCCAGGGTTATTGGGGCGACGTCGATGCAAACGACGAGTTGTACACCGACGACGGTTGGATGCTTCTCGGCGACATCGTCGAGATCGACGAGACCGGGCGGGTGCGTGTGGTCGGGCGCAAAGCCGACATCATCATTCGAGGCGGCAAGAACATTTCCGCGGTCGAGGTCGAGGAGTACGTGCGCGCGCATCCTTCGGTGGAACTGGTCGCCGTGGTCGGAGTCGACGATCCGCTGTTCGGTGAGAAGGTCTGTGCGGTCGTCGTGTCCGCCGATGACGATCTGAGTTCGGAGGACCTGACCGCCTGGCTGCAGAGCCGAGGAGTGACCCGCGAGTACATACCCGAGTACGTGATGACGGTCGCCGAATTGCCGATGGCGGCAGGCGGCAAAGTAGCCAAGGGCGAAGTCAAGGCACTCGCGCAGCGGCGGATCGCTGAACTCGGCTGATCGCGCCTGACAGTACCGGCGTCGCGTTACGCTGATCCGGACATTTTGCCGAGAGTGAAGGAAACCCGATGACGAACCCTTCACCGCATCGGTGGCGCAGGCGCTTGCTGTGGGCTCTGGCAATTGTGTTCGTTCTGGTCGGAGCCGTGGTTCTGGCCTTCGTTCTGAGCCCGAGACCTGGCGCACTCACCGTGCGATGGGTCTTCGATCGTGATGCCGTGAAAGTCACCGAGGCGCTCGAGAAGCACGCGCCCGAAGGCGTCGACTCGATCAAGGACCAGCAGTACCGCGCCGATGACGACGACGCATACCTGGATGTCTACTTTCCCGCAGCGACGACGACCGCATTGCCTACGGTGATCTGGACTCATGGCGGTGCCTGGATCTCGGGAAGCAAGTCCAACTACGCGCCGTACTACGAGTTGCTGGCCTCTCGTGGCTACACCGTTGTGTCCCTGGACTACTCACTCGGACCTGAGCATCACTATCCGACAGCGGTGCGGCAGCTCAACGACGCTCACGCGTACGTCGTCGCGAATGCGGAACGGCTGCATGTTGATCCGACGACGGTCGTTCTCGCCGGTGATTCTGCGGGAGCGCAACTCTCGAGTCAGCTCGCCACTCTCATCACTGATCCCGCGTATGCGAACCGTGTGGGCGTGGTCCCGTCGCTGCGGCCGGATCAGTTACGTGGAGTAATCCTGAACTGTGGAATCTACGACGTCGGGAACATGGTCGGCGGACCCGGCATCATCGGTTGGGGGGTTGATCGGTCCCTCTGGGCGTATACCGGCGTGCGTGACTTCATGAGTACCGAGGCAGCGGATCAGATGTCGACCTTGAACTACGTCAGCGCTCAATTTCCGCCTGCCTACATCAGCGGCGGCAACGCGGATCCTTTGACAGATTCTCAGTCGAAACCGTTGGCTGACAAATTGACGGGGTTGGGAGTTGCGGTCGACACACTGTTCTATCCGGCCGATCACGTTCCGGCGCTCGGTCACGAGTATCAGTTCGATCTGGACAATGCCGACGGTCTCACTGCCCTCGATCGCACGGTTCAGTTTCTCGACGCACACACCCGCTAGTTGTCGGATGATGCTGAGACGCTGAAGAAATGGTCATTTCAGACAAAGCGCCGCGGGTGTGTTGCCGGGGAATTCTCGACTAGTCCTTTTGGTCTAGCCTGGGTGAATCCGATCCGACCCCAGGAGTTGTTGTGCGCGCGTCTTCCCCCGACAGACGGCGAAGGCGCATTGTCGGAATCGCGGCGGTATTCGTCGTCATTCTGCTGTCCGGGGTAACCGCGGCAATCGTCAGTCCGTGGCCAGGAGTTCTCCTCGTACGGTGGATGTCAGCGGGTGGCTCCGAAGCGACTCACGCACAACTCGACAGGCATGCACCGTCAGGAATCGTCTCGATTTTCGATCAGTCGTACCGCGACGGCGACGACGATGCACAACTGGACGCGTACTACCCGTCGGAGTCCACTTCGGCGCTACCCACGGTGGTCTGGGTGCACGGCGGTGGCTGGATATCAGGATCGAGAACTGATGCCGACGGCTACTACAAACTGTTGGCAAATCAAGGCTTCACTGTGATTTCGGTGGACTACTCACTGGGACCAGATGCGTATTACCCCACCGCAGTGAATCAACTGAACGACGCGTATCGATTTATCGTGAGCAATGCGGACAGGTTGCATGTCGATTCGAACAATCTCTTTCTTGCGGGAGATTCGGCAGGCGCGCAGTTGTCCAGTCAGTTGGCGACGGTCATGACCAGCCCTGACTACGCGTCGGAAATGGGTGTGGAGCCGGCATTACGTCCCGAGCAGATACGCGGAGTTGTCCTCGACTGTGGGGTCTTCGATCTGAAACCCCTGCTGTCGCAGGGGAAGTACTTCGGTTGGGGCGTCGACAAGCAGTCGCTGTGGGGGTATCTCGGAACGAGGGACTTCGACGGGTCGACTGCAGTGGGTCAGATGTCGACACTGGGCCATGTGACCTCGGACTTTCCAGCGACGTTCATCACCGGCGGAAATGTCGACCCACTGACCGCCAGCCAGTCGAAACCCATGGCAGAACGGCTCGCCGATCTGGGCGTCGAAGTAGACGCACTGTTCTACCCCGACGATCACGAGCCTGCGCTGGACCACGAATATCAGTTCGACCTCGATACCGTGGACGGGATGATCGCGTTCGATCGCACAGTCGCGTTCCTACGCAACTACGTGCGTTAGCGCGGTCAGCGAATCACGTAAGGCGAAATCGAACTCCGGTGCTCGCTGATGTCGAGGTCTTTACCCAACGGCGGGAAGGCACGCTGCGGACAGTTGAGGCGTTCGCAGACACGGCAGCCCGAGCCGATCGGCGTTCCCGGATTCGACTCGTCCAGATCCAGACCGTCGCTGTAGACGAGTCGGTGGGCGTGTCGAATCTCGCATCCCAATCCGATGGCGAAGATCTTTGCGGGCTGTCCGTATCGAGCCGCTCGACGTTCGACCGTGCGAGCAACCCAGAGGTATCGGCGGCCGTCGGGCATCTGTGCGATCTGGGGCATGATCTTGCCCGGATACGAGAACGTCTCGTAGACGTTCCACAGCGGGCACGTACCGCCGCTGGTGGAGAAGTGGAATCCGGTGGCGGACTGACGCTTCGACATGTTTCCGGCACGGTCGACACGGACGAACATGAACGGAACCCCGCGAAGTTTGGGGCGCTGCAGGGTCGAGAGGCGGTGGCAGATCGTCTCGTAGCTCGCGGAATAGAAGGCGGACATGCGCTCGATGTCGTACCGGAAGTCCTCGGCGACGTCGTGGAACTGGCTGTATGGGAGCACGGTGGCCGCCGCGAAGTAGTTGGCCAATCCAAGTCGCGCCAGGGAGACCGACGCTTCGCTGGTGAAGTTGCCTTCGGCCACCAACGAGTCGAGCAGATCGCCGTGCTCGAGGTACGCGAGTTCTGTCGCGAACTTGAAGACCTGTTGCCCGCCGGAGAGCCGTGCGGAGATTTCCAGGACCCTGGTATCCGGGTCGTAACGATGAAGTATGTTCTCGCCCAGGTCGACTCGTCGAACGATCTGCACGCCGTGGACGGTTTCGAGGCGTCTGGCGATCTCGCCGGCGACGTCGCCGCGATGAAAGCGCATCCGGGCAGTGAGTTCTTCGGCCGCGGTGTCGAGATCGTGAATGTAGTTCTGCCGCTGATAGAAGTAGTCGCGCACTTCCTCGTGCGGCATGGTGATCGAACCGCTGCCGCTGCCGTCCGAGAAACGGTCTTCCGTCGCTGCGGCGAGCTGCGCCGTCGTGTTGCGGAAGCGGCGATGCATGTTGACCATCGCCTTGGCCAGGCCCGGGTGCGTGGAGACCATCTCCGCGATTTCGTGGGCGTCGGCGTCGATGCCCATCTCCTGATCGAGGGCAACTTCACGCATTTCCGCGATCAGGCGCGTGTCGTCCTGTGGGGAGAAGAAGGTGGTGTCGACACCGAAGACTTCACTGATTCGCAGGAGGACCGGCACGGTGAGTGGCCGGACGTCGTGCTCGATCTGATTGAGATAGCTTGCCGAGATCTCCAGCGTCTTGGCCAGCGAAGCCTGACTCAACCCGCGCTCGGTCCGCAGTTGGCGGAGCCGGACACCGACAAAGGTTTTCGACATTTTCCCAGGATACGAGTGACAGTCCGGCTTCGCAAAGGTGGGTTTGCAGAATTCGCACCGGCACCCCCTGTGAGTGGTTAAGGAGTCCTCACACTCCTCAACCACTCACGGGGCGGGAGGCCTAGACCCTGTTCTCCGAACGCGGAGCGCCGATTCCGGGATCGATCTGGAACGGTCCGCTCGACGAGGGTGCGAGGGGGAAGTCGAAGATCGCAGTCGGGAGATACACCGTCGAACAGGAGTTGGGGATATCCACGACGCCAGACAGGCGGCCCTCGATCGGTGCCGCACCCAGCAGCAGGTACGCCTGCTCGGGCGCGTACCCGAACTTGGTCAGGTACTCGATCGCATGCAGGCACGCACGCTGGTAGGACAGATGTGAGTCCAGGTACTTCTGTTCGCCGTCCAACGTGACGGAAGTGCCCGAGAACGCAAGCCACTCGGAGTACTGCGGATCCGTGTTGCCCGGCATGAAGATGGCGTTCTCGGAAACGCCGTAGGTATCCATTCCGCCCTTGATGATGTCCACACGAAGATCGATGAAGCCGCCCATCTCGATGGCACCGCAGAAAGTGATCTCACCGTCGCCCTGGGAGAAGTGAAGATCGCCGACCGACAGATTCGCACCGTCCACGAATACCGGATAGAAGATTCGGCTGCCCTTGGTGAGGTTCTTGATGTCCTGGTTTCCACCGTTCTCGCGAGGGGGAGCGGTGCGCGCCGCCTCGCCGGCCACGCGTGTGTACTCGTCACCGGTCAAGGTTCCCAGTACTGCATCGCGGGGCTCGGGCGGAAGTGCAAGCGGGGGAACCCGATTGGGATCGGTGGCAATGAGGGCGCCCTCGCGGGCATTCCACTTGGCGAGCAACGCCGCCGACGGAGCAGTACCCATCAGCCCCGGGTGGACGATGCCCGTGAACGAGACGTGCGGAATGTGACGCGACGTCGCCGTTTGGCCGGAGAAATCCCAGACGGCCTTGTACGCGTCGGGGAACTGTTCGGTGAGGAAGCCGCCGCCGTTGTTTCGCGGGAAGATGCCCGTGTACCCCCAGCCTTGGCCGGCCAACGGACCCGAATCTTCTTGGGGGATAGGCCCGATATCCAAGATGTCGACGATCAAGAGGTCGCCGGGCTTTGCGCCTTCGACGGAAAAGGGGCCGGACAGCGTGTGGACCGTGGTCAGTGGTGCATTGAGAATGTCGTCGGCTGAGTCGTCGTTGTGTATTGCGCCGTCGAACCATTCGCGGCAATGGACACGAAACGCATCACCGGGTTTCACCGTCACCGCCGCCGGGATGTCCGGGTGCCACCGATTGTGGCCGACGATCGCCTGGTCGGTGAATTTCTTGGCGGAATCGAGTGGAAACAGCAGTTCAGGCATATGCACTCCTCATTCTCGAAGAAACGGAAAACTCGTGGCGGCAGGACTTTCGTGTCGGATCGGGACTCACGGCCAGGACGCGCGGTGAGGACGGTCAGGGGCGAGGTAGCTTGCGGTGCAACGGATTGGACGTCGTCGGGGCAGATTGTCGGCCACGGCCGGGTAGTGACCCACTGACCACGGCAGGCTCGTGAGCTGATCGGGCAGTGCTGTCCAGTAGACCCATCGCGGTTGACGAGCTGTGACTCAAACGGGGAGACGAGACAACACGCTTCGACTCGAGACTGCACTGGGGACAGCTGATCGACTGGGGCACTTCGGCCATCGCGAACGACCGCTCGAGCGGGCCGCAGCCGGTACAGCGAAACTCGTACAGAGGCATGCGGTCACGCTATCGGAGGATCCGTAAGTGCGACACTGGAACGACACGCACCGGGTTGCCGATGCCGCAATTGCGCCCGTCAGCGCAAGTACACAACCGCGTTGTCTCCGCCGGTACAGGTGACGATGCCGGAGGTCACCTTGCATGCCATCGTGTACTCCTTGCCGGTCACCGGACTACGTGCGGACACGGTGCTGGAGGCACCGGCGGCACCGGAGTTTCCGTAGGCGATCCGAACTGCCTCGGCAAACTCGCACGAAGTTTTGCCCCCACTTGTCGCGGACTCCTTGTAACTTCCGGCCGGCTGCCCGCCGGGGCAGGCGGACGCACCGGCCGGGAAGTTCGCGGCGCGTGTGGTCGTCGGGGATGTCGTGCTGGGAGCGGTTGTCGTGGTGCCGGGTGTGTTCGCGGCGGTGATGGTGGTCTGGGCCGCGCCACCGGCGGCCGAGTTGGGGACGTCCTTCGGCCAGAGGACCCAGGCAAGCCCGCCGAAGAGAGCCAACACAGTGATGACTCCGATTACGGATACCGGAATCACCCAGCCGGGCCGACGCGGCGGCGGATTTCCACGTGGCGGTGCAGGCGGGAATCCCTGGGGCGGGGGATACGACTGCGGCGCGGCCCGGTAGCCCAACTGCGGCGGCTGTGGACCGGATTGCGACCATGCCTGGTTGTTCGGTGGCCGCTGATAGTTGTCCGGCACCGCTTTATCGCCCGGTCGGGGGCGTCGAACGACAAGTCATGGTTCGACAGCATATGGCCGGCGAATGGGTTGTCTGTGGCTTTCCGACGGGTGGATCCCTGGAATTGTCCGAGCGAAGCCTGTTGCCACGAAGTGATTGCGGTCACTTGCGAGTCGTGAAGTTGGCTCCGAAGTAGCGGATGGGCCTGTTCCGAGTGCCGCGCGAACTGCCGGAATTTGCAAGTGGCGGAGTTGAGTGCATTTCGTTCACAGCCTGCGGTTTCTTTGCTACTCGCCAGTACGGAACCTGTCCGATTGGGTAGTACCAGCCGTGTAGGAATCTTCACAGACTTAGCAAAGTGTGTTGAAAAGGTAGCGAAGATTGGCATTAGCAACAGGTAGACGGCACTTTTTCGATGTGCCATTCTCGGTAAGTACACAAGAAGGGCCTGGCAAGTATGTGAAGTAGTACGCACGTACTGCTCACAACAGGCCGGACCAGCAGATCAAAGAGATGGAGTCTTGATGTCGACCACCGGCACCCCGAAGACCGCAGCTGAGCTCCAGCAGGATTGGGACACCAACCCTCGCTGGAAGGGCGTTACTCGTAACTACACGGCCGATCAGGTCGTCAAGCTCCAGGGCACCGTCGTCGAGGAGCAGACCCTCGCTCGTCGCGGATCCGAGATCCTGTGGGATCTCGTGAACAACGAGGACTACATCAACTCCCTCGGTGCACTTACCGGCAACATGGCTGTGCAGCAGGTTCGCGCCGGCTTGAAGGCCATCTACCTCTCCGGTTGGCAGGTTGCCGGCGACGCTAACCTCTCGGGCCACACGTACCCGGACCAGAGCCTCTACCCGGCCAACTCGGTTCCGACCGTCGTTCGTCGCATCAACAACGCACTGCTGCGCGCCGACGAGATCGCCAAGACCGAGGGTGACACCTCCGTCAGCAACTGGCTCGCTCCGATCGTTGCCGACGCCGAAGCCGGCTTCGGTGGCGCTCTCAACGCTTACGAGCTGCAGAAGGCCATGATCGGCGCCGGCGCTGCCGGTGTCCACTGGGAGGATCAGCTCGCTTCGGAGAAGAAGTGCGGCCACCTCGGCGGCAAGGTGCTCATCCCCACGCAGCAGCACATCCGCACCCTGACCTCGGCTCGCCTGGCTTCCGACGTTGCGGACGTTCCGTCCGTCATCATCGCCCGCACCGACGCTGAGGCTGCAACCCTCATCACCTCCGACGTGGACGAGCGTGACCGCCCGTTCCTCGACGGAACCCGCACGGCTGAAGGCTTCTACGGCGTCAAGAACGGCATCGAGCCCTGCATCGCTCGCGCCAAGGCTTACGCACCGTACGCAGACCTCATCTGGATGGAGACCGGCGTGCCGGATCTCGAGGTTGCAAAGAAGTTCGCCGAGTCCGTTCGCAGCGAATTCCCGGACCAGCTCCTGGCCTACAACTGCTCCCCTTCCTTCAACTGGAAGGCGCACCTGGACGACGCGACCATCGCGAAGTTCCAGAAGGAGCTCGGCGCGATGGGCTTCAAGTTCCAGTTCATCACGCTGGCCGGCTTCCACTCGCTCAACTACGGCATGTTCGACCTGGCCTACGGTTACGCCCGCGAAGGCATGACGGCATTCGTCGACCTGCAGGAGCGCGAGTTCAAGGCTGCCGAAGAGCGTGGCTTCACCGCCATCAAGCACCAGCGTGAGGTTGGCGCCGGCTACTTCGACACCATCGCCACCACCGTTGACCCCAACACCTCGACGGCAGCTCTCAAGGGCTCCACCGAAGAGGGCCAGTTCCACTAAGAACTGACTTCGGGTGGGGGAGAGGCTCGGCTTCGGGTCTCTCCCCTGCTTGTATCACCGCACTACTTTCTCTCGTCTTCAAGGCAGTTCCGATTGCATCGGCCACCAGCGTCGACGCAGTTCGAAGTGCTTCTTTTACAACACCTTCACCAGACAAACTCCACGAGACAAACAAGGAGCTGACGTGACCAGCGAAAAAATTCAGCGCGTCGGCGTTATCGGCGCCGGAATCATGGGTGCCGGAATCGCCGAGGTGTGCGCCCGCGCACATGTCGATGTTCTGGTCTTCGAGCAGACTCGCGAGCTTGCAGCAGCCGGGCGTTCACGCATCCTGCGTTCGCTCGACCGCGGTGTGAGCAGCGGAAAGATCACAGAACGTGAGCGTGAGCAGGCCGCATGGCGTCTGCGTTTCACCTCCGATCTGGGAGATTTCGCGGACCGCCAGCTCGTCGTGGAGGCCGTCGTCGAAGACGAGAAGATCAAGAGCGAAATCTTCGCCGAGCTCGACGCGGTCGTGACGGATCCGGATGCGGTTCTCGCGTCCAACACGTCGTCGATCCCGATCATGAAGCTCGGCATCTCGACCAAGCGTCCCGAGCGAGTCATCGGTATGCACTTCTTCAACCCGGTTCCGGTCCTGCCGCTCGTCGAATTGGTGACGACGCTCAAGACCAGTGCCTCCGTCTCGCAGCGCGCCGAGGCTTTTGCCAGCGACATCCTCGGCAAGCAGGTCGTCCGCAGTGCAGACCGCTCCGGCTTCGTCGTCAACGCACTCCTGGTGCCGTACCTGCTCTCGGCGATCCGCATGGTCGAGTCTGGCTTCGCGACCAAGGAAGACATCGACAAGGCAACGGTTCTCGGCCTCGCGCACCCCATGGGTCCGCTGGCTCTGACGGACCTGGTCGGACTCGACACCGTCAAGTCCATCGCCGACTCCATGTACGAAGAGTTCAAGGAGCCGCTGTACTCCGCTCCGCCGCTGCTCCTGCGTATGGTCGAAGCCGGATTGACCGGCAAGAAGTCCGGCGCGGGCTTCTACGAATACGCCGACAACGGTCGCTCCACCAAGCAGGCAAGCTAAGGCCCAAAGCCCCTGTGCGCGTTTGTGGAGTGTAGAGACTCCATAAACGCGCACAGGGCGCTCGCGCCCCTCGGTTAGAAAGGTCGACCGCATGTCCAGCAGCACTGCAGCATTCGGCTCCAGCGTCCTGGGGTATCCGCGCATCGGGCCGCGCCGTGAGCTCAAGCGCGCCCTCGAGTCCTACTGGCACGGCACTTCGGACAAGGACGCACTTCTCGCGGTCGCCAAGGAACTCCAGGAATCGACCTGGAGTGAACTGGCTGCGACGGGACTGAGCCAGGTTCCGGGCAACACCTTCTCCTTCTACGATCACGTCCTCGACAATGCGCTGCTCTTCGGCGCAGTGCCGGAGCGGTTCAAGCCGCTCGAGGGCGCCCTCGATCCGCTCGATTTCTACTTCACGATGGCCCGCGGTCGCCCGGACTTCCCGCCTCTCGAGCTGGTGCGCTTCTTCGGCACGAACTACTACTACCGTCAGCCCGAGATCGACGCGAACACGGTGTTCTCGCTCAACTCGGAGGCACTTCTCGACGAGTTCGAACGCGCTAAGGCGCGCGGCATCGAATTGCGCCCCGTCATCATGGGGCCCGTCTCGCTGCTTCTGCTCTCGAAGGTCGGACCTGCCACCGAGAAGTCCGATCCGAACTTCACCCCGCTCGACTTGTTGGACGCGCTCCTGCCCGAGTACGAGAAGCTCTTCGAGCAGCTCGCCAAGGCCGGTGCCACCTGTGTTCAGTTGGACGAGCCTTCGGTGACCGAGGACCGCACCCCCGAGGAGCTAGCCGCTCTTGGACGTGCGTACGAGAAGCTGTCGACGGCTCCGCTCCGCCCGCGCCTGTTGGTGACGGGTCCGTACGGCAAGTTCGGCGAAGCCCTCAACATTTTGGCGCCCACCAAGATCGAGGCCTTCGGTCTGGACTTGGTGCACGGCAAGATCACGGCCGAGGAACTGGCCGCGGTGCCGAACATCAAGCGCAAGCGCATCTACGCGGGCGTCGTCGACGGTCGCAACGTCTGGCGCGTCGACCGGTTCAACACCTTGACGTACCTGAACGAACTCAAGGACGTTGTGCCCGACCTCGTCGTCTCCACGTCGTCGTCGCTGCTACACGTGCCGTACGACGTGCTCTCCGAGTACGACATTCCAGGAGACGTCGCAGACCGTCTGGCTTTTGCGAAGCAGAAGGTCGGCGAGGTCGTCTCCTTGGCGAAGGCGCTCACCGAAGGTCCTTCGGACAAGTGGCGTAAGCGTCCGACGAAGGTGCACTTCAAGCTCAAGCACGCTGTCCGTGCTCGGGTCAACGCGATCAAGCCCGAAGATCGTGTGCGTGCACCGTACGAGGAGCGTCGTAAAGCTCAGCAGGAACGGTTGAACCTGCCCTTGGTTCCGGCCCAGACATTGGGTTCGTTCCCGCAGACCGACGCGATTCGCCAGGCTCGTTACGAACTCGGCCAGGGGCGTTTGGAGTGGGACGACTACTACAAGCGCATCCAGGAAGAGATCGAGCGCACAATCCGTCTGCAAGAGGACATCGGTCTCGATGTCTTCGTGCACGGCGAGCACGAGCGCAACGACATGGTCCAGTACTTCGCCGAACTGCTCGAGGGCTATGCCTTCACGCACAACGGTTGGGTTCAGGCCTACGGATCTCGTTGCACGCGTCCGCCGATTCTCTACGGCGACATCGCACGTCCGAAGCCGATGACGGTCGAGTGGATTGCGTACGCGCAGTCGCTGACCGACAAGCCGGTCAAGGGCATGCTGACGGGTCCGGTCACCATGATCGCCCGTTCGTTCGTTCGTCAGGATCAGCCGCTCTACGAAACGGCAGAGCAACTGGCACTTGTCATTCGAGACGAAATCGCGGATCTCGAAGCTGCCGGAATCGCCATCATCCAGGTGGACGAGCCGGCAATTCGTGAACTGCTGCCACTGCGTGAGGACGGCCGGGAGGCCTACCTGGAGTGGGCCGTCGACGCGTTCCGTCTGGCAACGGGTGGAGCGAAGCCGGAAACACAGATCCACACACATCTGACGTACTCCGCTCGGTCGTCGGTGGTCGACGCCATCGAACGGTTGGACGCCGATGTGACGGCTATCGTCGCGACCCGCTCCATCACGTGGGTTCTCGAAGCACTCAAGGAAGGCGCGCTCACGCACGGCGTCGGCCCCGGTGTGTACGAATCTCGTTCGGCTCGGATTCCCGACATCGACGAGCTCGACGAATTGCTCACCGAGGCAAGCGAATCGATCTCTCTCGATCGTTTGTGGGCCAACCCGGACGGTGGCCTCAAGACCCGCCATCCATGGCAGCTCGAGCCTTCGCTGCGCAACATGGTTGCGGCCGCGAGGCGCCTGCGTCGTCGCGCCGAACAAGCGGAGCGCGACGCCGGGTAAGTCACGTCAAGAACACGTCATGGAGGGGCCTGCGATTTGCAGGTCCCTCCATGCACGGGTAGGCATGTGTGCATGGTTACTGCTGCTGCTTACGCCGCGACGTCCGCTGACGGTCCGCTCGAGAAGACCACCGTCGAACGCCGCGAGCTCGGTCCACTCGATATTCTCATCGACATCAAATTTGCCGGCATTTGCCACTCCGACATCCACACCGCTCGCAACGAGTGGGGCGGAGCCAAGTACCCGATCGTCCCCGGACACGAAATCGCCGGCGTCGTCGCCGCGGTGGGTTCGGATGTCACCAAGCACAAAGTCGGCGACCGCGTGGGCGTCGGCTGCTTCGTCGACTCCTGCGGAGAGTGCGACGCCTGCCTGGCCGGCGAAGAGCAGTACTGCCGCAAGGGTGTGACCGGTACATACAACGCCACCGGACGCGACGGCGAGCGCACTCAGGGTGGCTACTCGACGCACATCGTCGTCACCGAGCATTTTGTTCTCTCGATCCCCGAGGGCATCGAACTCGACGTTGCCGCGCCGCTGCTGTGCGCCGGCATCACCTTGTACTCACCGCTGCGGCACTGGAATGCCGGCCCCGGCAAGAAGGTCGCCATCATCGGGTTCGGCGGCCTCGGTCACGTCGGTGTGAAGATCGCCAAGGCGCTCGGCGCGGAAGTTACCGTCCTGAGCCAGACGCTCGGCAAGAAGGAAGACGGCCTTCGTCTCGGCGCCGATCACTACTACGCGACCAATGACCGTGAGACGTTCAAGGCTCTTCGCGGCGAGTTCGACCTGATCCTCAACACGGTCTCGGTCAATCTCGATATCGACGCCCACATGTCCTTGCTCGCCATCAACGGCACGCTCGTCGAACTGGGCCTGCCGGAGAAGCCGATCGAAGTTCGAGCATTCTCGCTCGCCGCAAACCGTCGTAGCCTCGCCGGCTCCATGGTGGGCGGCATCCCGCAGACACAGGAGATGCTCGACTTCTGCGCCGAGCACGGCATCGGCGCAGAAATCGAACTGATTCCGGCGAGCGACATCAACGACGCTTACGAGCGCGTGATCAAGAGCGACGTTCGATACCGATTCGTGATCGACACCGCAACAATCTGACCACCTCAGTCACGTTCAGTCGAGTTGCTCGCGAAGGTTACTCAATGTCTTCGCGAGCAATCTCGACACGTGCATCTGGGACACACCGACTTTCTCGGCGATCTGTGTCTGCGTCAGGTTTCCGAAGAATCTGAGCATCAACACCGTCCGCTCTCGTTCGGGCAGCTTGTCGAGAAGTGGACGTAAGGCCTCGTGATTCTCGACGTTCTCGAGTGCTGCGTCGTAGTCACCGAGTGTTTCCACGAGCGGAAGATCGTCGGTGTGATTGGACGCGGCACCGTCGACCGAGACGGTCTGGTACGCGTTGCCGGCGATCAACGCCTGGGCAACTTCTTCACGTTCGATCCCCAACGTCTCGGCCAACTCGTCGACGGTCGGCGCGTGCCCGAGTTGTTGTGACAGCTCGCTGATGGCTTGCCCGAGTTGGAAGTGCAACTCCTTCATCCGGCGTGGAACCCGCAATGCCCAACCGGTGTCGCGGAAGTGTCGTCGAACTTCGCCCATCACGGTGGGAACCGCGAACGAGACGAAATCGGATCCGCGCGTGGAATCGAAACGGTCGACGGCGTTGACCAGACCGAGGCGCGCCACCTGAACCAGATCGTCGTGTGCCTCGCCGCGCCCGTCGAATCGTCTGGCGATGTGTTCGGCCAACGGTAGGCACCTGGTGATCAGTGCGGTGCGCACTCGTTCGTACTCCGGGCTGTGGGGCTCGAGGGTCCGCATTTCCTCGAAAACGGGTATGACGTCCCGATATTCGTCGGTGGACCGCCGGCGCGGGCGTGACGGGCCGTCTGCGGAAGCGGTCACAGGCGCCCGCTGAGGGCCTTGGTGAACTTCATGGTCGTGATGTAGCCGACGCCGCCGAGGTTCTCTTCCTGGTCGAGCGAAATCGAATCGGTGAGCTCGGTGAGGATGTGCCACCCGAACGATCGTTGAGTGCTGTCCTCGTACTCCGTGGTTGTCGTCGATACGGATACGTGCAGTTGCGGGGGAGTGAACACGAACCGACACACCAGAACCGAATCAGGCGCAGCACGAACAATCAGATGCGTACAGATTTCGTCCATGGCCAGTTTGATGTCGGCGATGGCGTCGAGGTCGAAGTTTTCCTGAATGGCAACAGTGGCGGCCAGTGCACGCAAAATCGACAGCTGATCGAGAGTCGCTTGAATCCTCAACTCCACAACTGGCTGAGTCTGATCCTGATCGGGCTCGAGTGCGCTGAGGTGTGCCATAAGTTCTCCGGATCGTCGTACCAGGGGTCGCGGTGAAGTCTGGTGCCGAGAACGATACCCATCTCGACCTTCACAGTGACCCCCGAACACGAAATTTGGTCGATGGTGGTGCCGGGGTAAACGACACGATTCTGCTCACGACCGTTGGCGATCGCAACATCGGATTACCTCGCGGAACCGCAGACCAAACCACATTTTTGTTCGGAACACCGAAACGAATGGTCGCAACGCACTTGTGACGCCGGTCATGCTGGCGTACTGTTTCAAACCGAGGTTGAGCACACAGCCGATGAGGGATTTATCCGTAATTCTGGAGACCCGTTCATCGTGCGGCTCCTTCGGAGGTCCCTTCTCTTTTGCAGAGTGTAAACCGTTGCGGGATGGGAGAACCATGACTGTTGTTCCAGGATCATCTATTTCAGGCTTTACGAACGCGGCGAAGGGATCGGTAGATTACGGACCTCCCGCGACCGGGACAGCGACCGCATCGTTTCACGCGCACCGCATCAGTGCACATACCGCTGTGATCCACGTTCGTGGCGAGATCGACCTGATGAGCGCCAATGCTTTTCGTGACTTCTTGACGTACCACGTTGCCGCGGACCGGACGCTGGTTGTCGATCTCTCCGAACTCGAATTCATGGGGACGTGCGGCTTGTCCGTGCTGTCGGTCCTGTCGACGCGATCACGCGACGTGGGCGGCACACTCGCGCTCGTCTGCGCCCGCCCGGTTCAGAGGCTACTCAAAGCAGCTGGTCAGGAGTCGATGTTTGCCTGCTACGAGTCGCTGGATCATGCAATCGGACTCGAAGAGACCCGACGTTTCCCGGCTTGATACCGCCCTTTCGCCGATAGTTTCGAGTCACCTACAGTTTCGAGAAATCAGCTTCGTAGAGCCCATCAGCGTCAGTGCACTTCACTTCGGTGAGTGCCCTTGTGTTGGCGGGCTCTCGGCGGTGCTGTGACGCAGCGGCCGTAGGTTCGGACCACCTCGGTGGCGACGTGATCCCATGAATACGATTCGCACGCTCGGGCCCGACTCTGCCGTGCAAACGCCGCGCCCTCGTCTTCGTCGTCGAGAAGATGCCGGACCGCGCGCGCGGTTTCCACGGGGCTGTTCACCGGCACCCGACGCCCCGTGAGTCCGTCGATCACCGTATCCCGCAGTCCGCCAACAGGAGTCGCGACTACAGGAACTCCGCACGCCATCGCTTCCAGCGCCGCGATTCCGAAAGGTTCGTATCTGGGGGTGCATACGAGGGCGTCGGCCGACCGCATCAGTTTCGGTAGTTGGCGGTGCGGAACCCGTCCCAACAATTGGACTCGATCTGCGACGCCGAGCCGCTCGGCGAGCTTGACCAAGCGGATCGCAACCTCGTCGGTGCTCAGTTGCGCGACGGGTGGCCCGCCGATCACCACCAACTCCGTGTCCGGCAGCGAAGCCAGCGCGGCGACGGCAACATCGAAGCCCTTCTGCTCCACCAGCCTTCCGACGCAGATCAATCGATGCGGCGCGGTCTTCTTCGCGGCGGGTCCCTCCGGGGTGAACGCTTCGGTATCGACGCCCGAGGGCACCATCGTGGTCCGTGATCGTGGTGACCCCTGCCGAACCAGATCGAAGATCTCGTCCGAACTTGTCGCGATCACATGGGTTGCGCCCCTGGCGATCAATGGTTCCAGGTGAGTCCGCTCCGATGGACTGTCGTCGGCTGCTCCGAGGTGTCGGTGCGCCGCAGATCCCAGGGAATGGAATGTCTGAAGTACGGGGATGCCGAGTGAGCGGGTCGCGAGTTCCGTTGCCACACCAGACATCCAGAAGTGCGAGTGCACCACATCGGGTCGGTCGGTACTCCACTGAGCGCGCAGAATGCTGGCAAAGGTGCCCAGGTGGGGGAGTATTTCGGCGTCCGGGAGAGCGTGTGTCGGTCCGGCTTCGAGATAGTCGACGGAGTACCCGGCGCGGGCGCGAACGCGGTCCGGTCCACCGACGTGTGCCCGCCTGGTGAAGACGGTGACATCGTGTCCGGCGCGAACCAGGGCCGCGGACAGTTCGTCGACGTGCAGGTTCTGTGCACCGGCTGCCGAGCAGCCCACCGGTGCGAGTGGATCGGCGTTCACCGACACCATGGAGATCTTCAGCATTCGTCCGGGAGCCATAGCGGGCGAGTACTTCATCGGGTCCCCTCTCCACTTGATCGGTTCGTCTGGGGATACCCGGAGTCCGTGATCTGAACCGGGTTTCGGCGCGGTCAGCGCTGGGCACATTCCAAACACGATGGCGAGGAGTGAGGTTCGATGACAGAACAAATGCTGGTCGACGCAACCGTCGGACTCGGGTTCGAGCGGTACGTACAACGGGTGGCGGTCGGCGTGGGGGCCGGCATAGAGCAATGGTGTTGCAGGCGCGAGCATCCTCTGGAGGCCTACATCGCGTTGGATCGAACTGTGCCGCGTTTCCCTGGGCGTGAGGTGGCGTTGCTGTGGGAGGAGACGTGCGGTTGGGCCCTGGCCGTGGAGACTCGTTCAGGGGAGGACCTCATCGTTCTCGGATATCTGGGCGCACACGCAGTGCCGACCCCGGACGCCGTCGCCGACTTTGCCGCGACACTGGGCACGCGCAGCCCGCACTGGGTCATGAACAGGCCACTGGCGGATTCGGACGAGACCGCGCGAGAACTACGGAGCTACTCCGGAAGTGCTTACGCCTGAATAGTATTGAGGTCCGATCAGCTCAGTTGACCACGTCCAGGATGGGATCGAGAACCGGAGTCGCTGCAGCCTCGACGGCAGGATCGTCCATGAGTTTGAAAACGATGTGACCGCCGAGCGCGCCACCGACACCGACCGCGGTGAGCCCCAGCACCGACAGAACTCGCGCCAGCGCGAGTGAATCCTTGCCGCGTAGCCTGTACGACGCGGCAAAAGACCAGATCCCCACAGCATTCGATGCGGCGTGTACCAGCCCCACACGGCGTGCGACGTCGCCACGTTCGGACCAGTCCAGCCAGCCTGTCAGCAAAGCCGGCGGCGTCGAGACCAGTCCGAGCCCGATCAACCGTCGTGCAGTCTGCGGATCGCCTGACACGTCGAAGATCAGCGAAGCCGTCCACGCGCCCGCGGGAATGGTCACGAGGGCGGGATGGATGGGATGCCCGACGAGGGCGCCGCGCAGAAGTGCGGCGACAGTACGCGATCTGTCGGATCGCTCGGTGATCTGGAGGATTCGGCGTCTGATGCCAGTGGACGGACCGTCCAGTCCGCGCGCCGATTCGATTCCGCGGTAAAGAGTTCCGATGTCCATGCAATTCGGCTACCCGGCGTAGACGTCGGGAAACCTCACGACAGGAGTGTCTTGTCGACCGTCATGCTCCGGCGTACGGTCGAAACGAAAGAGATCCGACCGGAGGAGCGAACGATGAAGCTCAATCTCTTTGCAGCGTGGGCGTCGTATTTCCTGGTGCTGGCCACAGTTGTCTGTCTCGGCAGCTTTCTCGTGGCCGCCGGTTCAGGGCACGGTGGTTGGGCGTTGATTGCCGGGCTCGCCGGCGTCGCGTCCATCGGACTGGCGGTTGCCCTGTACACCAGCACCGTTCATCACGACCACAAAGTGCACCGCGAATCCCCACACCTGTTCTGATCAGGACTGCTTCTGATCAGGACTGTGCCAGTCGCGCTTTCTCCGCCTCGATGTCGAAGTTGGCAGGCGGCCAGTCGAGATCGAGCTTTTCCAGAGCGTCGATCAGTAGCTCCGTGACCGCAATTCGGCTGTACCACTTCCGATCACACGGCACGACGTACCACGGCGCGTGCTCGGTCGACGTCTTGTCGAGCATTGCCTGATACGCCTGTTGATATGCAGGCCACAAACCGCGTTCGGTCACATCACCCGGGTTGTACTTCCAGTACTTGTCCGGGCGGTCGAGCCGCTCTTCGAGCCGCTTCTTCTGCTCGTCGAGCGAGACGAACATCGCCACCTTCACGATGGTGGTTCCGGCGTCGACGAGTTCCTTCTCGAACTGGTTGATCTCGTCGTAGCGCGCGCTCCAGACATCCTCAGGGACAAGATCGTGGACACGCACGACCAGGACATCCTCGTAGTGGGAGCGATCGAACACACCGAGATAGCCGCCGCGGGGGAGTTCCTTCTTGATCCGCCAGAGGTAGTGATGTTGCTTTTCCTCTTCGGTCGGGACGCCGAAGGCCGCGTGCTGAACTCCCGAAGGATCCACGTGACCGATCACGTGTCGGACCATGCCACCCTTGCCTGCGGTGTCCATTCCTTGCAGGGCCAGCAGGATGGAACGGCTGTCCCCGGACCTGCCGTTGGCGTAGAGCAACTCCTGCAGGTCGGACAGGACCGCGCCGCGCTCCTCGAGTAGACGTTCGCCGTCAGCTTTGTTTCCGGTGAATCCCGGAGTGCTGTTGCGATCGAGTTGATCGAGTTCGAACCCGGGCTCCGCCCGCAGTGTCTTGGCGGCCGGTGTTTCCCACAGCGAGTCTTGTGCCATGCCGAAAGAGTGCCACAGGATCGACCCCTGTGGCTCGAAAGTTCGGTCTCGGGCGAGTCAGTCCTCGGCAGGCTTGACGAGGGGATGCGGAACCGACTTGAACTTGGCCGGTGATCCGTTGACCGCAGCAATGCCGGTGATGCCGCCCCACGTCATCATGGTGAGGTAGTCGATCAGCGATTCTGCGGACATCGACTTGTTGGAGATCCACCAGTGCGTCGCGAGCTGAATTCCGCCGACGATCCCGAACGCCCACGGCAGGGAACCGCCGGAATCCATCTCCATCTCGCGAAGACGATTGCCCAACACCGTGGAGAGCAATTCGGCGATCATGCGCTCGGAATCGGCAACGACGTCGCGGTTGGCGCCGGCGCCGTTGGCCATGACGTAGAGGTAGATGTCGGGGTCGGATGCCACCGTCTCGACGTACGCGGTGATGCTGGCCTGGGTGAGTTCGAAATCGTCGAGATCACCGCTGATCGCTTCGTAGATACGCGGCGACAGGATGGTCTCGACGTACCGCATCATCGTGGCGGTGGTGAGGTCGCTCTTGTCGGCGAAGTACCGGTAGAGCACGGTCTTGGACACACCGATCTCGGACGCGATCTCGTCCATGCCGATCTCACGGCCGCGGGCCCGGATAGCAGCGATGGTGCCGTCGACGAGTTCCTCGCGGCGAGCGATCTTGTGTTCGCGCCACCGACGCTTGCGACCGTCGGATTTCTCGGGCTTCGCATCAGCAACGACTGGGCCGTCTACCTGCTCGTTGTCCTGCACGGCATTCTTGGCCACGAGTCATCTCATATCTGTGGTGCGAGCCACGTCCGATCGGTCTACTTTCTGGTCCAGCTTAATGTCCGTGCCTTTATCTCGGGCACTCACATCCGCGGTTCGGGGGATTAAGTCCTAGCGAATCGGACATCGTGTCGCTCGCGCTACGCCGCGTCACACCTTTCGGCACAATGGCGAGGGTGCAGCAACTGAGCCTCTCCGCCTTCGACGACGCCGCCAAGCGTCGGGACCTTCGCAAGATGAAAGTCTTCGCCACTGGCCTCCTCGGCTTCGCGACGGTGGTCTACATCTTCTGCCGGTGGCAGGAATCCCGCGGCGCCGGAGAGTGGGTCGGGTACGTCCGGGCCGCGTCCGAGGCGGGCATGGTCGGCGCGCTTGCCGACTGGTTTGCCGTCACCGCGCTCTTCCGTCATCCGATGGGGCTTCCCATCCCGCACACTGCCATCATCAAGCGTAAGAAAGACCAGCTCGGAGCCAGTTTGAGCTCGTTCGTCGGTCAGAACTTCCTGGCTCCCGAGGTTGTGTCGGCCAAGGTGCAGCAGGCGCAGATTCCGCTCCGCCTCGGTACGTGGATGGCTGAACCTGCCAATGCCGCTCGCGTCGCCGCCGAGACGTCGACGGTATTGCGCGGGATGGTCGAGGTTCTTCGCGACGAGGACATTGCCCAGATCATCGACAACACGATCGTGAAGCGGCTGGCCGAGCCCATGTGGGGACCGCCGATCGGCCGAGTGCTCGGGGAGTTGCTCAAGGACAACAAGCAACTGCCGATCATCGAATTGCTTGCCGAGCGCGCGCATCAGTGGGCACTCGGCAGCCAGGAGACGATCGACCGTGTGATCGTTCGCGATTCGCCGGCGTGGTCGCCGAAATTCGTCGACGCGATGCTGGGGGAGAAGATCTACAAGGAACTCGTCGAGTTCACCTGGAAGGTCCGTTCCAACCCGGAACACGAGGTACGTCTCGCCGCCAACCGCTTCCTGATCGATTTCGCCGATGATCTGCAGAACGACCCGGAGACCATCAAGAAGGCCGAAGGGATCAAGGCGGAGATCATGGGCCGCGAGGAAGTGACGGGTCTGGCGTCCTCGACGTGGCAGGTCGCCAAGCGCCTCATCATGGAGTCGGTCGACGATCCGAACAGCACCCTGCGGACCAAGGTCGCCGAGAACGTGGCCGGCTTCGGAATCAGGCTGCGAGACGACGAATCCATGCGTGAGAAGGTCGACGGCTGGCTGGTGCAGGGCACCAAGTACATCGCGGAGAACTACACCGACGAGATCACCGGAGTCATCAGCGACACGGTCGAGCGGTGGGATGCCGACGAAGCGAGCCAGAAGATCGAGCTGCAGGTCGGTCGAGATCTTCAGTTCATCCGTATCAACGGCACCGTTGTCGGCTCGATCGCCGGGCTGCTGATCTACACGATTTCGACGCTCATCTTCGGCTGAGCTGTCCGGTATGTGACGTCCACCACGAGTGCTAGCAGTAGTGCTTGCAATAGTTAGCACCCTCTCCTATCCTGGGAAATGTCCACTGGAAAGGGAGGACGCAATGCCAGCGAAGTCGACGAACTCCGATGACGGAGATCGTGAATTATCCGGTGCCGCAGCCGGAGCAAGCGACTTGGCAGCTCGCGTCGTCAGCTCTGCGGCACACGACATCGGGGGGTTCATTCGTGCACAGCGGGAAGCCGCCCAAGTTTCGATGCGCCAACTTGCTCAACTCGCCGGCGTCAGCAATCCGTATCTGAGTCAGATCGAACGCGGATTGCGTAAACCGTCGGCAGACGTACTGGCGCAAATTGCCAAGGGTCTTCGGGTCTCATCAGAAGTCCTGTACGTCCAAGCGGGATATCTCGAACAACGCCCGCACAGTCCCATCAGGGACGCGGTGTTGGCCGAGACGGCCATCAACGAACGGCAGAAGCAAGTACTGCTCGAAATCTATGACTCGTTCTGTCGCGAGAACGAGTCGTCCAGACCAGCCGCAGCGCCCGATTTCGCTGAATCGGCCGCAATTCCAGACACCGAGACTTCACTAGGAGAACAAGATGACTGACAAGAACGCCATCGACAGCGTCAAGACCTCGCTCTACGCCGCTGTCGGCGCAGGCGACCTGGTTGTCCAGGCCGTGGCCGATGTAGTCGCTCAGGTTCGTGAGCGCGCCGAGAACACCCAGGGTGACGTCAACGGCCGTGTCGACGGTGCCCGCGAGAAGCTTGCTTCCGTTCAGGGTGACGTTGCCGAGAGCGTCGAGGCACTGCGCGAGCGTCTCGCCGGCCTGCCGTCCGAGCTGCCCGAAGAGCTCGCCGAGCTGCGAGAGAAGTTCGCACCCGAGGAACTCCGCAAGGTCGCCGAGGCATACCTCAAGGTTGCCGGCGATCTGTACAACTCCCTCGCAGAGCGTGGCGAAGACGCAGTCGAGCGCATCCGCAAGCAGCCCGCAGTCGAAGAGGGCATCGCTGCTGCAGAGTCGGCACTCGGCGACGCCGTCGAGCTGACCGAAGATGCACTCGGAACCGTTGCTCGTCAGACGCGCGCCGTGGGCGAGCAGGCTGCCAAGCTGGCCGGCCGCGCTGCCGGACGCATCTCCGACACCGCAGAAGAGGTCGGCGAGAAGATCGCTGACGCCGGCGAGAAGATCGCCGACGCAGGCGACGAGGCAGCACTGAAGGTCCTCGACCTCGGTGACCAGGCAGACGAGGCTTCCAAGGAAGCTGCCGCTCGCGTGACCGCTGCCGCTTCCGACGTCCAGGAGCGCGCGACCACCGCCGCCAAGAAGGCTGCTCCGGCCAAGGCTGCTCCGGCAAAGGCTGCTCCGGCCAAGGCCACCGCGCCGGCTCCGGCCAAGAAGGCTGCTCCGGCCAAGAAGGCCTGATTTTGCCCAGCTCCACCTGACGAAGGCTCCCGCGCTCAGCCGAGTGTGGGAGCCTTCGTGTTCGTCGGGAACCGGATGAGAACTTAGGATGTAGTTGTGACTCAAGTCGATGGGCTAGTCGGTCTGATCTTTCTCGCACTGAAAGTGCTCGCGTTGGTGGGTGCTGTCTACGCGATCGTTCATGCCGTCAGGCAGCGTCCGGACGCCTTTACCGCGGTGAACAAATTGACCAAGCCGATCTGGCTCGGAATTCTGATCGTTGCGGCGTTGATCCTGCTGGCGACATCCCCTGTCGGTCTCCTGGGCATCATCGCGGTTGTTGCAGTGTGTGTATATCTCGTCGACGTTCGACCGCGCGTGGACGACATCCAGCATGGCGGTTCCCGCTGGTAGTGGGCCGCGGTTTCTGCTCATCCGGTGACGCGGTTCCAGGTCACCGTGTGTTGCCCCACTCTTCGCTCCAACGCTGACAACGCGCGTTGTTCGAGTGATAGTGTCGGTTAACGGCAGTCACACATAGATTGCATCCGTCTGTCGTCAGCAGCAGTCAGGGGTAAATGCATGTCCAGTCGTTCGCGAACCACAGAGCTTCGAGTACTGGCAGGCGCCGTCGGAGTGGGAGCACTCGTCGCGGCAGTCGCTGGGATCCGTCATCGGCGATCCACGCGCGGGTTGACTCTTTCGAGCGACGTCGAGCCCAACGCACTCCTGAAGACTCCGACGCTCAAAGCTGATATCAGCGAACTGACCACCGACGACGGTGCGATCATCAATGTCCGGGCTTACGGTCCCGTCGACGGCGATCCGATCGTTCTCAGTCACGGCTGGACGTGCTCAACCGAATTCTGGTACCCGCAGGTCAATGCGCTTGCCGGTGAATATCGCGTCATCACCTACGATCAGCGCGGTCACGGACGCAGCACCGTCGGTAATCTTCCGCTCGGCCCGGACGTCCTCGCCGACGACCTTTCTGCCGTGCTGGCAGCCACGGTTCGCGAGGACAAGAAGGCGGTCATCGTCGGTCACAGCATGGGCGGGATGAGCATCATCGCCTGGGCTGGTCGTCACCCCGACGAGGTCAAGAAGTACGCGTCGGCGGTCATGCTCGCGAGCACCGCGAGTGAAAGGTTGATCGCCGAGACCACGGTCATCCCACTGCCCAATCGCTTTCCTCGGGTGCCGGTCCCCGTGGGCCGCGCCATCCTCAGTTCGCCCGTTCCGTTTGTCTCCTCGGGCGCCATGACGAAGGCGATCCAGTACGTCTCGATGTCACCGAACGCGACCAAGGCCGAGATTCAGTTCTGCGAGAACATCGTTCGTGAGTGCAAGCCGCGTATTCGTGGCGGTTGGGGAGCAGCGCTGAGCACCCTCGACATTCACGAGGGACTCGACAATCTCGAAGTGCCGACCACCGTGCTCGTCGGTTCGCTCGATCGGCTCACTCCGCCGGTCCATGCGCGCAAGCTTGCGCAGGTCCTCGACGACGCCGGCAACCTCGAACGGTTGATCGTGTTGCCGGGCGTCGGTCACATGTCGTCGATCGAGAACATCGACGAGTTCGACAAGGAAATCGTGCGACTGCGCAATCTCTAGCGCAACGCAGCTCTAGCTGAAGACGACCGTCTTGCGCCCGTGGACCAGCACCCGATCCTCGAGGTGCCAGCGCAGTCCGCGTGAGAGCACGAGCTTTTCGATGTCTCGACCCTGGCGGACCATGTCGGCGACATCGTCGGCGTGGTCAACGCGGATCACGTCCTGCTCGATGATCGGACCGGCATCGAGTTCGGCGGTCACGTAGTGGCAGGTGGCGCCGATCAACTTCACGCCGCGGGCGAACGCCTGGTGATAGGGGCGGGCACCGATGAACGACGGCAAGAAGCTGTGGTGGATGTTGATCGCGCGGCCGGCCCAGTGCTCGCACAGTGATTCGGGAAGCACCTGCATGAAGCGTGCAAGAACCACGGCGTCGGGGTTGTGGGCGTCGACCAGGGCGCGGACCTTCTCGAAGGACGGTCCCCGTTCGGCCGGGTCCTTGGCGAACGGAACGTGGTGGAAGTCGATCCCGTGGCGCTCGGTGACACTGCGCAGGTCCTCGTGATTTCCGATGACGGCGCTGATCTCTGCCGGAAGTTCTCCGCCCGCGGCGCGGCCCAGGAGATCATGCAAGCAGTGACCTTCCTTGCTCACGAGCAGCACGATCTTCTTGGGTGCGCCGGAGTCGTGAAGAGTCCACTCGGTTTCCGGACCGATCTCGGCCGCAACAGCTTTGAACCGTTCACGAAGCTCGTCGATGCTCATGTTCACAGACGACGCACGGACCGCCTGACGCGTGAAGAACCATCCGGTGTCGGCATCGGCGTGGTATGCGGCCTCCACGATCCATCCACCGACGTCGGTGAGAAAGGTCGAGATGCGTGCGACGATGCCCGTGGTGTCGGGGCAGCCGAGGGACAGAACATAGCGACGATCGTCGATCGAAGGTGCAGCGGTCATGCGGCCTAGTCTCTCAGGTGCGGCTGCGGCGACGGTCGCGTGGTGGTGTGCCAAGCTTTCCATCATGTCTGAAGCTGCACTCACTCGTTCCCAGGTTGCCGCGATGGTGGACCACACTCTCCTCAAACCCGAAGCCACCGCGGCCGATGTGACCGCCCTGATCGACGAGGCACGCAGCCTCGGTGTGCTGGCCGTCTGCGTCTCGCCGTCGATGTTGCCGATTCGCGCCGACGGACTGGTGACGGCGGCCGTCGTCGGATTCCCGTCGGGGAAGCATCATTCACTGGTCAAGGGTGCCGAAGCGCGACTGGCCGTCGATCAGGGCGCTACCGAGATCGACATGGTCATCGACGTAGGAGCGGCGGTCGCCGGCGACTACAGCGCTGTGCTCGCAGACATCCTCACCGTCCGTGAGGCGATGGGGGAGAGTGCGATCCTCAAAGTGATTCTCGAAACCGCTGCCCTGTCCGACGAGGCCATCGTCGAATGCTGCCGCGCAGCCGTGCGTGCCGGGGCGAACTTCGTCAAGACCTCCACCGGCTTCCACCCCGCGGGTGGGGCGACGGTCGAGGCCGTCGAACTGATGGCACGGACGGTCGGCCCAGGCGTGGGAGTCAAGGCCAGTGGCGGAATACGTACGACGCAGGCCGCACTCGACATGATTGCGGCCGGCGCCACCCGTCTCGGATTGTCCGGAACCCGAGCAGTATTGGACGGTCTGACCGACTAGGTCAGCAGGCCGCAGCTGTCCGGCACCGCCGAGGCGTTCTGGTTGTTCGCGTCGGCGACGGGCATGGCGTAAGCGCCGCCCTCCAGTGAGATCTGGATTGCGTCGTCGGTGACGGTCAGCTTGGTGGGCTTCATGTCCAGCGGGTACGTCTGCAGGCTGTCGGTGAGTGTCTGGACGATGCCGTCGACCAGGTCTGTCGGCAGACCCAATCCGAGAATCTCGGCGCCGACGGTCTGAACGTCGACCACGCCGTTGGTGACGGTGGGCTTGACCGTGAGCTTCGCGAGCCCGACCGGTCCGACGTCGAACGCGAGTGTTCCGGCGCTCGAGTCGGCGGTGACGCCGGAGACGAGGCCACCGAAGGTCTGCTTCTGCAAGGTGGCGAGAATGCCTGCGGTAGACCAGGTGACGTCGGCGCTGGAGCTGCCGATGGTGCCGCTGTTACCCGCCGAGGGCTGCAAGTTGATGTCGTTCACCTTCGCGTGAACCTGCATGCCCGTTGCGGGGCCGAACGAAGAGTCGTCACTGTCGATGCTGATGTACGGCACCTTCTTGTCGACTGCCTGCAGGAGTACGGGCTTCCAGCTCAACCCGACGTCGACCTGGGATCCCAGTTCGCTCTGGAACTGATCGGCCATGCAGGTCTTCACCTGGTTGCGTACGTACAGTTCTCCACCGACGAGTGCCGCCACGAGCACGGCGATCACCACGAGAAGGATGACGAGCACTCGGTTGCGCGGACGAGGGTTGTTCGCTGCGACAGTCATTCGCCAGATTCTTCCCGACGAGTCTGAACGAACTCTGTGAATACGCACTTCCTCATTCCTGTGATGCGCGACACAGTCGCCCGTAGTCTGTTCGAAACGGCGTTTTCGACGGTCACCGGAGGTGGTCATGGCTTCGGACTACGAATCACTCGAGATGCTTGCGCTGCGACAGTGTGGATTTGTCACGGCTCTCCAAGCGTCCGAACTGGGTTTCGGTCTGGCGTCGATGGAGGAGATGACGGAATCCGGAACATGGACGTGTGAGTGCCGGGGACTCTTTCGCCTCGAACGCGTCAGACATACTGCCTTGGACGAATTTGCGAAGTGGTGCACGTGGTTCGCCGGTAGCGCCACCGTCTCGCATTACAGCGCCGCAGATCTACATGGCCTCGGGCACCTGCAACCTCGCTTCATTCATCTCTCGACAGCGCACCCACTCGCGGCGCCGACCCGCCAAGTCGCCCTGCACCGACTGCCGCTCGCGGACGACGAGTGCGAACAGATTGGACCCATCCGCATCACCACGCCTTTGCGCACCGTGCACGACCTCGCATCCGGTGGAATTTCTCAAGTTCTGCTCAACGAAGTAGTCGCCGATGCGGTAGCGATAGGTCGACTCGACGCGCACGAGTTGTATCTCTCGTGTGAAAACGCGAGCATCGACGTTGCCGTCCGAGTGGAGTTGGCGCTCGCCGCAAGCCTGTAATCGAGATTGATTTCTATGCTTCTGCGACCTTCTGGCATCACGTTCGAAATCGAATATGACACCAATATCCGAGATTTGAAATGCGCTACTTCGGGGCGAATATTCTCTCTTCAGTGCAGGTGGAGCGATATCTGGACCAGTACTTCGGGACTTTCGACCCATGATCGCTGCAGCTTGGTGATGTCGGCGATGAACTAATTCGGTGAAAAGCGTAGTTACTTTACAGTCAATGGGATAACGTCACGGCATCAAAAGCAGACGGACGCTTGTCCTGGACGGCTGTCTGCTCCCGTGTGCGAGAGGGATGTGGATGTCCGTGAGTGGTGTTCGTCGTGTTGTCGGTGGTTTGAGTGCGTTTGCTGTTGCTGCGGGTTTCGCGGTGGTTGCGGGTGTCGGGGTTGCTGGTGCGGCTCCGGTGACGGCTGAGTTCAATTCGAGTGGTTACAAGATCACGCGAACGATCAGTAACGCGACGCCGTCGGAAGGTGACGTGATCACCTCGACGACGGTGTTCAAGCGGACCGATTTTCTGGTCAATTACCTATACGCGGTTCGGGATTTTCATTCGCCGTGCATGACGTATGTCGAGGGTTCGGCGAAGGTGAACGGAAACACCTATTCGCCGGAGACGCCGGTGAGCGCTGATTCTGTGCGTGTGAGCGCGAGCATCACCGATTGGCCGTTGTATCAGAACAATACGAAGTCGTTCGAGTTTCAATATCGGGTCGGTGCGGGGTGTGAGCGCGGTACTGATTTGGTGAGTACCGTGCATTTCGACGGTTCGGCTTGGGTGAATGACACGACAAATGGTCGTGGTCCGTCGGTCAAGGTTCAGAAGAACGTCTCGACGACGGCCGTGTCACCGGTCAGTGGCGCTCAGGTGGGGCAGCCGGTGACGTTGAGTGCGACGGTGACCGGTGGTGCCGACGGTGATTCGGTGGAGTTCTTCGACGCAGGTTCCAAGATCGGTGCGGGCGCGCTCGCCAATGGTGTTGCAACACTTGCCTGGACACCGACCACCCGTGGAGATCACTCGATCACAGCGAAGTTCGCCGACACGGCGCGTGCCGTCGGTTCCGCTTCGGCAGCGCTGATCGTGAACGTTTCGCAGGCCGATGCTCAGTCCAGTACGACGCTGGCGCCGATCTCGGGCGCGCAGGTCGGCAAGTCGACCACTCTCAAAGCGACTGTATCCGCGTCGGGCACCGGTGGAACGGTCACGTTCAAGGTCGGCGGAACGGTGCTCGCTTCGGTGCAGGTGGCAGGCAACGGTGAAGCGACCTACGCCTGGGTTCCGACGGTTGCCGGTGCGCAGACCGTCGAGGCTGTGTTCGCCGGCAGGTCCGGCGTCACCGGGTCGAGTACCACCGCGAATGTGACAGTCGCCGAACAGCCCGCCGGAACAACCAGCTCCACAACAGATCTCAGCGTAGTAGCGGGCCAGGTCGGCGTTGCACAGACGATCTCCGCTCAGATCAGTCCTACAAATGCCGGTGGCACAGTCACCTTCAAGGACGGCGAGACCGTCATCGGCACGGCTACAGTCGATTCATCCGGAAAGGCCAGCCTTTCGTGGAAGCCCGCAACTCAGGGACAGCGAATTGTCTCGGCCGAGTACTCGGGCGCCGGCACGGTGACGGCATCCTCCGATCAGGTCTCCGTCCAGATCGCCGCACCGGTCGACGGTGAAGAACCAGGCAACGGCACCGGTTCGCTCGGCAGCCTCGGCAACATCTTCGGCTCCTAGCAATCAATACCCGGTGATGCCCAGCCCGCTTCAGGTGGTGGGGCATCACCCATATCCCTCACTTCTCGAGAAGGAAAATCTATGTCTGTAGGTTCTGCACGTCGTGCAGTTGCAGGTTTGAGTGTGTTTGCTGTTGCTGCGGGTTTCGCGGCGGTTACGGGTCTCGGGGTTGCGGGAGCTGCGCCGGAGACACCGGGTTCGTTGACGTGGAATGCGAACAACTACGAATACACGCGGACGATCAGCAATGTGACTCCGTCCGAGGGCGAGACGATCACCGTGAAGACTGTGTTCAAGCGGAAGAACATCGTCGTGGATTACCTGTATGCGATCAAGGATGTTCATCCGACATGTCTGACGTACGTCGAGGGTTCGGCGAAGGTGAATGGTTCGACGCGGAGTGTCGAGTCCAAGGGTGCTGATTTTGTTCGTGTGAAGGGGTCACTGACAGAGTGGCCGCTGTACAACAACGACTCGAAGACTTTCGAGTTCAAGTACACGGTGGGCGCGGATTGTGCGCGTGAGGTGCCGTTGGATACTTCGGTGCATTACAACGCGTCAGTGACGAGTTCCGATTTCCAGAACAAGGGCCCGGCGGTGACGGTGTCGAAGAACATTTCGGCGACGACGTTGTCACCGGCCAGTGGCGTGAAGTTGGGACAACCTGTTCCGCTGAGTGCGACGGTGACCGGTGGTGCCGACGGTGATTCGGTGGAGTTCTTCGACGGTGCCACCAAGATCGGTGCGGGCGCGCTCGCCAATGGTGTTGCAACACTTGCCTGGACACCGGCTGACGTCCGAACCCACAGCGTGACGGCCAAGTACCTCGGAAATGCAAAGGTGGCGACCTCCACGTCGTCAGCTGTCGACGTCGTCGTGTCCGAAGCGGACAAGAGCACTGCAACCGCGATCACCGGTCCCGCAAGTGCAGTTGCAGGTGAGTCCGTGACCGTCGAGGCTACGGTGTCGCCTACTCCGGCGGGTGGCACGGTGCAGTTCAAAGACGGTGCAACCGACCTCGGCGGCGTTGTTACCGTCGATGCCAACGGCAAGGCGTCAATGGCGAATTCCTATGCAGAAGGCGCGCATTCGATCGTGGCGGTGTACTCCGGTTCCGGTGTCTACCAGACTTCGACGTCGGCGCCGCATGCGTTGACAGTCGCTCCGGTGGTGGTCGAGGAGAACACAACGACCACTCTCGTCGGCCCGTCGACGGCGTCGACCGGTGAGGCATTGTCGTTCACTGCCTCTGTCTCGACCGGTGTTGCAGGTGGCACCGTGCAGTTCAAGGAAGGTGGCAGGGATCTGGGCCCCTCGGTTCCAGTGGACGCCACGGGTAGGGCGACAACCATGCCGACCTTCAACGTGGCGGGCGAGTACAGCATCACCGCAGTATTCTCGGGTTCGGGCAACTACCTGGGTTCGACATCGAACGCCCAGACTGTGAACGTCAAGGCGCCGGCTCCCACCGACCAGCAGACCGAGACGGTCTTGACCGTTCCGGCGGATGCGAAAACCGGTACGGCAGTGGGTCTCTCCGTGGCGGTCACTCCGTCGCCGGTTGGCGGCACGGTGCAGTTCAAGGACGGCTCGGGCAATCTCGGCTCGCCGGTGCCGGTCGTCGAGGGCAAGGCGTCGATCATGCACGAGTTCGCGAGCGTCGGTACGCACGACATCACGGCCGTCTACTCGGGTGCAGCAGGATTCCTCACTTCTACCTCGGCCGCTCAGTCGGTTTCGGTCACGGCTCCGGCCGCGGAGGATCAGGAAACGTCCATCACCGTGAGCGCTCCGGCGTCAGCGGTCAAGGGCGCGAAGGTTGATCTCGTTGCGGCAGTTGTTCCTACGCTCAGCGCAGGAACGGTTCAGTTCATGGACGGAACCACCCCGATCGGTGGACCGGTTGAGGTGGTGAACGGTAAGGCCACGCTCTCGCATACCTTCACCGAACTCGGAGATCGCCGAATCACCGCGGTGTTCAGCGGAACTGACGGCTATCTCGGTTCCGAGACCCAGGCCGCAGTCACCGTCAAGGTCACGGCAGAGTCCGACGGCGGCGATCCCGGCAACGGCGGCAGTTCGACAGGTTCGCTGGGAAGCCTGGAAAACATCTTCGGGTCCTAGCCCGACGCCTGCACACAGACGCCTCGCCGCAGAGACAACTTCTGCGGCGAGGCGTTTCCCGTCTGCGAGTTCAGGGGTTCGGCGCTACGACATGCCATGGCACCGTCAGGATGCAGTCGCGAAGACGTCGTCGCGCGGGCTGCACGGGAATTCCTTGCGCCCGAAGAATTTCCAATGCGGCAGCCCATCGATGTCGAGGTCCGAACGAGGCGTGTGGCGCAGCGGTGGCCCAGGCTCGATCGGCCGCGCTGAGCAGCGCGTGGATCGGCTCACCTGGAACGTTGCGGTGAATGAGAGCCTTCGGGAGACGTTCTGCGATGTCGGAAGGACGCTCGATGTCGAAGGGGTCCCAGGCCAGTGTCAGGGTCAAGGGACGATCGGCGTCGAGAAGCACCCAGGCGCAACGCCTTCCGAGCTCGTCGCAGGTTCCGTCGAGTAGCAGTCCGCCCGGGGCGAGGCCGGACTGAATGTGTGCCCACGCAGAGTCCACAGCGTCCTCCGGGTATTGCCGGAGGACGTTGAAGGCGCGTACGAAAACGGGTGTGAGACCGGCCAGTTCGAATCCGCCACGGGCGAAGCTGACACCGTCACGACTCTCGACCACGCGGGCGGGGTCGATCTCGAGCCCGATGACGCGTCGATCCCGCCGGACAGCGGTGAGGCGGCTTGCCATCTCGAAGGTGGTGTCCGGCCTCGCCCCGTACCCGAGGTCGACGATCAACGGATCGGCCGCGTTGTTCAGGGCGTGCGCGATAGTGCGGTTGTGGACGATCCACCGGTCACTTCGTCGCAGTCTGTTGATCCCCGTCGTGCCACGGGTGATGACCCCCTCGATCTTCGGGGGTGGAGCCTTCTTCACGCCGGCTTCAGCGTGCGGCGAGCCAGGTCGCGGTGACCTGAGCTTCGGTGCGGAACAGATCGACGAGGTTGATGAGCATGAGCTGTTCCAACTTCGCGCCGATGAACGGTATGAAGACCTTCGCCTCGGACGTGGTTCGCAGCGTGGACCCGGTATCGGTCGCGAACAACTCCATGGTGCCGGACAGATTCCCCGGCCCGGCCGGGATGGACGCTTCGTACGTTCCGGTCACGGTGTCGCCGAAGGCGCCGTACGACTCCTTGCGCGTGATGACCAGATCCTTCTTCATCACTGTCTGAGCAATGTCCGGCAAATCGGTGCGCGGGAGAATGTGGTGCAGCACGAGATCGATTCCGGAATCGGTGACCTCGAAATGTTCCACATGGTTCTCGGAATGCTTGCGCATCTCCTCGACGCGGGCCTCCCAGTACGAGCGGTCCGCCAGTGCCGCGTAGACCTGCTCGGGGGAGTGCTGATAGCGGGCGGAGTAGTCGATGCGGCGAGCCATGATCGGAAAGAATACCTGTTACGCGCTGTGACAAGCCAAATTGGCCGTATCCACAACTATTCCCGCCCGCAGGATTTTACTTCGCGATCCACTCCCGGGTGAAGTCCTGTTCGGCCTGGATGAGCCGGACAACCTCGTCGACAATTGCGCTTTCGATCTTTCCGCCGAGGAACGGGATCTTGACCTCGACCTCACCCTCGATCTCGAGAGTGGCGGAGTTCTCGTCGCCAGTCAGGACCTGCGTGCCCTCGATTCGGGCGGGAACACCGTCGACGTGGGCGGAAAAGGTGCCCGTGGCCTTGCCGTCCTTGAAAGGAGCCATCGTCTCACTGCGCTTGATGACGATGTCGCCGTTGACGACCTTCGACACCATGCTCGGGAGATGCTCGGCGGCGATGATCTGCGACATCGTGACCGCGACGGTCTCGTCGCGAACGGTCAGCTCTTCGACCGCCGCGCCGGGACCACCGACAGCGACGATTCGGTCGCGCCAGTACTGCTCGGAGGTCACCGCCTCATGGACCTTCTCGGCGGGGACTGTGTACTTCGACGAATGCTCGATGCGACGGCTCACGATTGTGGAGGCTACCGTTTATCGATGTGTGGGACGTAACCATTGGCAGACGCGTCGTGGAATCAGGCGCTTTCGTGTCCGAGAACGTTGACTTGTCGGGATTGACGACGCTCCGAATCGGAGGACCGGCGCGGCTGCTCGCCGAATGCCCGACGACGCAGTCGTTGATCGACGTCGTGACGCTGCTCGATCGCGAGCAGATCCCGACGCTGATTCTCGCCGGCGGATCGAATCTCGTGATCTCGGACGCGGGATTCGACGGAGTTGTCGTTCGTGTGGCCAACACCACCGTGAGCCTCGACACGGACCGCGTCATTGCCGAAGCGGGCGCAGTGTGGGACGAAGTAGTCGGCCAATCCGTCGCCGCGGAACTGGGCGGCCTCGAATGCCTGTCCGGGATTCCGGGCTCGACCGGTGCGACGCCGGTGCAGAACGTCGGCGCGTACGGCGTCGAGGTGGGCTCGCGGCTCCGGCAGGTTCAATTGCTCGACCGACGCAGCGGCGAAGTGTCGTGGGTCGAACCGTCGAAACTCGAGTTGGGCTACCGGTCGAGCGTTCTCAAGCATTCCGATGCAGCAGTGGTTCTCGCCGTCGAATTCGATGCGTCGACCGACGGATTGAGCGCCCCGCTCGCGTACCGCGAACTGTTCACCGCACTCGGGGCCGAGGAAGGCGAGCGGTTGCCTGCGTCGCAGGTCCGCGAGGCGGTTCTGGGATTGCGGACCGGCAAGGCGATGGTGCTCGATCCGTACGACCACGACACGTGGAGCGCGGGTTCCTTCTTCACCAACCCCGTGGTGCCGGACGACAAGCTGCCCGCTGTGCTCGGAGCAATAACCGAACAGCTCGGAGACGTCACCCTGCCGCAGTTCCCGGGCAGTGGTGGAACCAAGCTCTCGGCCGGATGGTTGATCGAACGGGCCGGATTCTCGAAGGGTTATCCCGGTGAAGATGCACCGGCCAGGCTGTCGACGAAACACACCTTGGCGTTGACCAACAGAGGGTCGGCAACGAGCGCGGATGTGGTCTCGCTCGCGCGGACGGTTCGCGACGGCGTCGAAGCCGCGTTCGGCGTCCACCTGGAACCGGAACCGGTAACTGTGGGCTTCACCATCTGATTCCTGACGGAGCCCGCAGGTAGCCTGTTGAAGTGCATGAGCTGGGTGGTCGGAGAAGTCGTTCGCGTGTTGTTGCGTTGGTAGCTGTATTGCTCGCGGTGATGGTGGCCGCCGTCGGCTGCACGATCGGTGGCAAGGACGGACAAGGCGGTGCGGCGGCCGCCGAACCAGCGCCTGTTGCGACCGTGGTGTCGACGCCGGCACCCGGTACCAAAGACGTCAGCCCGGTCGCGCCCGTCTCGGTTGCGGTGACCCAGGGAACACTGGCCGACGTCAATCTCAGCAACGCGGCCGGTAAGGCCGTCGCCGGACAACTCTCGCCTGACAAGACGACGTTCACCGTCAGTGAGGCACTCGGCTACGGCACCACGTATTCGTGGTCGGGCTCGGCAACCGGAACCGACGGTAAATCCGTGCCAGTGCAGGGGAGCTTTACGACGGTCGCCCCGGAGTCGACCACCGGCGCCACCCTCAACATCGCCGACGGCCAGGAAGTTGGTATCGCGGCACCGATCACGTTGCAGTTCGACAACTCCGTCGTCGACAAGGCGGCCGTCGAGAAGGCGCTTGTCGTGACCACCGTGCCGCCCACCGCCGGATCGTGGGCATGGCTGGCCGACGACAACGGCGGATCACGGGCCCATTGGCGACCGGCCGATTACTGGGTGCCGGGCACAACTGTCCATCTGGACGCCAAGCTCTACGGCTTGAACTACGGCGGTGGCGCTTACGGCGACCAGGATCTCACGCTCGACTTCACGATCGGTCGTAGCCAGATCGTGAAGGCGAACGCGCCGAGCCACCGCATGCAGGTGGTGCGAGACGGTCAGACGATCATGGACATTCCCGTCAGCTACGGCGAGGGAAACGAACCTCGAAACGTCACGCGCAGCGGCATTCACATGGTGACGGAGAAGTACGAAGACTTCATGATGTCCAATCCGCCATTCTACGAGAACGTGCGTGAGCGTTGGGCGGTGCGCATCTCCAACAACGGCGAATTCATCCACGCCAATCCTCAGACCACCGGGGTGCAGGGCTCGTCGAACGTCACGAACGGTTGCATCAACCTGTCGACATCCGACGCGCAGGAATACTTCGGAACCGCCCTCTACGGTGACCCCGTCGAGGTGACCGGCACGTCGATCGACCTGTCGCCTGCGGACGGCGACATCTACGACTGGGCGATCGATTTGCCGACCTGGAAGTCGATGTCTGCACTGGCGTAAGTCTCTACTGCTGTGAACCGAGAAATCCGTCGACGAGCGGAACCATCCGGGCGTTGCTTGCGTCAATACAGGTAAGCGCTGTCGGCTCGGGGGAGTCCGACGGGGATTTCGACGTCAGGGGGCATCGGTGGGCATTCCATTTCTGGAAGATGTGCTTGGCAGGATCTCCGAAGCGACGCATGCCGTCCCGTCCGGCGTGGCGGCGTTGCCAGTTGTCGGCGCTCCCATCGCGAGCGCATTCGCTACATCTGCTCTGGTGCAATCCGTAACCGACGACCGCGGCGCGTTCGACGACGAGATGGCTGTTGCGACCGCCGACGCCGATGCAGAGCGCGCACGAGCCTGGGGTGAGCGCGATGCCCTCACCGCCCAGACGTCATCGCTCGAGTACAGCGAACATGCAATCGTGGACGACGATCCTTTCGATGCGATGTCGCACTCCGAAATCTTCGACCACGTCAACGAGATGAATCCGGCAACCCTGAGTGCAATCGGTGAGGCCTGGAAGGCCATTGCCGGCCGGGTGGAATCTGGCATCGGGAAGTTCCAGAACGATGTGAACGGTGCAATCACCGAAGGCTGGCAGGGGCGCGGCGGCTCGGCTGCGTTGGAAGCAGTGCTGGCCTACTCGGCTGATGCGGGTGAGCTGAAGGTGCGGGTCGATCTGATCTCGAACAAGATCGAGGAGGCGAAGATCGCACTCGACGAGGCCAAACGCTCGATTCCGGCACCCGACGGCGCCTCGACGGTCGAGAGGTTTCTCAGCCTGGTTCCCGGGGCTACGTGGAAGCAGGCCCAATACGAAGCGGAAGAAGCCGAACGTCAAGCGCGCCAGGTGATGAAGGACGTGTATCTGCCGTACATGAAGCGTGCGGACGACCAGGTGCCGATCCTCCCGGCCGCTTTCAATCCGGTCACCGGCAATGGCGGGGCTGGAAGTGGCGGGGCTGGAAGTGGCGGGGCTGGAAGTGGCGGCGCATTCGGTGGTGGTGGTTCCGGCGGAGGTATGGCCTCGGGAACGGGGAACGGGCTCGGCGCGCCATCGGCGTCGGGTGGCGGAGTTGGTGGAGGAGTGGACGGTGGAATCTCCGGCGGTGCAAATCCGGCCGGAGACGGTTCCGGTCAGAACCCTTTAGGCCCCAATTCCGGAAATGGTGACAACCGTAGTGGTGTTGACACCCAAGGGAATTCCGGTGCCGACGCCGCCCGGTCCGCAAACGATTCCGGCCCGGCCGGGACCACCGCGGCACATGCCGGTCCACTGTCCGCCGGTGCAGCGCCGGATGGCCTTGCCCGTGCAACTCCGAATGGTGCTCAGCTCGGTTCCGGCGTGCCGTCAGGCCTGGTGGGTAGCGGTTCGGGTGGAGGTTCTGCCGGTGGAATCGGTACCGGCGGCTTCGGGCCAGGTGGAGCCCTCGGACCTGGAGGCCCTGGCGGCGGCGGTGGCCTCGCCGGTGGCGGACGTGGGGGAGTCAACGGAACTGGCGGTACTTCGGCGACGGGCGCGCAGAGCGGTCGGGGCGCGATGGGTGGCGTCGGCGGCATGGCACCGGGACGAGGGCAAGGGCAAGACGAAGACAACGTTCACGACACCCCCGGCTACCTCGTCACCGTCGAGAACGGTAACGCCCTGATCGGCGACCTACCCATGGTCTCCCCGGCGGTACTGGGCGAATGACCACCATGCAATGGCAGTTCACCGGCCTCGAATTCCAGATTCTCTGGGAAGCGGTCGGACGTGACCGACTCCCGTACCCGCTGCGGTTTCGTCCGGCGGCCGACACCATGATCGAGTTGACAGCGGCGCGACGTCGAGCGGGAGCGCACCTGTCTGCCGTGCTCGACGATCGGCTGCATCACGTTCTCGGTGCTCTTGCGAATCCTGATGCTCGTGTGGAGGTTTCCGGTTTCCATGGGCAGAAGATGAGTACGGTGACGCGATTGCACGGTGTTGTTGCCGGCGACCTGGGTGTGCTCCTGACTCAACTGCCCGGCAGGACTGTCGACTGTGGCTCCGACGTGGTTTTCACCGTGGCACGCCCATCGGCAATTCCGCGGATGCTCGTCGATCACCTGCCGACCTGCCCCGCTGGATCGGAGCGTGGCCTGAACATCGAAAGGCCGAAAACTGCCGGGAGGCAGAGCTTTCTGAGCAGCGCAGCCGGTGCGCGCGGGAGCGAGGAAGTGAGCAGATTCTTCGGCCGAGAGCGGACCTCGATCGGTGAAGTCACCGCATACCCGGGAGGAGCCGTCGACAGCAGGCCGACAGACGACGGAATAACATTCCACTGGCACGACTATGCCGGCGACGGTCGGTACATCATCACCGCGGGTGAAACCGTGAGTGCCCGCGGCGCTTCCGCGGAAGTGACGGAGGCCGAGATTGCACGCAATCTCGACTCCGTCCTCCGTCAGTCGATTCGCCCGAGGCTCTAGCTGTTCGGTGCGATTCGAACTAGCTGGTGGTGCGATGGAACCGACCGGGGCTTGCCTGATCCCGCGGCTTGACGATGATCTGATCGAGGTTCACATGTGACGGCCGCGACGCGACAAAACCGATGATCTCGGCGATGTCCTGCGCCACCAACGGTGTGATTCCCTCGTACACCTTGTCGGCCTTGTCCTGATCGCCCTCGAACCGGACGAGTGAGAACTCCGTCTCGACGGCTCCCGGCGCGATTTCGGTCAGTCGAACGGGCTTACCCAACAGTTCACCGCGCAATGTCCGATGAAGGACGGCTTGAGCGTGTTTGGCGGTGGTGTAGCCCGAGCCGTTGTCGTATGCCTCCAGCGCGGCCACCGAGGTGATGGTCACGACCAGACCGTCACCCGAATCGATCAGCTTGGGCAGCAGTGCCTTCGTCACACGCAACGTGCCCAGGACATTGGTCTCCCACATCCACCGCCAGTCGTCCAGATCGGCGTCCAGGACTGTTGCCAGACCCTTTGCACCACCCGCGTTGTTGACCAACACGTCGACACGGGGGACCACGGCCGCGAACGCGTCGACGGAATCCTCGTCGGTGACGTCGAGTTCGAGAGCGGTACCACCGATCTCCTCGGCGATCTTCTCGAGACGATCGACGCGGCGAGCACCGATCACGACGTGGAATCCCTGAGCTGCCAGGGTGCGGGCGGTGGCCTCACCGATTCCGGAGCTGGCTCCGGTGACTACGGCGATGCGGGCATCGGAAGAAATGGTCATGATGCAATCGTAGGGCTAGTCGGCGGCATACTCTGCCTCCCGTTCGATGGATTCGATGTGACGACGCGGTACCTTGACCGGGCCAGGGGTGTAGGTGACGGCGCGCAGCGCGCCGCTGTACCGGAATGGTCCGTGGCGTCGTCGTACTTCCCACGACACAGGTCCTCTGGCGTCGACCCCGACCGAGATGCCGGTCCACGGCGCCATCCCGACCAGTTGTACTTGCCCGAGCAGTTGGCCCGCGTGAATGCCGTCGACGCTGACGTGGAGATCCCAACGCAACCGCGGTAACACCGCCACGGACACGTCGATTCGCTTGGTGCCGACCGGCAATGGCCCCGCATCGACCACGGAGTATGAACCGAAGGCGTTGTATCCGAGATGCAGGTTGCCGTCCTCGACGTAGAGAAGATATCCACCTTGTGGATCCCCATGGGCGACAAGGACGCCGGCGTCGCCTTCGCGGTAACCGTCGAGTTCGATCGTGATGTCGAAGTCACGGAACCCGATCAGTTTGGATGAGCGGTAGCGCTCCAGCGGGGGCGTTCCCGCAAGTAGTCGCACCGGGCGTGAGAGTGCCTCTTCCTCCGGACGGCGAACCGCGCCGACGGTATTGCCCAGTAGAGGAAACACGGTGTTCGCCCACGCCGAGTGGTCCCAGGCCTCGGCGAGTTCGCGAACCTTGTCGGGAAACCGTGATGCGAGGTCGTCGAGCTCGGTCGGGTCGGCTCGGACGTCGAACAATTGCCAGTGCGGTTTGTCGATGTCAGCTGGAGCGAGCGCCAGCAGTTTCCATCCGTCCTTGTAGTAGCCGCGGATTCCGGTCACCTCGGTGTACTGCTCGGTGTGGGTACTCGGAGCGGTGGGTGAACGCAGAACCGGCGCGCTCGACGCGCCGTCGAACTCCTTGACCGGCAGCCCGTTTCGCACGGTGGGGGTTTCGATTCCGGCCAGTTCGAGAAGCGTCGGCGTCAGGTCGGTGACATACGCGAACTGGTCGCGGATCCCGTTGTCGCCCGCTTCGGGTTTCAATCCCGCGGGCCAGGACAGGAGGAAGGGAACACGGATCCCACCGGCAAAGGATTGCCCTTTGTAGAACCGGAAGGGGGTGTTGGACGTCTGCCCCCATCCACGTGGATAGTGCACGCCCAATTCAGGTCCGCCGATGAGGGATTCGTCGTGGGGGACATCGCCCACCCAGTCCGGATCCTGAATATGTGCGAACTGCGCGAAGTAGCTTCGAGTCCCGTCCGAACCGCCCTCGGCGGTGCCGCCGTTGTCCGAGGTGAAGACGATGATCGTGTTGTCGAGTTCGCCCAGTTCGTCCAGGGTGTCGACGATGCGTCCGACGCTCTGATCGATCGAGTCGACCATCGCCGCGTACACCTCCATGTAGCGGGCGAACCGAGACTGCACCTCCGGCGTGAGCGAATCCCATTCGGGCACGTCGAATCCGGGTTCGGAGTTACGCGGCGCCTGACGTGTCCCCTCCGGAAAGAGTCCTTGCAGTAGCTGAGAGGCGAACCGCGACTCGCGGATTCGATCCCAGCCCTCGTCGTAGCGACCGCGGTATTTCGCTTGATCGGCGGGCTTGGCCTGTAAGGGTCCGTGCATGGCGACGTGTGCGAAGTAGAGAAAGAACGGCTTGTCCTGATCGTGGGCGCGAAGGTCCTTGATGTACCCGACGGCCTTGTCGGTCAGATCGTCGGTGAGGTAGTAGCCCTCGGGATACTCGTCGACGTCGACCACAGAATTGTCGGAGATCAATTGATTGGGGTAATAGAAGGAATTGAGTCCTTCGAGTGAGCCGTAGTAGCGATCGAATCCACGCTGTGTCGGCCAGGAATCACGACTTCGTCCCGGGGCGAGGTTTGCGTCGCGCACGAGATGCCACTTGCCCACCGCATAGGTCGCATAGCCTGCGCCGCGGAGGATTTCGGGGAGTGTCTGGACGTCGTCGGCCAATTCCAGACGCAGTCCGGGGTAGCCCGGATCGGCGTTGGCGACAAAACCGTACCCGGCGCGGTGCGGATTCAGGCCGGTGAGAAGCGCGGCGCGCGACGGCGAGCAGAGGGGCGTCGTGTGATAGTTGGTCATTCGAATGCCCTGCGAGGCAAGGCGGTCGAGGGTGGGAGTCTCGATCTCGGAGCCGAACGGTCCGATGTCGCTGTATCCCATGTCGTCGATCAGAACCACGACGATGTTGGGTGATCCGAGAGGCGGGGTCGTGGCTGTGGGCCACGCCGGGGTCGAATCGGCTGCGGTGCGGCCGATTCGACCCTCGAAGCCTTCGTAACCGCGCGCGTGCGGCGGAAGGGCGGAATCTGCGTGAGTCATGAGTTGTTCGAGGCACCTTCTGCCGCAACTGCACCTTCGATAACCGAATACTCGGAAGCGTCGCCGGCGATACTGCGGCTTCGTTCCCCATGGATGTTGACCGGGATGTCGCCGGCCAGTGTGATGCGCTCCAGACGCCGGTACTGGTTGTCGTAGTCTGCGATCGCGTAATGCTGGGTGGCCCGGTTGTCCCAGATCGCGACGTCACCCGCTTCCCAGTTCCAGCGCGTCGTGTACTCGAGCTTGATGGCGTGATCCTGCAAGAGCTTGAACACACCGTTCGACTGTTCGGTGCTCAACCCGACGAAGTTCTTGACAAAATGTCCGAGGACGAGCGTGCGTTCTCCGGTTTCGGGGTGGACACGCACCACGGGGTGCTCCGTCTCGAAGTACGTTGACTGGAACTCCTCGCGATAGGCGGCCGTGCGATCTTCGGTGAGACGCTCGGCGCTGGTGGCCGCGTAATCGTAGACGTTCGTGTGGCGAGCCCAGAGGTTCTCCGCGAGCGCCTTGAGTGGATCCGGCAGTCCGTTGTACGCGGCTACCCCCGACGCCCACGTCGTCGAACCGCCGTATTCGGGCAGCTGCACCGCGCGCAGGATCGAAGCTTTGGGGATGCGATCGACGAAGGTGACGTCGGTGTGCCAACTGTTGGCCTTGCCCAGGTCCGAATCGATGGGCAGAACTTTTGCGCCGTGCGACTTCACCGTGGGGTGGGCAGTGGTCGGGGTGCCCAACAGCTGGGCGAACTCGTACTGCGAATCGTTGTCGAGGTGGTTCTGTCCGCGGAAGAAGATCACCTTGTGTTCGAGAATCGCCTGTCGGATGAGTGAGATCGTCGCCGGATCGAGGTGCTCGCCGAGAGTGATTCCGTCGATTCGGGCGCCGATATGCGCGCCGAGGGGGGTGACAGTGCCGCGAGCGGCGCCGGCAGCCGCCCCGTTCGTTGATGCCGCGTCCGTGAGGGTCGGCTTGGCGAAAGCTGTAGACATGGTGCACCTTTCGTGGGGAGTGCACCCACCCAAACACGCGAGAATCCGCCTCGACAGGGTTGTGGTCAGTGTGATCGTTACCGCACCTGATTTGTGAATCTCGGTGAAGCTGCTACTTTTGGAGCCATGTCGACCGACCAGCCTGCCGCTTTGCGGGTCACCTATGTGACCGCTGCGCTTGGTTCGCGTCTGCCCTTGGCGCGAGAGCTGTGTTGTCGCCGCCGTTCTTTCTGCAGCTAATTTCTGCGCCTTTCCTGTCTTTCTCTTCGCTTGACCAGCGCAAAAGCTGATTTCGCGGTCGACAGAGATATGCGCCTTCTCCTCCTTCTGCAAGGGACAGCCATGTCGACACCCACCATCTCCGCCATTCCGAACATCCGATCGCGAACCGCGCTCTCGGGAACGCGGACCCGTACCCAGATCGTCGTGCCCGAACTGCGCATTGCCGACGGACCGTCCGCGACGGTGTTGCGCATTGCTCGATCCCGCGGACCGCTCTCTCGCGATACCGCGGCGAAAGCGTCCGGACTGAGTATTGCCACCGTGAACCGGCAGGTCACGAGCCTGCTGGACCTCGGGATCCTGCGCGAACGCGCAGACTTGACGGCCTCCGGCGCCATCGGGCGTCCGCGGGTTCCGTTCGAGGTCAACCACGAGCCGTACTTGACCGTGGGCATTCATATCGGTGCCGTCGTCACCAGCATCATCGCCAGCGACATCCGCGGGAAGGTGCTCGGCGCCGTCGAGATTCCGACTCCCGCCACCAATTCTGCTGTCGCGCTTGCCACCATTGCGCGCTCGGCCAAATCGTTTGCCTCACGGTGGCACAAGCGTCGTCCCCTCGCCGTCGGCGTGGCCATCGGCGGTCGCGTCGATTCGGCGACCGGAGTAGTCGATCACCCGCGCCTGGGGTGGAAGGGCGCCAAAGTTGGATCCATCATCGGAGCCGGCTTGGATCTCCCCGTCTCAGTCGCAGCCCACGTCGAGGCGATGGCTGCGTCGGAACTACTGCTCAGCACCGACCGTGCCGAGGCTCCGACACCGGGCACTACCGGGCTGTACTTCTACGCCCGTGAAACTGCCGGTATCGCAATCACTTTCGAAGGTCGAGTACACACGCCGTCCAGCGGACCCGGTTCGATCGCGCACCTTCCGACGGGTTCGTCCGCACGGTGCACCTGCGGCGCCGTGGGTTGCCTTGAAGCAACGATCAGTGACCGCGCTGTAGTCGCGCAGGCTTTGTCTTCGGGCGCCGTGATCCAGGGCAGTGAGCGTGTCACGATCGCGGACGTCTACCGGGCTGCGTCGTCGGGTTCCATTCCGGCACACGAACTTCTGGTTGATCGAGCACGCGTCCTCGGCCGGACGGTGGCAATGCTGCGTGACCTGTTCAACCCGGATCGTGTGATTCTGGGTGGTCAGGCATTCACCGACTATCCCGCCGGAGTGCCCCATGTCGCCGAGGCTTTCTCGACGGCATCCTCGTTGGAGCGTAAGGACATTCGAATTACCGGTTTCGGTAATCGGGTCCAGGAATACGCTTCCACGGTCGTGTCACTGAGTTCACTGTTTGCTGATCCCGCTGCGGCCATGCGTCGCGCGTCGGCCGTCTGACTGCGAAGAGGGTAGTCAGAGTTCCGGTCGATCCAAGACTCGCAACCATGATCCGTCGGACTGGCGGCGCGCGACCTGCGTGCGCCCGCCGGTTCCGTCGGAAGGTTTGGTCGAGGTCATGGCGAGGTCGCCGCTGATCACCGTCGGTAGAGATTCCTCGACGGTGAAACTCGGTGCAGCTGCCAGCATCTGAGAGATCACCTCGCGGATGGCTTGGCGGCCCACGGTGAGGGATCCGGGCGGGAAGGCCATCACCGCACCCTCCTCGTAGAGTGCGGCGACGGCGTCTGCGTCACCAGCGTTGGCGAACTGCACAAAAAGCTTCGCGATGTCTACCGGGGTTCCGGCCTTCTGGACGTCATCTGTTGTTGTCATGCTTCCATCGTTCTACCGCACCGGCGATAAGTCCAAGATCTAGTTTGTCTCGCAGCTAGAATCAGTAGTTATGGAACTTCGGCAGCTCGAATACTTTGTCACGGTAGTGGAGGAAGCCAACTTCACCCGCGCCGCCGAGCGGCTTCACGTAGCCCAACCGGGTGTGAGTGCGCAGGTCAAACGGCTGGAACGTGAGTTGGGGCAGGAATTGCTCGATCGAAGTGGTCGAACCGTTTGTCTGACCGACGCCGGGCGAGCCGTCCTCCCGCACGCCTACGCTGCACTCGCTTCCGTTCAGAGCACCCGCGACGCTGTCGATGCCCTGAACGGACTGGTTCGGGGTTCCGTTTCGGTCGGGATGGTCACCGCCTGCGCTTCCGCCGACCTCACAGATCTGCTCAGTCGGTTGCACAACAAACACCCCGGACTGGACATTTCGCTGGCCGAGGACGATTCGCGCAGTTTGCTTGCCGGAGTGTTGGACGGAACCTTCGACATAGCCGTCATCGGGGTGGCGGGCAAGCTGCCGGAAGGGCTCGAATCGAGGGTGATCACCGACGAACGACTGGTGGCCGGAGTGGCGGCCGATCATCCGCTGGCCGAGGTGTCGTCTCTGCCGTTTGCCGAACTCGCGACGCAATCGGTCATCTGTCTGCCGGAGGGAACCGGCATCAGAACGTGTCTGGACTTCGCGTGCGCCGCAGCCGGCACCAAGCCGACGGTTGCGCTCGAGGCAAGCAACCTCGGCATCATCGTTTCATTGGCAGCGCAGGGGCTGGGAATGGCCGTGCTACCGGAGTCGACAGTGGGGGAGTTGCATCGGATCGATCTCGAACCGGAAGCACGATCTCGGCTGGAATTGGTCTGGCGTTCGTCGGGCGGCAAGAATCCGGCGGCCTCTGCTCTCATCGATCTTGCGAGAGCTGTTCCCGCCGAGTGAGTTCGGCCTGCGCCCGATCCAATCCGCCGTGCTCGAGAGCGGCCAACCGTGACCTGTCCTTCCAGACTATGGTGCCGCGCCGGCGGACGATGACCGACATGGTTCCACCGAGATGCTCGGGCGCTCCTGGCACGTTTCGACGCTCGGCAGGTATCGGAACAGGAAGAATATGTGCGTCGGCGATGGGCGCGGTCCCGTCGATGTCGACGCTCCACTTCCGGCTGTAGCCGCGAAGAGTCCAGCGATCGTCGGACACCGTCGTCTCCACCTGTGACGTCAGCGGATTACCCAGCCGCAATACCGTTCCGTCCGGTAGCGCGGCAACGACGGCGGTGACTTCGGTGCGCAGAGGTCCGGCGCTGACCTGGCCGCCGGCAAACGCCACGCAGGCTCGAGGATCGGTGAACCCCTGTGCCTGTCCCCACCACCAGGATTCCGGGAATCCTCCCTTTCCCCAGTTCTTCTCGCCGTACACCTGTGCCCCGGTGAGATCCCAGTTCTGCCCGTCGATGACGGCGCTTCCCTCGACCCGGCCGCCGAGCAGCCACGGATGCCAGTATTGATTGAGTGCGGGAACTGATTGGAAGTAGCTCGATCCCCCGAAGCGGCGATGCGGCCAGAATCGCTGATTGCTGATCCGTACGTCGAGATGGCTGTCGCCGAAATCGACCTGCAGTCGATCGGCATTGCCGCGGAAAGCGTTGTCGGCGTAGGCCCCCAGGATACGTGGATCGGCCGATCCGCTCGGATGTTCGGCGGTACGGAGGAATCCGCCTGGATGTGCCGCGAGACCGAGCGTCGACCAGTTGCCGCCGTCGGACTTGTTGATTCCGGCGAGCGCGATCACCACCCGTCCGCTGCCTGGCATCGTGAATCGCCAGAAGTAACCCTCCATCGCAACGTCATGGGAGGCAAGCAGATTGCCGTACGGCAGGGTGGCACCCGAGGCGCGGTACGCGGGACGCTTCACGGTCCCAATACTGCCTGTGATGCGGTGACCTGAGCGACGAGGCGGCCTTCGTCGTCGCGAATCTCGGTCACGACCGCGACGGTGCTGCGCCCCGCATGCAGTGGCCGGGCGGTTGCGGTGACCGTGCCCTTGCGCACCCCGCGAGTGAACACGGTCGACGAACTGGTGGTGGAAGTGCTTGCACCGGGCGGAAGATTGAGGAATGCACAGACGACGCCGACGCTGTCTGCCAGCGTCATCAAGGCGCCGCCGTGCATTCCGTTGCCGGCGGTGGTGCGGTGGCTGTCCCAATCCAGATGGCCGACAACCTGTTCGGGTGCCGCGCTGTCCAACTGAATTCCGGTGTGAACTGCAAAAGGCATGCTCGCGACAAGTTGTTCGAGGTCCATGCCTACCGATGGTAACGAGCCGCCGAAACCTCCGTCGGGACTTCGGTTTATCGAGGGCGGTGACTTCAGAGGGGAAGGGCGGTTTCGGACAGACCTTCCGGCGCGTTGCGGCGACGGAACCACTCGGTGCCGAATGCCGCGGCGAGCTGCTCCGTCGGCATTTCGAGAAACGGGCCGAAATCGCCGACCTGCGTCGCGTGTGCGTACATGGCCGCGCGCTTGGACGAGATCACCGAACTGACATCGACGGCGGTGGTGAGTTGGTCTGCCGGAAGCCCGAACGATTCGATGTCCGGCGGCTGCGCCTCTTCGGTCCACTCGGGGTTGGCCTGCATCAGCATCTTCATGTGATCGCGGTTGGTGGACGCCTCGTAGACGAACGGCGTGCCTGCGAGTTCTGCGGCCCGGACGCCGACATGGTGGACCTGGATGTGATCCGGGTGCCCGTATCCGCCGTTGGGGTCGTAGATGGTCAGGACATCGGCGTTCTCTTCACGAAGAACCTCGGCAAGACGCTCGGCGGCCTTCTCGACGTCGACGTTGCAGAACGCTTCCGGATTCTCGTTCTCGGGCGTACCCACCATCCCGGAATCCGGGTAATGCAGGGACACGACGCGATTGGCGCCCAACGCGTCGGTGGACGCCTCGAGTTCACGGCTGCGGCGCTGAGCCAACGTCTCGTATTCGTCCAACAGGCCGTCGGGGAATTCACCGAGAGCACCGTCGGTAGCGGTGACGACTACGACGCGGTGACCTGCGTCGGCGGCCATTCTCATCACGCCACCCGTAGTGAAAACTTCGTCATCGGGATGGGCGTGGAAACACACCAGGACACTCATTCGCGCAATCGTAAGGCAAGTTACCGACAGGTCAACCCGAGCGCACAGTGAAAACGATTTGTCGAGTCGGCCTCGGCTCTGTGAACCTTGTTCAGTGCACGAGAAGCTGACATGAGCGAATCCACCAACAATGGCCTGCTGAGCGCCTACCGCGAGATCTTTGCCGCCCCCGGATCGGTCGCCTTCTCAGCCGCCGGATTTGTCGCAAGGCTGCCGATCGCCATGATCGGCATCGGAATCGTGACGATGATCTCGCAACTTCGTGGTGACTACGCACTCGCCGGCGCGCTCGCCGCGGTTTTTGCGCTCTCGTCGGCGATCATCGCGCCCGCGGTCTCTCGTGCGGTCGACCGCTTCGGCCAGCGTGCGGTCCTGCCGATTGCCGCAGCCGTGAGCGTCACGGCGATCGGGGCGCTCTTGCTCGCAGTGCGGATGGAAGCTCCCGATTGGCTGCTTTTCGTTCTGGTCGTCCCCGGCGGCGCCACCCCGACGATCGGCGCGATGATCCGCGCCAGGTGGGTGGCGATCTATGTCGGAAAACCTCAGCTGCGCACCGCCTTTGCCTTCGAATCCGTGGTGGACGAACTCTGTTTCGTGGCGGGCCCCGTCATTTCGGTCGGCCTGAGTATCGGGCTCTTTCCCGAGGCCGGACCGCTGGCGGGACTGATTCTGCTGGTCACCGGAACCCTGCTGCTGGTCATACAGCGAGGAACCGAACCGAAGGTGCATCCGCGCCGACCCGGCCGCGGACGGTCGGTTCTCGGTAATCACGTGATGTGGATCGTCATCGTGATCATGGTGATGCTCGGAACGATCTTCGGCGTCATCGACGTCGGCGCCATCGCGTTCACCGAGGAACAGAATTCGCCGGGATCGGCGACGCTGGTCCTCGCGCTGTTCGCCGGCGGCTCGGGAATCGCGGGACTGATCTTCGGGTCGATGCACCCGGCGCGATCGCTGCGCGGTCAACTGATGATCGCGTCCTCCGCGGTCGCCGTTCTCAGCGTCCCACTACTCCTGGTCGGAAACGTGGCCGCACTCGCGGGTGCGTACGTGCTGGCAGGCGCGACCGTCGCACCGACGCTCATCATCGCGACAGCCCTGGTCGAACAGATCGTCCCCCCGGAAAAGCTCACGGAGGGAATGACCCTGACGGTCACCGGCCTCGGCGTCGGCGTGGCGCTCGGGTCTGCGCTGGCCGGGCAACTGATCGACCGCTACGGCGTCCCGTCGGCGTACATGCTCGCGGTCGGCGCTGCAGTCGCAGCCTCTATCGTGACGGCATGTCTATTCGTGAAGCCGTCAGCGTCGACGGCACGTCCATCGTCTATCGAGTAACCGGAAATTCGGCGGGGACCCCGCTGGTGCTGCTGCACGGCTGGGCTCAGTCGTCGCAGTGCTGGGGCGAGCAGGTCCTCGCGGACCTGGCTGCGGACTACCGCCTGATCGCTGTCGATCTGCGCGGCCACGGTTACTCCGATGCTCCCGAAACCGGATACGACGACTCCGCGAACTGGGCCGGCGACGTCGCGGCTGTTCTCGCGGCAGAAGGCGTCACCGAGAACGCGATACTGCTCGGCTGGTCGTACGGCGGTCTGGTGATCTGCGATTATCTGGCAGCGCACGGAACCGGTGCGGTGGCGGGTGCGGTTCTGGTCGGTGCGATCACCAGCATCGGCCGCGGTGAGAAGGGCGGCAAGGTCGGCTCGGCGATGCGTAGCGCGGTTCCCGGCGCGATGTCCGAAGATCCCCGCGAGGCGATCAGGGCACTCGGCGCTTTCGGCAACGCTCTCACCGGCCCACCCGAGGGCAAGGGTGCAGCGTCGCAGGCCTTGTTCGGGTACAGCCTCTCGACCCGTCCGCGGGTACGAGCAGCATTGTTCAACCGTGCTGTCGGTCACGACGACTTGCTTCGCAACCTGGATATCCCCGTTCTCGTTCTGCACGGAACCGAGGACTCCGTCGTCGACGTGAGTGCAGGTAAGCACGCCGAGGAACTGATTCCCAAGTCCCAGGCGTCGTACTGGGAAGGCTGCAATCACGGCCCGTTCGTGGAGGATCCGACACGATTCGTGTCCGAAGTGCGAACCTTCATCTCGAGCCTCGGTTAGAGTTCGCGCCCGGTGAGGGGGCAGTATGGAGTCGTGACGCCCATGCACATTTCGCGCCCTCGCCGGGTGGCCGTTCTCTCGGTCCACACCTCGCCATTGGCGCAACCCGGCACCGGTGACGCGGGTGGGATGAACGTCTACGTTCTGCAATCCGCGATTCAGCTCGCCAAACGTGGCGTCGAGGTGGAGATATTCACCCGCGCGACGTCCTCGGCCGACGCACCCGTGGTGGACGCCGCTCCCGGAGTGCGGGTTCGGAACATTGCTGCTGGTCCCTTCGAAGGGCTGGACAAGGCGGATCTGCCGACTCAACTGTGTGCCTTCGTCGCGGGCGTTCTACGGGAGGAAGCGCGACACGAGCCCGGGTACTACAGCCTGATCCACTCGCACTACTGGTTGTCCGGGCAGGTCGGCTGGCTGGCTCGCGACCGTTGGGGCGTTCCCCTCGTACACACTGCACACACCCTCGCGGCGGTGAAGAATCTTTCGCTTGCCGAGGGAGACACCCCGGAGCCGGCAGCACGTCAGATCGGTGAGCAGCAAGTAGTCGCCGAGTCCGATCGCCTGGTCGCCAACACCACCGACGAAGCCAAGGCGCTGCACGAGTTGTACGGCGCAGATCCCACGCGTATCGACGTCGTGGCTCCCGGCGCCGATCTCACCCGCTACCGACCGGGCGATCGCGATTCCGCCCGCGCGTCGTTGGGGTTGGACCCGGGCGAGATCGTCGTGACTTTCGTCGGCCGCATCCAACCGCTCAAAGCGCCGGACGTTCTGCTGCGTGCTGCCGCCGAAGTGATCAGCCGCAGGCCCGGGTTGCCGCTGCGCATCCTCGTCGTCGGTGGCCCGTCCGGAACTGGTCTCGCGCGGCCGGACGTGCTGATCGAACTTGCACGATCACTCGGCATCACCGCGCAGGTGACGTTCTTGCCACCGCAGGCACCGGAGCGTCTCGCCGATGTCTACCGTGCCTCGGATCTGGTTGCGGTGCCGAGCTATTCGGAGTCCTTCGGGTTGGTCGCCATCGAAGCTCAAGCCTGCGGAACTCCCGTGATTGCCGCCGACGTCGGCGGACTGGGAGTAGCCGTACGCAACGGGGAGACAGGCCTGCTGGTTCAAGGACACCGCACCGAAGACTGGGCCGGCGCCCTCGAATCTTTGGTGACAGCGCCGACGCGCTTGGCCGAACTCGCCGCGCAGGCACCGCGTCACGCCGAGAATTTCTCGTGGGAACACACCGCGGACGGTTTGCTCGAGAGCTATCGCAAAGCCGCAGTCAACTACAACAACGGAACCGGTCCAAGCGACTTCTCGCCCCGCCGTGCGCGGGGTCTGTGGCGTCTGCGCCGGACCGGGGGAGTGCGTACATGAGCAGCATTTCGGACACCATCGAGCAGGCTCTCACCGAGCGCGAACTCGAATTCACCAGAAAAGACGACGCGCATTTCATCGTCGAACTTCCCGGTGAACACAAACTCAAGACGTCGACTCTGCTCACCGTCGGCAATCACGGTGTGCGGGTCGAGGCCTTCGTGTGCCGCAAGGTGGACGAGAACTTCGAGGGCGTCTACAAGTTCCTGCTCAAGCGCAACCGCCGTCTGTACGGGGTGGCGTACACACTCGACAAGGTCGGGGACATCTACCTGGTCGGCAAGATCGCGGAGCATGCCGTGACCGGCGATGAACTCGACCGAGTGCTCGGTCAGGTTCTCGAAGCCGCCGACGGCGATTTCAACGTCATCCTCGAACTCGGCTTCTCCTCGTCCATCAAGCGTGAGTGGGCGTGGCGGGTGTCGCGAGGCGAGTCGCTGGCGAATCTCGAACCGTTCAAGCACCTCATCGAGGAGGAGCCCGCGCAGAGCTGATCGAGCGGGCTGAGACACATCGTGGATGTGTCACGTAAAGTGACCTTTACTTGTGACTGTCGTCACGGAATAATACTGTTCCCGTGAGTCACAGTAAGTTGGTCACACCACCCCGCCGCGCAACTTTTCGAGGAGCACAGTGAGCTTCAAGAGTCCGTTCCCCGACGTTGAAATCCCCAACCTCAGCGTCTACGACTTCCTGTTCGGAAATACCGACCCCGCAGACCTCGACAAGACGGCATTCGTCGAGGGCAGTTCGGGCGCAGTCACCACATACGCTTCGCTGATCGCACAGATCAACGGCGTTGCAGGCGCTCTCGCAGCGCGCGGACTCGCCGTCGGCGACGTGGTCGGGCTGCATTCGCCCAACGTCCCGGCCTTCGGTTCCGTCTTCCACGGCATCCTTCGTGCCGGTGGCGTCGCGACCACGATCAACGCGCTCTACACCGCCGAGGACATCGCCAAGCAGCTCACCGATTCCAAGGCCAAGTTCCTCTTCACCGTCTCGCCGCTCCTGCCGCAGGCAAAGGCAGCTGCTGACCTGGTCGGTATCCCGGCTGAGAACGTCTTCGTGCTCGACGGTGCCGAAGGCCATCTGTCGCTGCGAGATCTGCTCGGCGAGGGCGCAGCGGCGCCCGAGGTTTCCTTCGATCCGGCCACCCAGCTCGCGGTGCTGCCGTACTCGTCTGGCACCACCGGCCGACCCAAGGGGGTCATGCTCACCCATCGGAACCTCGTGGCCAACGTCTGCCAGATCATTCCGCGGATGGGCATCGAGACCGACGACAAGATTCTCGCGGTCCTGCCGTTCTTCCACATCTACGGCATGACTGTCCTGCTCAACGCTGCGCTCTACCGCCGCGCGAGCCTCATCACGATGCCGAAGTTCGATCTCGTCGAGTTCCTGCGGATCGTCGCCGAGCAGAAGTCGACGTACATCTTCGTCGCACCGCCCGTTGCCGTCGCGCTGGCAAAGCACCCGCTCGTCGATCAGTACGACCTCTCGAGCGTGCACACCATCTTCTCCGGTGCGGCCCCGCTCGACGCGGCGCTCGGCAAGGCCGTCGCCGACCGGTTGAACTGCCACGTCCGCCAGGGCTACGGCATGTCCGAGATGAGCCCGGTCTCGCACGCGATCCCCTTCGATCGTGACGACATCGCCCTCGACACGTGCGGTCCGACCATCGCCAACATGGAATGCAAGCTCGTCGACCCCGGAACGGGCGAAGAGGTCGCGTACCCGGCTCTCGGCTCGGACGGCGTCAGCGAGCCCGGCGAACTGTGGTGCAAGGGCCCGAACATCATGCTCGGCTACCTCGGCAACGACCAGGCCACCAAGGACACCCTCGACGACGACGGTTACCTGCACACCGGTGACATTGCGACCGTCGACGGCGACGGCGTCGTCAAGATCGTCGACCGCCTCAAGGAACTGATCAAGTACAAGGGCTACCAGGTTCCCCCGGCGGAACTCGAGGCTTTGCTGCTGACCCACCCGCAGATCGCCGACGCCGCCGTGATCGGCGTGCTCGACGCCGAGGGCGAAGAGGTCCCGAAGGCATTCGTCGTGCTCCAGGACGGCGCCGAGTTGACCGAAGCCGACGTGATCTCGTTCGTCGCCGAGCGAGTCTCGCCGCACAAGAAGGTTCGCCAGGTTTCGTTCATCAGTACCGTGCCGAAATCCGCGGCCGGAAAGATCCTCCGCAAGGATCTGCGAACTGCGGAAGTAGCCCCGAGCTGATTTCCGGACAGGGTTGATCAAGAAGGGTTCCGGTACTCGTGCCAGGATGAACGCCATGAGTATCGGAACCCTGGTCCTGCTCCGCCACGGCGAGAGCGAATGGAATGCACTCAATCTGTTCACCGGCTGGGTGGACGTACACCTGACAGACAAGGGCATGGCCGAGGGCAAGCGCGCCGGCGAACTGCTCGCCGAGCACAACCTGTTGCCCGACGTTCTCTACACGTCTCTGCTGCGCCGCGCGATCAGCACGGCCAACCTCGCACTCGACGCCGCCGATCGCCACTGGATCCCGGTAGTGCGCGACTGGCGTCTCAACGAGCGCCACTACGGCGCTCTGCAGGGCAAGAACAAGGCGCAGACCAAGGAAGAGTACGGAAACGAGCAGTTCATGCTCTGGCGTCGTAGCTACGACACCCCGCCGCCCGCCATCGAAGCCGGCAGCGAGTACAGCCAGGACACCGATCCTCGGTACGCGAACCTCGACGAGGTTCCCTTGACCGAGTGCCTGCTCGACGTCGTCAAGCGTCTGATCCCGTACTGGGAGGACACCATCTCCCAGGAGCTGCTCGCCGGCCGGAACGTGCTGGTCACTGCACACGGCAACTCGCTGCGTGCATTGGTCAAGCACCTCGACGGCATCTCGGACGAGGACATCGCGGGCCTGAACATCCCGACCGGAATCCCGCTGCGTTACGACCTCGACGAGAACCTGAAGCCGCTCAATCCCGGCGGCACCTACCTGGATCCGGAGGCCGCAGCTGCCGGCGCCGCCGCGGTGGCGAATCAGGGCGGAAAGTAGCAACCCGATGATGTGCGTCGAGGCCCCCCGAACAGTGTTTTCGGGGGGCCTCGGCCAACAACAGATGAACGACGAACCAACGCCGTCCACCTGGCGGATTACGCGGGCGGGAACGTCCGAACCCGCCGTAACCGACACTTCGCGCGAACGTACGATTGCGCCGTGAGTGTCGTGATTGCAGTGCTGCTGGTCGTGGTCGCCGGCTTGGTCGGCTACCTCGTCGGCGGGGTGCTGGTACCCAGGCTGTCGTCGCGCCAGAGTCAGCGCTCGGACGAACAGACCGGGCTCACGATGTCTCAGGTTCTCGACCTCATCGTGTTGGCTTCGGAAAGCGGTATCGCCGTCGTCGACGGTTTCCACGACGTCGTGCTCTTCAACCCTCGCGCCGAGGAACTCGGCCTCGTCAAGAATCGTCTGGTCGACGAGCGAGCCTGGCGTGCTGCTCAAGAAGTTCTACGGACGGGCCAAGCCGTCGAGGTCGATCTGACGGCGCAGACCGCTCAGCGCGGCCGCGACAAGATCGCGGTACGTGGCACGGCCCGGTTGCTCAGCAAGGACGATCGCAATTTCGTGGTCCTGTTCGCCGACGACGATTCCGAGCAGGTCCGCATGGAGGCGACGCGACGCGATTTCGTCGCGAACGTCAGCCACGAACTCAAGACGCCGGTCGGCGCGATGAGTTTGCTCGCGGAGGCATTGCTCGAATCTGCTGACGACCCGGAATCGGTGCGGCACTTCGGCGAACGGGTGCTGGGCGAGTCGATTCGTCTGGGCAAGATGGTCACCGAGTTGATCGCACTCTCGCGCCTCCAGGGCGCCGAGAAGCTGCCGGATCTCGACGTGGTCGACGTCGACACCGTGGTGTCCGAGGCACTGTCGAGGTCGAATCTGTCGGCCGAGGCCGCCGGGATCACCGTCACCACCGACCATCCGAGTGGGCTGGAAGTACTCGGGGATCAGACTCTCCTCGTCACAGCATTGTCCAACCTCATCGAGAATGCTATTGCATACTCGCCCAAGGGTTCTCCGGTGTCCGTCAGTCGGTCGGTACGCGGCGACAATGTCGCGATCGCAGTCACCGACCGAGGAGAAGGCATCGCGAAAGCGGACCAGGAGCGAGTGTTCGAGAGATTCTTCCGCGTGGACAAGGCGCGGTCACGGCAGACCGGCGGAACCGGTCTGGGGCTGGCGATCGTCAAACACGTCGCGGCCAATCACAACGGCTCCATCGAACTGTGGAGCAAACCGGGAACAGGGTCTACCTTCACGTTGCAGATACCGGCACACGTGGAGTCGGACGACGACATCGACTCTGACGACGCGGGAACCGCCGGTTCCACGCGGATCGGCAGACGAGAACAAGGCAGTAGAGAAAACGGCATGGAGGCCAAACGATGACGAGTGTGCTGATCGTGGAGGACGAGGAGTCCTTGGCGGACCCGCTGGCGTTCCTGCTCCGCAAGGAGGGCTTCGAGACCACCATCGTCAACGACGGACCGTCGGCGTTGGCGGAATTCGATCGCTCCGGAGCGGACATCGTCCTGCTCGACCTCATGCTGCCCGGCATGAGTGGCACCGACGTCTGCAAGGCGCTGCGATCGCGCTCCGGCGTTCCCGTCATCATGGTGACGGCGCGTGACAGTGAGATCGACAAGGTCGTAGGCCTGGAACTCGGCGCGGACGACTATGTGACCAAACCGTATTCGGCGCGCGAGCTGATTGCCCGCATCCGTGCGGTGCTGCGTCGCGGGGTGGAGAACGAGGCGGATCTCGCCTCCGACAATGGGGTGCTCGAGGCCGGACCGGTACGGATGGACGTCGAGCGTCACGTCGTGCAGGTCGCTGGAAACCCGGTGACATTGCCGCTCAAGGAGTTCGACCTCCTCGAGTACCTGCTCCGCAACTCCGGCCGGGTGCTGACCCGTGGACAGTTGATCGACCGCGTCTGGGGCGCCGACTACGTCGGTGACACCAAAACCCTTGACGTACACGTGAAGCGGTTGCGTTCGAAGATCGAATCGGATCCGGCCAAGCCCGAACACCTGGTCACGGTCCGAGGATTGGGCTACAAGCTCGAAGCGTGATCGAACCTCGTCGAGAAGAAATATCGAGACGAATGCCGAGAAGAATTCAGCCGCTCACACGATCGTGTGAGCGGCTGAATTCTTTTTGTCTACGTGGAGTCAGCCCTGAGCTTTGTTCTGAGCGATCGTGGTCGCCGGATGGACTGCTATGAGGCCGAGGCCGGCGCGACGCCTGCAGAGGCGAGCCAGCTCGTCGTACGCACGCTTTCCGAGAAGCTCTGTCAGTTCCGGCCCGTAGGACTGCCAGACCTGCCGCTCCCCGACATGAGCGTCGGGGGAGCCGGAGCAGTACCAGGCGAGGTCGTCGCCGCCCTCACCCCAGCCGCGGCGGTCGTACTCGGTGATCGTGGTCTTGAGGATCTGAACGCCGTCCGGCCGGTCGACCCAGTCCTGGGTGCGGCGGATGGGTAGCTGCCAGCACACGTCCGGCTTCACCTCGAGCGGCTCGATGCCCTTCTTGAGCGCCATGGAATGCAGTGCGCAGCCCTCGCCGCCGGCAAAACCCGGCCGGTTGAGGAAGATGCATGCACCTTTGTAGCGGCGGGTGCGCAGCGCGGGCTCGTCCTCGAGGTCGTCTTCTTCGACGTAGCCCTTCTTGCCGAGACCCTTTTCCATGAACTGCCAGTCTTCGGCTGTGAGCATTTTCACTGACGCATCGAGCTTGTCCTGATCCTCCTGATCGGAGAGGAAAGCGCCGTGCGAGCAGCAGCCGTCGTCCGGGCGGTCGCCGATGATGCCCTGACACGCCGGCGTGCCGAACACGCAGGTCCAATGCGAGAGCAACCACGTCATATCAGCGGAAATGAGGTGCTCGGAGTTGTCCGGATCGACAAATTCGACCCATTCGCGCGGGAAATCGAGATCGACCTCGGGGCTCGGAGTCATCTTGTGGGACCGGTCTGGGTTACCTGCTGTCACAAGGGCCGACGGTAGACCCAGTAACGTGGCGATGTGCGACTAGGGGTACTCGACGTCGGAAGCAATACCGTCCATCTATTGGTTGTGGACGCCCATCGGGGCGGCCACCCAACACCCATGAGCTCGACCAAGTCCACGTTGAGGCTGGCAGAAAACACTGACGACCGCGGCGATATCACCACGTCAGGGGCCGATCGGTTGGTGTCGACGGTCTCCGAATTCGCCGGTATCGCCAAGACGTCCGGGTGCGAGGAAATGATGGCTTTTGCCACTTCCGCCGTCCGTGACGCCAACAATTCCGAAGCTGTGCTCGCCCGCGTCCGCGCCGAGACCGGAGTCAATCTCGAGGTTCTCTCCGGGGTCGACGAAGCCCGCCTGACCTTTCTTGCCGTGCGCCGCTGGTACGGCTGGAGCGCCGGACGCATCCTGAACCTGGACATCGGCGGCGGCTCGCTCGAACTCACCGCAGGCGGTGACGAGGATCCGGACGTCGCCTTCTCACTGCAACTCGGTGCGGGACGGTTGACGCGCGACTGGCTACAGGCCGATCCGCCGGGCAAGCGCCGGGTCGCTGTATTGCGCGACTGGCTGGACGCGGAGTTGGTCGGACCAGCCAAGGAACTGCGCGCCGCCGGCGACTGGGACCGCACGGTCGGGACCTCGAAGACCTTCCGATCGTTGGCTCGGCTCACCGGCGCGGCCCCTTCTGCCGCAGGCCCCCGGGCAAAACGGACCCTGACTTCCAGCGGACTCAGGCAACTCATAGCCTTCATATCCAGGATGACGGCAGCGGACCGTGCAGAATTGGAAGGAGTGAGCTCGGATCGGTCACAGCAGATTGTGGCCGGCGCGCTCATCGCAGAGGCAACCATGCGGGCGCTCGGAGTGGACGAACTGGAAATTTGTCCCTGGGCACTGCGTGAGGGTCTGATTCTGCGAAAGCTCGACACAGAAATGGGCGGTGAATTGGTGGTGAGTGCTTGATGACCGAGGACAGTCAGCAGATTTCCGTAGCGGAACTGCTCAAGCGGAACGGTCAGAGCGTCGAATCCCGAGGTGGACGACGTCGGCGCGGCGTAGCCGGTGGCATCTCCGTCGCCGAACTGACGGGTGAGATCCCGATCGTTCGCCAGTCGGGATCGCGCGCGGCCGCCGAGCCAGAGTCGGACGAACCAGCAGCCCAGCCTGAAGCAGCTGCGCCAGAAAACGCTGCATCTTCTGCGCCGGCCGAGGCTGTCGCGGAAACCGCCAAGTCAGCCGAACCGGCACCGAAGGTTCCCGCCGACCGCACCGCCGCCTTCGCCGTCTCGTTCGACGACGACGATGACGATGACGAGCCGCAGGCACCCAAGGCCGAGTCGAAGCCGGTTGCCACACCGCCGGTCACCACTCCGAAGCCGACTTCCACGCCATCGCCGGGACAGACCTCGAAGTCCTCGCCCGGACAGTGGGTGAGCCGGACACCGCTCAACTCCTCGTCACCGACGCAGGTAACGCAGGAACCAGCACTGCTGTCAGGTCAGACCCTGGCGGGCGACCTGATGCGTCAGGAGCGCGCTGCAACGCAGTCGCCGTCGTTGCGTCCGCCGATCCTGCCGCCGCGTGTCCCCACTCCTGTCGTGAAGGCACCTGCACCGACCGCTCCTGCTCCGGCCGCGCCGGAAGAGAGCACCGAACTGATCGACAAGATCGCAGACGCGGATGCCGGCGAGGCCGAATCGACCGCCGTTGTCGATCTGGTCAAGGCGTCGGCAGTCGATGACAGTGCAAAAAAGTCCAGTGCCGCCGCGGAGTCCGATGTCGAAGCCGAACCGGTAGCGGAAGAGGCAGGCGAGCGTAACTCGATCCGTGAATGGGCAGTGCTTGCCGGTCAGGTGGTTGTTGCACTGATCGTCGGCGGCGCGATGTTCAAGGGCTTCGAGAAGCTGTGGGACATGCTGCCGTGGGTGGCGTTGGTGCTCGCGCTGATCGTGATCGTCGGCTTGGTGGCCGTCGTGCGGGTTCTGCGCAAGACGGACGACATCACGAGTTTCGTGATCGCGGTGGTCGTCGGCATGATCGTGACGCTCGGTCCACTGGCGTTCTTGTTGACCTCGGGTTGATCGGACGATGATCGGGGGATCGCAGCGCATGGTTCGTCGGCCGATCGCTGTCGGCTTGTCGACGGCTTCGGTATATCCGGAGAACACGGAAGCAGCATTTCGCTACGCCGCTGATCTCGGATACGACGGTGTCGAACTGATGGTGTGGGCCGAATCCGTGAGTCAGGACATCGGTGCTGTGGCTGCCCTCGTTCGCAAGTATGCGATTCCGGTGCAGGCCGTGCATGCGCCGTGTCTGCTGATTTCGCAGCGCGTGTGGGGTTCCGATCCGGTCGAGAAGCTCGAGCGTTCGGTACGCACTGCCGAAACCTTGGGAGCGTCGACGGTGGTCGTCCACCCGCCGTTCCGGTGGCAGCGCAAGTACGCCGAAGGCTTCGCGGAACAGGTTGTCGATCTCGAATCGAAGAGCAGCGTCGTGGTGGCGGTGGAGAACATGTTCCCCATGCGCGCCGACAGCTTCTTCGGTGGCAAGGACAAATCCGCGGAGCGGCTGCGTAAACGTGGTGGTCCGGGGGCAGCGTTGTCCGCGTTCAGTCCGTCGTACGACCCGACCGATTCCGATCACGCTCACTACACACTCGACCTGTCGCACACCGCGACGGCGGGCATGGATGCCTTGGAGTTGGCCTCCCGTATGGGCAAGGGGCTCGAGCACCTGCACCTGGCCGACGGTCGCGGGGCGTCGATGGACGAGCACCTGATTCCGGGGCATGGCTCACAGCCGTGCGCGGAGTTGTGTCAGCAATTGGCTGCGAGCGAATTCAGCGGCCAGGCTGTCATCGAGATCAACACGCAGAACGCGCGCACCCGGCGGGAGCGGTCGTCGATGCTGGCGCAGGCGCTCGCGTTTGCACGCGAGCACCTGGCACGCTCAGCGGTGGCCGGCAAGTAGCGCAGCTTCGAACTGCGCGCGTACCTTCTCGACGTGTGCGTCGAGGTCTTTGGTCTCCCAGCCTTCGGTCGAGATGGGATCGAGGACCGAAACGTAGACCGGGCCTGGATGGGCGACAAGCGAATTGCGCCACATCCGTTCACCCGCGTTGTGAATCACCACGGGCACGATCGGCACACCGGCTTGGATCGCCAAGTGGAATCCGCCCTTCTTGAAAGGGCCCAGGCGTGGCGTCGGAGAACGGGTGCCCTCCGGAGCTATGACTATCGAGACACCATTCTTCAGCTTGTCGACTGCCGGTTGTAGCGCAGCCTTCGCTTTTGTGGTGTCGGTGCGGTCGATGTAGGCGACGTCGAGCAGTGCACCGACGGGCATGAACCGCGGATCGCTTGCCGCTTCCTTCTTCGCGACGCCGGTCACGTCACGCTTGATCACGGTGCCCAGGACCAACATGTCCAGGGAACTCTGATGGTTGAACATGAACACCGCTGGGCGGTGGTCCCACACGTTGTGTTCGCCGTCGATCTCGACGTCGATGCCGAGCAGTGAGAGCGAGATGTCGGGGCCGTAGGTGCCGACCAGGTTCGCACCCAGTTGACGGTTGCCGGTGACGATGCCCGCCGACGCGCCGAGGGCGGCGGTGGCAGCAAGAGCGCCCATGGCGGTCGCCGTTCGGATCGTCGAGATCGGCGTTGCGCCTCGTTGCGGTTTACGCAGGCTGACCGAAGGCCAGTGATTGCGCAACGCGATCCTGGCCAGACCACGATCGGGATTCAACGCGACAGGTCGCCCGACGGCCTCGAGCATGAAGACGTCTTCGACACCGTTGGAGTACGCAAACGCGTTTCTCAAGTCGGCGCCCATCTTCTCGGCATAGCCCGCAAGGGCATTGGCCTTGGCCGGCCCCCACAGAGCGGGCGAGGACAGTTCGCCGGTGAGCATGCCGTCGACGACTTCGGGTTCGGTGCACAGCACGTCTTCGATGTCGAGATCTTCGGCGACGTACTTGGCCTGGAACGGAGTCGCCGACGTGGCCATCACGATCGTGTGGCCGGCTCGCCGGTGCGCCGCCAGTAGCCCACGGGCTTCCGGGTAGATCATCGCGGCGATCTCCTGCTTGAACAGCCGTCGGCCCCAGTCGTTGAGTTCCTCGACGGTACGGCCGCCCAGGGCGCGAACGCCGATGTCCATCAGCGCTCCGACATCAGCGCCACGGAACTGGGTGTCGATCGCGGCGCCGGTGGTGCGCAACAATTCGCCGACGCTGATATCCAAGCGCCGCAGGCGGTCTCGGTACACAACGCTGGCCGAGTACCCGCTGATCAACGTGCCGTCGAGGTCGAAGGCGGCGATCGTTCCGGGCCCGGGAGGCGCGGCTTCGATGGCGGAGTGCAGACGCTCGAGTCCGGTCACAGTCCTACTTCCTCGTTCTCGGCGGGCGCTCGGTTTGCTTCTGGAATGGTCACTACTGCTGCGGCGTCGGGCACGGGCATGGCCACCTGATCGAGCCGTGCGTGCGCGAGTGCTCGGATATGGCGCAGACGTTCGACCTGGACCTTGATCTCCGCGGCAAACGCCAGGCGCCTGGCCCGGACTCCGTCGTCGTCGACTTCGATCAAGTTACGGTTGCGCGCCAAATTCAGTGCAGTGGCGAACAACTCACCGGAGACCGATTCGTTGCTGGCGATCTGCTGCCGCAGGCGACGCTGATGTGCGACGTCGATGCAGTTGCTGATGAAGGACTTTTCGTCGAACGACGTCGAAATCGGCGCGAGCACAAGCTGATCGGCGACAACCTGGTACGCCTCGAGGAACGGTTGCAGCACTCGGTGCGCGAGGTACGGCCGCACCGTCTCGATCATGTGCTCGGTTCGATTGTCGGCGGCCATGACGGTTTCCCACTCGGGATCGATCAGGGTCAGCTCGGTTCGCATCTCCTGCTCGAACGTGTCCCGGTCGCTGAAGAAGAACTCGAACTTCATCAGGTCGCGGATGCGCTTGGCCTCGGCCCAACCGTCTCCGACGGGATCCTCGAACCGCTCTTCGACGGCTGCCTGGAGCACGAGTTCGGTGATGGCGCGCACGACGAGAAAGTGAATTGTGTTGTTGCGGTAGAAGGCAGCAACAAGATGCTGGTCCTTGCCGAGGTAGAAGACCTGCTCGCCGCCGCGATCGAAGCGCTCGAGCACACCGGAATCGACGTGTGTCTGCAACGCCTTCTCGATGACACGCGGATCGGACAGTTCGACGTCGCCGGCGATCGGAAGATTTCGCGCGGTGATGTATCCGAACAGCGGCGTGAGAATCGCGGTGAGTTCACGAACTGTCAACGCCCGGTCTTCGATTCCGAGGAACGCCAACATTGCCAGTGAAGACACGGTCACCGGTGTGACCTCGTTGATGCGGTGGCACACCTCGATGCCGGCCTTTTGAATGGCGAGGCGCTGATCGGTTTCCTGGCTGAGTGCGTCCGCGAGTGAGAGCGGCCGGCCGATGGTCACGTGCGCGACGCCGTTGCGTTTTCCCTGTGCGCGTACGTAACCCACCATCCAGCGCAGGCCTTCCGGTGTCTTCTCGGCGCCGAGTGCCTCGGCAGCCATTGCCCCGACCTCGTAGAGCTGGTCGTAGCTCAGCGCGACGGGGACGAGGTACACGTCGGATGCGCCGCTGACCTGAAAGGCCTTGGTCAGGTAGGTCAGGAGACCGAAGCGCGGTGGGCGTAGTTTCCCGGTACGCCCGCGTCCACCTTCGATGTACCACTCCAGATTGAAGCGTTTGGTGAGCAGGTAGCGCATGTACTCGTGCATCGACCACTTGTAGACCTCGTCGTTGCCGATGCTTCGACGAATGAAAACGGTGCCGCTGCGCTTGAGGATCGAGCCCATGGGCCAGAAGCTGATGTTGAGGCCGCCCATGACGTGATTGAGCGGCAAGCCGTTCGCGATCAACGCCGGACGCAGGACGAGGGGATCGAGGTACGAACGGTGACTCGGGAGGAAGACCAGTGAGTGTTCCTTGTTCAGCTCACGGAGTTCCTCGAAGCGGCTCGTGTCCACGTCCAGCTTGTAGGCGCGAGCGAAGTAGCGGCCCAGGCGATCCCACACCGCGATGGCTTGGCGACTCTGGGTGGCAACCATTTCTTCGAGAGCTTCACGGGCGCGGCGGTCGACTTCGGCGACGGCGATGTTCAACCGGTCGGCCAAAGCCATCACCTCGGTGGTGAACCGGCGGGTGTCGGTGATCTCGTCGACGACGAACCGCGACACCTTGTACTGGCCACCCAGAAGGCCCAATTCGGCGCGCTCGAGTGCGAGGGCGGCCTGCCGTCGGATGAACTCGGGTAGTGAACCGCCACCGCTCTTTTCGAGGCGACGCTCGAGATCGCTCAGTGGTGCTGGTTCACCTTCGATGACCTGGCACCGTGAGGGGTCGGTGCGCAGGGTTCTGCGTTGCGCACCGCGTCCGGGGTGGAGGGGATCGCGTGGTGCCAGCGCATCACGCAGTCGCACCGCGACATTGTGTTTGGTATGGGTGTCCGGAATCCACACCACGCGAAGCGGTGCGAGCATCGGGTCGTCGGTCCGTGCCGCCAGTTCTGCAAGGGTCTTGTCGGTGATGTTCACGGTGACCGGCCGAGTTTCGGATGAGGTTGCCTTGTCGGCAAGCCACTTTCGCAGCACGCCGGCTTCGGCCTCTGTCATGGTTTCGGTGAGGTACACGCGCGGGTTGGTCGTGTTCTCGCTCATGACTCACGCACCTTCCGTTGTGACTCCGAGAGCCACGATCTCGTCCAGGCTCTCCTGCAAGCACTGCATCAGCAGCGCGGGCTTCGTGATCGCGGCGGTGTCGAGATTGATTCCGATGCAGCACACCCCGACGTGGGAGACCAGTGTCGCCATCGCCGCGCAACCGGGCGCCGGGCCGAACGGGAACATCCGCTCGATCTTCGCTCCGGCGAGATAGACCGGTACCGGTACGCCGGCGACGTTGCTAGCCTGCAGGTCCAGTCCTGTCGACTGGGACAGATACCAGTTCGCGAGTAGATAATTCGGCAGGCGAGCGAGGATCGGGGCGGCGACGTCGAGAGCGTCCAACGCGGGTTCCTCACGCAGACCCAGAACGATTTCTCGCACCTGCCTGATGCGTTTGGCCGGATCCGTTTCGGCGACCGGGCCGTTGAAGCGAACGGCTGCAAACCGGTTGCCGCCGTTGGCATCCGCGCCGGTGCGCATGCTGATCGGCATACCCATCGGGATGCTCTCGACGGATTGTCCGAAGGCTTCGTGGTAGCGATGGAAGCCGCCGAGCAACGCGGCGACGTAAGCGTCGTTGAGTGAGCCGCCGGCAGCTTTTGCGCCGGCCTTGAGCTCGGGAACACCCACTTCGAGAGTTCCGAACCACCGTCCGAGACCACGATCGTGGAGCAGCGGGGAACCGGAACGAGCTGGGGGAGTGACGATCTTGCGGAGTGAATTGGCGTACCCGAGGACCTCGGAAGCCGTGCTGAACGGACTCGAGATCGCCGTGGTCGCAACATTGGTGGCGCCGCGAACCAGCTTGGCGATACGGGAGGGCGCACGCCGGATCTCGCTGACGACCTCCTCGCCGAAGGCGCCTACCGACGACAGGTGCTCCGGAGCCGGCGGTGTGCGGTCGGGCTTGTTCGGAGTGGGATCCGGGCGCCTGCTGTGCAGCAGCGTCATCATCTGGATGCCGCCCATGCCGTCGGTGATGGAGTGGTGAGTCTTGACCACGAACACGGCACGACCGTCGTCGAGACCCTCGATGAGCAGCGCGCTCCACGGCGGCCGAGCCTTGTCGAAAGGTTCGGTCGCAAGGTGACGGCACATGCGCAGCGCGTGATCGAAGTCCGCCGGTGCGGGCAAGCGGACGCGTCGTAGGTGGTAGCCGATGTCGAACTCGGGATCAACCGACCACACCGGATTGCCCAGTTGCATCGCCGGTTCCACCGCGCGCATACGAATACGCGGAACCACGTGTGATGCCCACTCGACTGCGTCGAGAAGTCGATCCCAGTCCGGAGCTCGATCGAGAACCTCTACCGCAACGATCGGTGAGCGCAGTTGCGGCTGCGCCTCTTCCATCCGCCACATGCCCGTCTCGAAGTCGGACATCGTGCGGTTCGCCCCCCAGGCAACCGCGGAAAGGTCGACGTCGACCGCGCTCGGAGGAACAAATGGATTGCTGTTGGCCATACGTCAAGAACTCCCTCGGTCTGCGGATCCACCCCGCGCATCTCTGCTTCTAAGTGTGGACCCGTGACAGTGGGCGCGTCCCGGTTTCGGTGTCAGCCGACAGGTGTGACGTTCGTCAGTTAAGGGCTAATCGGACATGCCTGGAAATTCGACCAGCGTTCACGAAGTGACGCCGACGGCTTTCAGAGCTATCTCGCGGTAGAGAACACTGACTTCGCGCGGAGTCTGCGGTCCGTCGAGTCGATACCAGAGGACGACGGACTGACACATGCCCAGCAGTGCGCGGCCCGTTCCGGTGATGTCCGGGACCGTGAACTCACCGCTGTCGACGCCTGCCGTCAAAACGTCGACGAGTAGATTCTCGAGCTTCTTTCGTTTGGCGGCGTAGCTCTTTCGTTCGGCGTCCTCGAGGTACCGCAGTTCGGAATCGAGGAACGCGATGTCGGAGCGACTGGTCATGTGCAGAACACACGCCTCGACGAGATTGCCGAACTGTGCCGTCGGCGACGGTCCGGCAGCGTCGACCGCAGCGCTCGCGCGTGCGGTGACGTTCTCGATGCCCGGTTCCATCAGCGCGACGAGGATGCCTTGTTTGTTGCCGTGGTGGTAGTACAGCGTCGGCACGGTGACGCCGGCGCGTTTTGCGATGTCACGAACCGACGCTCCGTGGTAGCCGAGTTCGTGGAAGACCTCGAGTGCGGCGGTGAGCAGGGGAGTCAGCGTCAGTGGTTCGACGATGCGCCACTGTTCGTCGGGTTGAGCCCCCGACTGCAAATCCGTCATTCCGCCTGTTCGCTCCGTTCGGAAATTTCTGGTGGTGTGCGCAGAGAAGGTTCAACCCTAGCGCAAGGCGTGTCCTGCCTACCGATGCTCGGCCACCATTGGATAGCATCACTATCCAGTGGTGGCCCGAGCGAGTTGGACGGAGGAGCGGTGAAGGTTTCCGAATTGGCCGCACAGTCCGGCGTTGCGTTGGCCACGATCAAGTACTACCTCCGTGAAGGTCTGCTGATGCCTGGTGAACCGACCAGCGCGACGGGAGCGAGGTACGGCGAACAGCACGTCCGGCGACTCGCGTTGATCAGGGCGCTGGCCGGGGCGGGACTCGCGATTCCACGGATTCGTGCGGTGCTCGAATTGGTGGACAGTGACGAGCGATCCGAATTCGAGACTTTCGGTCGCGCGATCGCGCAACTGCCGCCCTACGTCGATCCGGTGCCGGATCAACAGTTCCCCAGAGCTCGCAAGGTTCTGGAGTTTCTCGGTCAGGTCTACGAGCCGAGGTACGTGGCGGTTGCTCACCTCGAGCGTGCACTGATCGGTCTCGAGGATGCCGGACTGAGCCTCTCGGACGAGCGATTGCGCGCCTACGGCGACCACATCCGAGGAATTGCCGAAGTGGAAATCGAGCTGATGCCCACCAGTACGACGAAGGAGGGCGTTCGCCATGCCGCTTCGACCGAGGACGGCATTCGCTATGCAGTCCTCGGAACCGCCATGTACGAACCCGTCCTGACAGCATTGCGACGCCTGGCGCACCAAGACCTTGCCGCACGACATTTCCCGCAGCACCGAGAAAGCACCGAACAGGAAAATCGATGAGCACCAGCCCCTTTCAAGATCTCAATCGCCTCACCTCGCTCGGCGACGGGCGATACACCGCAACGATCGATCCGATCTGGACCATCGGGCCCAAAGTGCACGGCGGCTCCATGATGGCTGTGTGCGCCGCTGCCGCGCGTCAATGTCTGCGAGACGGCGCAGGTGAGAACGATTCGCTTCTGAAGATGCAGCCACTCGCGGTGAGCGCCAACTATCTGTCCGCCCCCGACCCCGGTGAAGTCGAACTGGAGGTGATCGTCCGAAAGCAGGGACGCCAGGTCGCGCTGTTCGACGTCGAGTTGAGCCAGGCGGGACGCAGCGCTGTTCGCGCGGCGGTCACGCTCGGATTCCCCGATGACGGCGACCCCACTTTCGTCACTGCCTCGTCGATCGACGACATGTCACCGGAACCGCCGGAGAGTGCGGTGGCCGTCATCGGCGATCACCCGATGGCGCAGGTCGTGCACGTCGGGCAGGGCTGCGACATGCGAATCGACACCACCTCGGCGCACTTCCTGACCGGCAGCCAAGGCGAGGCCGAGGTCAGGATGTGGGTTCGTCCTCGACCCGAGGACGAGAACGACATCGACACCGCTGTGCTGTTCGCGATCATGGCGGGCGACATCAGCGCGCCCGTGACGATGAACCGCGGCCTGTTCGGGTGGGCGCCGACCGTGCAGTTGACGACGTACCTGCGCCGACTGCCGACGCCGGGATGGCTTCGCGTGCGGGCAAGCTCGGATGTTCTGGGCAGCACGTGGTTCGAAGAGGATCATGCTGTTCTCGATTCGACGGGCGCAGTCGTCGTACAGAGCCGTCAATTGGCGATGATGCCCCGCTAGGGTCGATCGCTGCGGCCGTGGCAGGCTGTTCGCCATGACAAGAATTGCGATTATCGGTGGCGGCAAGATCGGCGAGGCGCTGATCTCCGGGCTGTTGCAGGCCGGCCACGCCATCAAGGATCTGGTTGTCGCCGAGCAGTATCAGCCTCGCGCAGACGAATTGATCGCCGAATACTCCATCCGCGTCAGCACGATCGCCGACGCCGCCGAGGGCGCAGACGTCATCGTCATCGCGGTCAAGCCCGGCGACGTCGAATCGGCGCTCACCGCGTTGACGAAGGTCGATCTGGACGGCGACCTCGAGCAATTGATCGTTTCCCTTGCGGCGGGTATCCCGACCGGGTTCTTCGAAACGCGTCTGCCCGCAGGGTTCCCGGTCATCCGCGTCATGCCGAATACCCCCATGCTGGTTGGGGAGGGCGTGAGCGTTCTCTCGCCCGGACGGCACGTCAAGGCCGAGCATCTCGAGCTCGTACGCGGCATCCTCGGCAGCGTCGGCAAGGTGGTCACGGTTCCCGAATCGCAGATCGACGCGGTCACTGCTGTCTCCGGTTCCGGCCCGGCCTACTTCTTCTTGGTTGCCGAAGCGATGATCGACGCGGGAGTCGGTCTCGGCCTGACGCGCCCGGTCGCTACCGAATTGGTGGTGCAGACGATGGTCGGTTCCGCAGCGATGCTCGATCGCACCGGCGACAGTGCGACGGATCTTCGCGCCGCGGTGACGTCACCGGGTGGAACGACGGCTGCGGCACTGCGTCAGCTCGAAGCGGGCGGCCTGCGGACGGCGTTCTTCGATGCCTTGGATGCCGCCAAGTCGCGCTCGGCCGCGATGGGTTCAGCTGCGGAATAGTCGTCCGTTTAGCCACACCCGTCGCTTTAACCCCACCAGTACAGCTAAGCTCGACTTAGTACGTACGTGTCTGTTCCGCCGGAGGGGAAGCCGGCGGCGCGAGTCGTGCTGGAGGTATGTGGATTAATGGTGTCTGCAAACAAGCCGTCCATGGGTTCGTCCCACGACGGAAAGCCGGCAGTGGCCGGCACGCAATTCCTCACTGTTGCTGAGGTAGCAACTTTGATGAGGGTGTCGAAAATGACTGTGTACCGGTTGGTACACAGTGGCGAATTGCCCGCTGTACGAGTGGGCCGTTCGTTCCGTGTACACGCGAAGGCGGTACACGATTACCTCGAAACCTCGTACTTCGATGCCGGCTGACCAGCCGGTTCGAAGAGGATGACCTCGGCGTGAGCCGAGTCGCGGGCACAGCGGTTGCTGTGCCGGAGGCTCGGTTTATGCCGAGTGAGACCACACCGGTACGATGAGTCACTGTCGTACCAGCAAGCTGGTGTCGTAAGGCGCTGAGCTAGTTAAAACGAGGGCCAGGCGCCAATTGCTTGGCGCAGGCGTACGTGACCGGCGTGCGCAGGAACGCTAGAGAAGAACGTGAGGGACACCCGCTATGGGTTCAGTGATCAAGAAGCGTCGCAAGCGCATGTCGAAGAAGAAGCACCGCAAGCTGCTTCGTCGTACCCGAGTACAGCGCAGGAAACTCGGTAAATAAGCAGTACCTGTTGATGCCCGCCGCCCCTTCCGGGGTGGCGGGCATCGATGTATTTCAGGGGCGGGGCGACGTATCTCAGGGGAGAGATGTGTCGGCCGTCTCATTGTCTGGGCGGTTTGTCTTGAATGGCCGAATTTTGGGTAGTCAGCGCGGGACCCCCTCTGCCCGTAAAGTGGGGGAAAATCGCGGGAGGAACGCTTCGGCAGAGCGCGTTTCTACTGGATATGGGGGTACTTGGTGGTTGAAGGTGACAACACTTCAGGGGGAACGGCGCCTCGCGTCGTACTGGTGACCGGGGCGAGCAGATTCCTCGGCGGCTACCTGGTTACCAGGCTTGCGCAGAATCCGTCGATCGAGCGTGTCATCGCCGTCGACGCCGTCAGTCCGAGCAAGGACATGATGCGCAGAATGGGCCGCGCGGAATTCGTGCGAGCAGACATCCGCAATCCGCTGATCGGCAAAGTGATCCGAAACGCCGAGGTCGACACCGTCGTGCACGCGTCGACGCTTCAGAAAGCCCCCAAAGCCGGCAGTCGCGCCGCGATGAAGGACATGAACGTCATCGGCGCCATGCAACTGTTCGCGGTCTGCCAGAAAGCTCCGACGGTTCGCAAGGTGGTCCTGCGCTCGGCTTCGGTCGTCTACGGGTGCAGTGCCAAGGATCCCGCTCAGTTCACCGAAGAAATGAGTGCGCGCCGCCGGCCGCCGGGCGGATATGCCCGCGACAGCCTCGAGATCGAGGGATACCTCCGCGGGATGGGGCGTCGGCGCCCGGACATCTCGGTCGGGATTCTGCGGTTGGCGCCGTTGATCGGACCTCAGCTGACTGCAACTGTCGGGCACTACGTCACCGCCCCGCTCGTGCCGACCATCGTCGGGCGCAACGCGCGTCTGCAATTGCTCCACGTCGAGGATGCGCTCGCAGCGTTGGAGAAGGCGACCATCGGCCACGCCTCGGGTACGTACAACATCGCCGGCGACGGAGTGGTGATGATGTCGCAGGCTATCCGCCGGGCAGGCAGGGTGGAAGTTCCGATGCCGCTCGCTCTGTTCCGTAGTGTCGGGAGCGCGTTGGTGGGGTCGTCCATGAGGCTCTACACCGACGAGCAACTCGAGTACTTCCGGTTCGGCTGCGGTCTCGACACCACTCGCATGCGCAGCGAGCTGGGGTTCGAGCCGCGATGGACCACCATGCAGGCACTCGATGATTTCATGCGTGCGATGCAGACGCGCCGGATCATCAAGTCCGAGTGGATCGATCGGGCAGAGAATGCGTTGACCACCATCCTCGGCGGTGACACTGCCGAGGCGAGCGTAAGTGCAGACGTGATGCACATGCCGTTGTCGGGACGAAGTGCGGTGAAGGGGTGACTGACGTGGCGAAGGTAATTCCCCTGCGGCCCAGCACAACTCACACCGGAAAGTCGGAAGCTTCGCGTTCGCGTGAGTCCGCCACCGGCGTGGAGCGTGACATCCGTGAACAAAGTCAGCGTCGACATCCGTCCGGAGTGCCGTCGGCGGCCGACCATGGTGGTGAGAGCACGTTCGTCGATGCGGCCAGGTCGGCGATCGTCGACCAGATCGCCTCGGCAGCAGAATTTTTCCGGCGTCGGGTGTCCGGCGACTACGAGGTCGACGAGTTCGGATTCGACCCGCATTTTGCGGACAACGTCGTCATGCCCGTGCTGCGGCCGTTGTTCGAGAAATGGTTCCGCGTCGAGGTCAGTGGGATCGAGAACATTCCCCTCACCGGGGGAGCGTTGGTGGTTGCCAATCACGCCGGTGTCATCCCACTCGACGGGCTGATGACGTCGGTTGCCGTGCACGATCATCATCCGGCGCATCGTCCACTGCGAATGTTGGCTGCGGACATGGCTTTCGAAATGCCGGTGGTAGGCGGACTGGCGCGCAAAGCCGGCCATACGTTGGCGTGCAACCCCGACGCCGAGCGTCTGCTCAACGACGGTGAAGTCGCGGCCGTGTTCCCGGAAGGATTCAAGGGCATCGGGAAACCGTTCAGTGAGCGGTACAAGTTGCAGCGGTTCGGGCGTGGTGGCTTCGTGTCGGCCGCAATGCGAACCGGTGTTCCGATCATTCCGTGCTCGATCGTGGGCTCGGAGGAGATCTATCCGAAGATCGGTGATCTCACCACACTCGCACGCGTTCTCGGTCTTCCGTATTTCCCGGTGACACCGCTGTTTCCACACTTCGGGCCACTCGGCCTGGTTCCATTGCCGTCGAAGTGGTACATCGAGTTCGGAAAGCCGATCGTCACCGACACCTTCGAGAGCGGTGCAGCCGACGATCCGATGGTCCTGTTCGAGGTCACGGACCACGTCCGGGAAACGATTCAGCAGACGCTTTATCGGTTGTTGGCCAAGCGGCGCAACGTCTTTCTCGGCTGAGTTCGGTCCGGATCGCTTCTCGATCCGGACCGAACCCGCTCAGGCGTTCTGTTCTTTGCGCCTGGCGAGAATCGCCGCGAGCGCACCGCCGACCGCTCCGAGCACCAGCGCTGTGGGAACGCCGATCTTGGCGGCCTTTCGTCCGGTGCGGAAATCACGAACTTCCCAACCGCGGTTCTTCGCGAGTTCACGAAGGTCTGCGTCGGGATTGATCGCCACCGGTGTCCCCACCAACGAGAGCATCGGTACGTCGTTGTGGCTGTCGGAGTAGGCGGAACAGCGCTTGAGATTGAGGCCTTCACGCACCGCCAGCGTCCGTACGGCGTGTGCTTTGCCCATTCCGTGCAGGATGTCGCCGACGAGTCGGCCGGTGAAGACTCCGTCCTCACTTTCGGCGACGGTGCCCAAGGCGCCGGTCAGTCCCAGTTTCTCGGCGATGACCTGAGCCAGTTCGACCGGAGTTGCCGTCACCAACCACACCTGTTGTCCGGCGTCGAGGTGCATCTGGGCCAACGCCCTCGTGCCTGGCCAGATCTTGTCGGCGATGACCTCGTCGTAGATCTCCTCGCCGAGGCGGGCGAGTTCGGCGGTGGATCGACCGGCCACGAAGGACAGTGCTTTCTCGCGGCCTTCCGCGACGTCGTCACTACTTTCTCGGCCGGTGACTCGGAATTTGATCTGCTTCCACGCGAAATCCACCAGATCCGAGGTCTTGAGATACTTGCGTGCAGCGAGACCACGGGCGAAGTGGATGATCGATGCACCCTGCACCATGGTGTTGTCGACGTCGAAGAATGCGGCGGCCGTGAGGTCGCGCGGAACGGCCGGGGGCTCTTCGCCGGTTTCCGGTTCTGTGGGGTTGGCAGCTTCGTGCAATGCCAGAGCTGCATCAGCGCTCGCCTCGCCGGCGAGATTGGCTCGAACTTCCGACTCACTCGGGCCCAGCGGATTCTTCACATGGCGACGTCCGGGGAGAATGACCCCGGCAAGCCCTGATCCGAATCCGGAGCCGTTCGGTAGTGATCGCGCAGGCACCCGCACCTCCCGTGTTGCATTCTCGAGCAGAGAACTCTTCGAGTCAGCCTATCCTCCGCGATGAGGCCCGATGGGTTGGATGGTGACCTTCCCTGTGGTGTGTGACGTTCCTCTCCGCCGATTTGGTACCGAGTGGGGCTCCGGAGGCACACTCGACCGATCAAGTAGATGGCGTCCCAGTAGAAGAAAGGTATGCGTCGATGACTGCAGCTACGCATGAAGTGACCCTGTTGACACGCGCAGGATGCGCGTCCTGTGTCGGCGCGGCGGAGGTACTACGACGGGTCTGTTCCGAGTTCGAGCTGGAATTGACGTGCATTGACGTAGACGAAGCTGCCGCGACGGATCCAGAGCTGAGAGCGGAGTACGGAGACAGATTGCCGGTCATTCTTCTCGACGGACGCGAGCACGGTTACTGGGAAGTTGACGAAGAGCGCCTTCGTGACGATTTACGCAAGTAAGGCAACCCTCAAAGTTGTCCGCGGAGCCGCTTTGCAGGTGAACGGCACATCGAACCCGTCTCGAGCAACTTTGTGCATGGGTTCACAAGCGGTTACCGTGGTGTGAACATTCCCCCGGAGCATCGTGGAGGTCGACAGTCGTGTCGACCGGACGAGGAGCCAGCGACGTGACCGAACCGCACCAGACGCATGAGCCTGTGGCTCAGCGCGTCACCGGCGCTGCGGGCTCTTCTGTCACCGACTCGATCGCTCAGGATCGCGTCATCCCCCAGGCTACGGTGACGCGCTTGGCCGCATACCTGCGGGTCCTCGGAGTGATGTCCGACCGGGGTACCTCCATCGTCTCGAGCGAGGAACTTGCCCAGGCGTCCGGTGTCGGATCAGCGAAGTTGCGTAAGGATCTGTCGTTCCTCGGACCCAACGGTGTCCGCGGCGTCGGGTACGACGTCAACAGGCTCCGCATCCGCATCGAGCGTGCACTCGGACTCGATCGTGGGCACAAGGTCGTTCTCGTCGGAGTCGGAAACCTCGGCAAGGCGCTGGTCGGCTACGGCGGATTCAGCCGCCGCGGTTTCGAGATGGTCGGACTCTTCGACAGTGACGCAGATCGAATCGGAAGCAGAGTCGGGGATCTCGTCGTGCGCAGCACCGAGGAACTGACCGTCGCCTGCCGTGAACTGAATGCGACCATCGGCGTCATCTCCACACCGGACGAGGCCGCTCAGGGCGTGTGCGACCAGTTCGTCAGCGCCGGACTGCGCTGCATCATGAGTTTTTCGCCGATCGCCCTCGACGTTCCCGATCACGTGGAACTGCGACGCGTCGATCTCGCCGTCGAGATGCAGGTTCTCTCCTTCAACAGTGCGCGCAATGCCGATCAGGCATCCAGCGCGCCGCGAGTACGAGTGGCTCACGCCGCATCCGCTTCGTCAGTCCCATCCACCAGTTCACCCGCTCCGGTCGGAGCAGGTTCGACAAGAAACGGATCAGTGATCGCGCCGTGAGTGTTCTGCTTGTCGGGGTCTCGCATCGAACCGCGCCCGTCCCGGTGCTCGAGCGAGTAGCTGTCACCGACACCGATCGTCCGAAGCTGATCGACAAGCTTCTGGCGTCTTCGCACATCTCCGAAGCGATGATCGTCTCCACCTGCAACCGGGTGGAGGTCTACGCGGTGGTGGACGCGTTCCACGGTGCGCTCACCGAGGTCGGTGAAATCCTCGCCGACCATTCAGGTCTCGACCTGACGGCGCTGCACGCTCACGCCTACGTCCGCTACAGCGAAGCAGCGGTCGAACATCTCTTCGCCGTGGCCAGTGGCCTCGATTCGATGGTGATCGGCGAACAGCAGATTCTCGGCCAGATCCGTTCGGCCTACGCATCTTCGGATGCGCAGCAGGCCGCCGGACGCGTCGTCCACGAACTGGCTCAGCAGGCGCTGCGCGTCGGCAAGCGAGTGCATTCCGAAACCGGAATCGACTCAGCCGGAGCATCAGTCGTATCCGTGGCTCTCGATCGTGCAGCGGGCATCATCGGTGAGGGCGGCCTCGTCGGCCGCACTGCCGTGGTTGTCGGAGCAGGCTCGATGGGCGGTCTGTCGGTTGCGCATCTCACTCGTGCCGGAATCGAACGCATCGTCGTCGTCAACCGGACACAGGAACGCGCCGAGCACCTCGCCGAGACGGCACGCTCCAACGGCGTCGACGCCGACGGTGTTGCCTTCGACCAGCTTTCGGCCGCGATGGCGCAGGCAGATGTCATGGTTACTTGTACCGGCGCGGTCGGGGCAGTGGTCACCCTGGCGGATGTGCACCGCGCACTCGCCGAGCCCGATCGCGACAACACCAAGCACCTCGTCATCTGCGACCTCGGGCTGCCGCGCGACATCGATCCCGCCGTCGCCGGCCTGCCGGGTGTCACCGTTCTCGACATGGAGACGCTGCAGCGTGATCCGGCGGCAGGCGCAGCCGCTTCCGACGCAGATGCCGCACGCACCATCGTCGCCGGCGAACTTGCGACCTACCTTGCCGGACAGCGCCTCGCCGAGGTCACTCCGACCGTGACGGCTTTGCGTCAGCGCGCCGCCGACGTCGTCGAAGCCGAACTGATGCGGCTCGATTCGCGTCTGCCCGGCCTGGACGATCCGCAGCGCGACGAGGTTGCACGCACCGTGCGACGCGTCGTGGACAAGCTTCTCCACGCCCCGACCGTGCGCGTCAAGCAACTGGCGTCGGCCCCCGGCGGCGACTCCTACGCAGCAGCGCTGCGCGAACTCTTCGAACTCAGCCCCGGATCTCCCGCGGCCGTGGCCACACCCACCGACCTGGTGGACGGCGACCGCACTGGAAGGGACCTGCAGGCATGAGCGTCACCACCCCTCGATCGGGGAGCCCGCTGCGGATCGGCACTCGCGGAAGTCTTCTCGCGACCACGCAGGCCGGTACCGTGCGCGATGCCCTCATTGCAGCGGGACATCCCGCCGAGTTGGTCATCATCAAGACCAAGGGCGACCAGTCCACCGATCCCGTCCAGAAGATCGGCGTCGGAGTGTTCACCGCAGAGCTTCGAGAAGCTTTGCTGGACAACCGCGTCGACGTCGCTGTGCATTCCTACAAGGACTTACCGACCGCGCAGGATCCGCGTTTCGTCATCGCGGCGATTCCGCCTCGTGAGGATCCGCGTGACGCGCTCGTCGCCCGCGACGGTCTGGTCCTCGGGGAGCTTCCGGCCGGTTCCAAGGTGGGAACCTCGGCGCCCCGCCGTGTTTCGCAGCTCAAGGCACTCGGGCTCGGCCTCGACATCGTGCCGTTGCGGGGCAACCTGCAACGCCGTCTCGGCAAGGTCGAATCCGGTGAACTCGACGCCGTGATCCTCGCTCGCGCCGGCTTGTCCCGTATCGGTCTGCTCGATCTCATCACCGAGAACATCGAGCCCGTCCAGATGCTCCCCGCTCCGGCGCAGGGCGCTCTGGCCGTCGAATGCCTTTCTGCCAATGCGGAATTGGCGGCGATCCTGGCTGAGCACGATGACGCCGGTACACGGGCGGCAGTCACTGCCGAGCGTGCACTTCTCGCCGAGCTGGAAGCGGGCTGCACCGCTCCGGTCGGAGCGATCGCGGAGATCGTCGAATCCCTCGACGACGACGGCAGAATCTTCGACGAACTGTCGGTACGCGGCTGCGCAGCCGCCATCGACGGTTCGGACGTCATCCGTACCGGCGCCGTCGGTGCGCCGGACAAGGCCGAGGAACTCGGCCGAGCGGTAGCGCGCGAGTTACTCGAACTCGGCGCCCGCGAGTTGATGAACGTGACTACAGGCGAGGCAGCCGATGTTTGACGCCCCACTTTGCACTTGCACCAAGTTCCCATTTCGATACAGCGCACTGGAGAATCACCGATGACCCGAGTCCGAAAGAACACTCCCGGACGGATCCTGTTCGTGGGATCGGGACCGGGCGACCCCGCCCTGCTCACCGTTCGCGCACGTGACGTCCTCACCGGCGCCGCAATGGCATTCACCGATCCGGATGTCGACAAGGGCGTCGTCGCACTCGTCGGGATCGACATGGGCCGCGACGAGGAGACCGGTGAGCTGATCGCGGACGTGCGTCCGGCACTCGGTGAGCCTGCCGAGGTTGCAAAGACATTGGTGCACGAGGCCAAGAACGGTCACGACGTCGTGCGTCTGGTCTCCGGCGACCCGCTGACCACGGATTCCGTGATCGCAGAGGTCACCGCGGTGGCCCGCACCCAGGTTCAGTTCGAGGTTCTCCCCGGTCTTCCGTCCGGTTCGGCAGTGCCGAGCTACGCCGGTATGGCTCTCGGCTCGGGTCACACCGAGGCCGACGTTCGCGGTGAAGTCGACTGGGCTGCTCTGGCCGCTGCACCGGGACCACTTGTCCTGCACGCGACGTCGGGACATCTCGCCGAGACCGCCAGCGCGCTGGTCGAGAACGGCTTGGCTCCGCAGACGCCTGCTGCCATCACCGTCCGCGGCACCACTCGTCAGCAGCGAACCGTCGAGGCAACTCTCGCGACGCTCAACGAAGCCGGATCGGAACTGGTGGGTTCGCTCATCGTCACCGTCGGCAAGGTTGTCGCGCAGCGCAACAAGATGTCGTGGTGGGAATCGCGCGCACTGTACGGCTGGACCGTCCTCGTGCCGCGCACCAAGGATCAGGCCGGCGAGATGAGCGACCGTCTGGTCACTCACGGAGCGATCCCGATCGAGGTTCCGACCATCGCCGTCGAGCCGCCTCGCAGCCCGGCTCAGATGGAGCGTTCGGTCAAGGGCCTCGTCGACGGTCGTTACCAGTGGGTCGTCTTCACTTCCACCAATGCTGTTCGCGCAGTGTGGGAGAAGTTCGAGGAGTTCGGCCTCGACGCTCGCGCCTTCTCCGGTGTGAAGATCGCCTGCATCGGTGAAGCAACCGCAGCCAAGGTGCGCTCGTTCGGCATCAACCCCGAGCTGATCCCGACCGGTGAGCAGTCCAGCGAAGGCCTGTTGGCCGAATTCGCCCCGTACGACGACGTTTTCGATCCGGTCAACCGGGTTCTGTTGCCGCGGGCGGACATTGCGACCGAAACCCTCGCCGAGGGCCTGCGCGAACGCGGTTGGGAGATCGACGACGTCACCGCCTACCGCACCGTCCGGGCAGCGCCGCCGCCGGCCGAGACCCGCGAGATGATCAAGACCGGTGGATTCGACGCCGTCTGCTTCACCTCGTCCTCGACCGTGCGCAACCTCGTCGGCATCGCCGGCAAGCCGCACGCCCGCACGTTGGTCGCGTGCATCGGCCCGAAGACGGCCGAAACCGCTATCGAGTTCGGTCTGCGCGTCGACGTGCAGCCCGAGACCTCGCAGGTGGGACCGCTGGTGGAGGCTCTCGCCGAGCACGCAGCTCGCTTGCGTGCCGAAGGTGCTTTGCCGCCGCCGCGCAAGAAGTCCCGCAGGCGCTAGCGCACCCGTGAGTGGTTGAGGAGTCTGTGGACTCCTCAACCACTCACAGGTTCCGACGAAGGAGGGCTACTTCTCGTGTTTCCCACTCATCGCCCTCGCCGGCTCCGGCGCACCCCAGCGCTCCGGCGACTCGTGGCAGAGACCTCGCTCGAACCCCGACACCTCGTGTTGCCGATGTTCGTTGCAGACGGCATCGATGCGCCGCGTGAGATCAGTTCCATGCCAGGCGTTTTCCAGCACACCCTCGATTCGCTGCGGTCCGCCGCGGTGGAAGCAGTGGAAGCCGGCGTCGGTGGTCTGATGCTCTTCGGCGTCCCCAAGGCGGAGGACAAGGACCCTCAGGGCTCCGGTGCCTCCGATCCCGACGGCATCCTCAACGTCGGATTGCGCGCTCTGGCAGAAGAACTCGGCGATTCGACGGTCATCATGGCCGATACCTGCCTCGACGAGTTCACCGATCACGGCCACTGCGGCGTGCTTAACGCCACCGGCGCCGTCGACAACGACGCAACCTTGATCCGATACGTCGAAATGGCTCTCGCGCAAGCTGAATCGGGTGCGCACCTGCTCGGCCCCAGCGGCATGATGGACGGTCAGGTGGCTGCGATCCGCGGTGCGCTCGATGCATCCGGGTATGTCGAGGTCGGTCAGCTCGCCTATGCCGCGAAATATGCGTCAGCGTTCTACGGGCCGTTCCGTGAAGCCGTCGGATCCTCACTGCAAGGCGACCGTCGTACTTATCAGCAGGACGGCGCCAACCGCCGCGAGTCGATGCGCGAGGTAGACCTCGACATCGCCGAGGGCGCTGACATGGTGATGGTCAAGCCTGCAATGTCCTACCTCGACATTCTGCGTGAGACCGCCGACCGGTCTCCGGTTCCGGTCGCGGCGTACCAGATCTCGGGTGAGTACTCGATGATCACGGCCGCCGCGCAGAACGGGTGGATCGATCGGGACGCGGCGATTCTCGAATCGCTCACCAGCATTCGCCGCGCCGGTGCCGACGTGGTCCTCACGTACTGGGCGTCGGAAGTTGCCGGATGGCTGTGACGGAGTCACGCATGGTGGCTGCACCGGTATCGACCGATACGCTGGTGTCATGACCGAGCAGTGGCCGCCGTCGCGCCAGGAACCGCCCCGCCGGGAACCTCCCTACGAGAACCAGCCGTTCGAGAATCAGCCGTACCGCGAACTCGGACCGATGCCGACGGGTCAGATCCCGGGATACGGCCCCGGTTACAACGGATACCCGGGCCCCCAGCCGAAACCCGAGCCGCCGACGGACGTCGTGACTGCGATTCAGTTGTGGTGGGCTGTGACGGCGCTTGGATTGGTCCAGGGCGGCGCGATGATCTGGATGCTGCTCGGGCAGAAGTCGATGTTCGTCGACGAGATGCTCAGGAACCAGGCGGCTGTCGACGCCGGTCTGACACGCTCCGACGTGGAGGGCATGTTCCCACTGGTCATCGTGTTCTCCGCTGTTCTGGTGGTGATCGTCACCGCGGTGTTCCTTTTGTTCGTGCGCTCGATGAGTCGTGGCAAGAACTGGGCTCGAATGTTGCTGACGTTCTGTGGAGTCTTCATGTTGGTCTCTGCGATCCCCGTGATCTTCGGGCTCGGCGGCGACGGCGGCGCGGCCACTCTGCTGTTCGGCGGAGCGGAAATCCTGCAGGCAGTTGCTGCTGTCGGGGCGATCGTGATGATGCACCGAAAAGAGTCCAATCCGTACTTTCTTCGTTTCCCCCCGGCGGGGAACCGATAGGTAGCTCGGGGTACTGTGAAACGGGTCACTGCAGTAGTAGGGGAGAGGTCGTAGACAATGAGTTCTCAGGAAGCCCTGCGCACGGAAAGCACCCACGACGCTCCACTGCGCCAACGTGGTTCACGGACCGAAGTGATCTTGTTCGCGATCCTTGGAGCCTCTGTTCTGGTGACACTCCTGGTGCTCATGATTCCGGGCATCGTCAGCGGATAGCGCACACTTGAACCCGTGAGTATCTCTACGAAGGTCCGGCGCCCGACGGCCGTCGAGGCAGCATTCTGGCTGTGGATCGCCAGCGCGTTCCTACTCATACTCTTCGGCCTGATCAATGTCACCAGCGCCTCGTATTCGCTGCGTGAGCAATTCACCGATCAAGGCGTATCGGCCGGAAACATCGACATCTACGTCACCTTCGTGCGGGTGTCCGGGCTGGTTCTGCTGTTGACCGGCCTTGCGATCGGCGGCCTCGCCGGTCCCACTCGCGCCGGAAAACCTCTCTGCCGACGGATCCTGGTGATCGTGTCCGGGGTGTTCGCGGTGCTGCAGATCGCGCTGGTCGTCGCCGGGATCAGTACCGTGCTCGCGCTCGTCGTCCCCGTCATGCTGATCTGTGCCTGCGTCGCGATCTACCGCGACACCACCCGAAGTTGGTTCGCCCGTGGCTGACCGTGCTCCTGAAATCGGCCCGGACGTTCTGTACTACGAACCGGGATCTCGGTGGTGGGCCATCGCGTTCGGGCCGATCTTCTGCCTGATCGCCTTGGTCATCGAACTGTTCACCGGCCCGGTGGTGCATTGGGTCGGTCTGGCGATGTTCGCCGTGATCCTCACCGGCTTGGTGTACGTGCAGGTGATTGCCGCGCGCCGGCATGCGAGCGTGCTTCTGACCGCGACCACGTTGCGTCAGGGAACCGAAGAGGTGCCGATCACCGAGATCGCCGAGGTGTTCCCGGAGTCCGACGACGCCGCCTATGAAGACGAAATGGAGCCGTGGGAAACGGCACGCGCGCTGGGTGAGCTGTCCGGAGTGCCCCGGCGTCGGCACGGTATCGGCTTGCGTCTGACCACCGGGGGATTGGTGCGAGCGTGGGCGAAAGACGATCGGGCACTTCGCGAGGCGTTGAGCCAGGTTGTCACGGTCGGTGTGGAACCGGACGGGTCTGCCGATGATTGAGGCGCAGCCAACTCCGCTCGTCGACGTGAAGACGTGGATCGGTGTACTCGGTATCGTCGCCGCCACGATTCTGGCGGTCGTGTGCTGGCGAGCGGGTACGACGACGTCCGACTTCGGACCGATATTGGAGGGCGCTCCGCCGTTCGAGAGCACGCACTACGACGGTCTCTGGATCTCTGGCGCCGGGTTGTCGATTCTGGTTGCGGGGCTGATGGCCATCGATGTCGTGCGCCGCGTCCGGGTGGGCTTCGTCGCATCGCGGTAGCCCTCATACGGGTAGGGGGTATAGTTGCGGTATGAGTAGTTACAGCCCCGAGCAGGACGATCTGCTCAAGCGCCTTCGTCGTATCGAAGGTCAGGTAGCCGGAATCTCGCGCATGGTCGCAGACGACCGGTACTGCATCGACGTGCTCACCCAGGTGTCCGCCGCGACGAGCGCGTTGCAGTCCGTATCCCTGAAGCTTCTCGACGCGCACCTTGCGGGCTGCGTCGTCGAAGCTGCCAAGCAGGGTGGTCCGGAAGCGGACGTCAAGATCAAGGAAGCTCAGGCGGCCATCGCTCGCCTCGTTCGTTCGTAAGGTGTCGGTCCGTCATTCCGTGATGGACCGCGCGAGCGCCCTGGCGGAGAAGCTCACGAAGTACTCGGGTGTGACTTCTTTGGCGATGTTGATGACGATGGTGTCCGACAGGCCTTTGAGTCCGGAGAGCACGAGATGGATCAACGCGGGGTCGTCGATCAACCGGCTCCCTTCGGCTGCAGCAGATTCGGTGAGCGCTCGAATCAATGCCGAGTTGTAGACCGCTACGGATGCGTGAAGTTCCCGCATGCTTTCTCGGTCGGACCCGGCCATGCCTTCGATGTCGCGCCAGGTGGTGGTGAGTCGACCCACCCGTTCCCAGTGCCGAGCGAATTCGGAAATCATGGACTCGAGTAAGGCGCTCAGTCCCTGCTCGCGGGGGAGCGAGTTCACGAAGTCCGCCATTTCCAGCTGACTTTCGCTGAGGAGGGCGGCAAAGATGTCCTGCTTGTCGACGAAGTACTGGTAGATCAGGCCAGTGCTGGTGCCGGCTCGTTTGGCGACAGCGCGGATCGTGAGCGCAGAGTAGCCTCCTTCGTCCAGAAGCGAGATCGCCGCGTCGAGAGTTCGGCGTCGACGCACTTCGGCGTCGCCGTAGATCGACTTGCTGCTGGTACTGCTCATTTGATCACCGTAGTCGCGGTGGTCGGCATCCTCAATTCACATCGAACGCTGTTCGTTGTCGAACGCCGCCCAGAATCCAATGTGACTCAGATCATAGAATGAACATTGTTCGAAATAGAATGAACATCGTTCATTCTGGTGTTACGGTATGGCGCAGACCACATCGAGGCCAGTGCAAAGCGCTGGACACTCTGCGGTCGGCCTGACCTTTCTTCCCGTATCGATCGGGAGGTCTACAAAGTTGTGGAGTACCTATGACACGCACTAACGATGAACGCGCGGCGATCGACATCGCCGCTGCGGCTGGAGAACTTCTGCTCGACCATCGGAAATCCCTCGGCGAAAACGACGGTGATGTCGCGACTTTCAGGAACGCGGCCGATCGGCTCAGCCACGAATTCGTCGTCGCCGAACTTGCCCGACGCTTTCCTGCGGATGCAGTGCTGTCGGAGGAAGGCTCCGACGACCTCGCGAGGCTGGCTGCGGATCGGGTGTGGATCGTCGACCCTCTCGACGGCACCCGTGAGTACGGCGAGGCCGGACGATCGGACTGGGCCGTTCATGTTGCACTGACTGAAAACGGTGTCCTCACAACAGGTGCGGTCGCAATGCCTGCCCTTGGCGTCACCTATTCGAGCAGCGATGATCGAACCGAACGGGATGCCGCGACGCCGGTTCGAGTCGTCGTATCGCGGACGCGTCGTCCAGAACCGGTCATGCGCATGGCCGACTCGATGGGCGCGGAGTTGATCGAAATGGGATCCGCCGGAGCCAAAGCAATGGCGGTCGTCTCGGGTGAGGCAGACATCTACGCACATGCGGGCGGACAGTACGAGTGGGATTCGGCGGCGCCCGTTGCTGTCGCACGTGCTGCGGGACTGCATGTTTCGCGTATCGATGGCAGCGAACTGCGCTACAACCAGGAAAACCCGTGGTTGCCGGATCTGCTGATCTGCCGACCTGAACTCGCCCCGAAAGCACTGGAGGAACTGGGCCGATGACCGCGACACTGACGCACCTCGAACGACTCGAAGCCGAGAGCATTCACATCATGCGTGAAGCTGTTGCCCAGAGCGAGAACCCGGTGATGCTGTACTCGGTGGGCAAGGACTCCGCCGTGATGCTGCATCTGGCGCGCAAGGCCTTCTATCCGTCGAAGCTGCCGTTTCCGCTTCTGCACGTCGATACCACGTGGAAGTTCCGTGAAATGTACAAACTTCGTGACAGTACCGCTGCTGCAGGCGATCTCGATCTGATCGTCCACACCAACCCGGACTGCGTGAAGCAGGGGATCAACCCGTTCACTCACGGCAGCGCTGTCCATACCGATATGTGGAAGACCGAAGGCCTCAAACAAGCCCTCGATCACTACAAGTTCGACGCTGCATTCGGCGGCGCCCGCCGTGACGAAGAAAAATCCCGCGCCAAGGAACGCATCTTCTCGATCCGATCAGCTGCGCACCGTTGGGATCCCAAGCAGCAGCGACCGGAACTGTGGCGGATGTACAACGTCCGCAAAGCGCCGGGCGAGAGCCTGCGCGTCTTCCCTCTCTCGAACTGGACCGAGCTGGATGTGTGGGAATACATACGCCAGGAAGAGATTCCGATCGTTCCGCTGTATTTTGCCGACAAGCGGCCCGTCGTCGAGCGGGGCGGTGCGCTGATCATGGTCGACGACGACCGGATGCCGTTGCTGCCGGGAGAGACTCCGGAACTCAAGAGCGTTCGTTTCCGCACCCTCGGCTGCTACCCGCTGACCGGAGCCGTCGAATCGACCGCAACGAGCCTGACCGAGATCATCTCGGAAATGTTGCTCACCACCACTTCCGAACGCCAGGGACGGGTCATCGACCACGACTCCAGTGCGTCGATGGAAAAGAAGAAGCAAGAGGGGTACTTCTGATGACTGTTTCCTCGGATCTGATCGCTGACGACATCGAGGCGTACCTCGAACGTCATGCGAACAAGAGCATGCTGCGATTCATCACGTGCGGCAGCGTCGACGACGGCAAGAGCACCTTGATCGGCCGTCTGCTCTACGAATCGAAACTCGTCTTCGACGACCAGCTGACGGCGCTCGAAGCCGATTCGCGCAAGAGCGGAACCCAGGGGGAGGGGCTCGATTTCGCGCTCCTGGTCGACGGTCTCGCCGCCGAACGTGAGCAGGGCATCACGATCGACGTCGCCTACCGCTACTTCACGACCGAGCGACGCAAGTTCGTCGTCGCCGATACTCCAGGGCACGAGCAGTACACCCGAAACATGGTGACGGGCGCGTCGACCGCCGATCTTGCTGTGATCCTTGTCGATTCCCGCAAGGGGATACTGACTCAGACCCGCCGGCACTCGTATCTGGTGTCGTTGCTGGGGATCAAGCACGTGGTGCTTGCCGTGAACAAGCTCGACCTCGTCGACTACTCGCAAGAGGTCTTCGATGCCATTACCGCGGATTACGCAGAGTTCGCTCACGAGATCGGTCTGGACGGGTTCGTCGCCATCCCGCTCTCGGCATACATGGGTGACAATCTCACCGAGCGCAGTGCGAATACCCCGTGGTACTCCGGACCAAGCCTGATCGAGCATCTCGAAAGCGTGGACATCGACGATGCTGCCGCCGCGGCTCCGTTCCGGATGCCGGTGCAGTGGGTCAACCGGCCGGACCTCGACTTCCGCGGATTCTCCGGCCAGATCGTTTCCGGCACGGTATCTCCCGGAGATCCCATCCGCGTGCTCCCCAGTGGAAAGACGTCCACAGTCGAGCGCATCGTGACCATGGGTGGCGACCTCGACGTTGCCGGTGCGGGCCGCTCGGTCACCATCACGCTCGCCGACGAGATCGACATCAGTCGCGGTGATGTGCTGTCCATCGCCGACAATCCGCCGGCCGTCGCCGATCAGTTCGAGGCCTGCATCGTCTGGATGGGTGAGGCTCCCATGCTGCCCGAACGGCCGTTCCTGTGCCAGATCGGTACCGTGACAGTCACTGCGCGCATCACCAAACCGAAACACAAGATCAACGTCAACACTCTCGAGAAGACCGCAACGACTACTCTCGCGCTCAACGAAATCGGTGTCTGCAACCTCAGTTTCGATCGACCGGTCCCGTTCGACCCGTACGTCGGCAACCGTGACACCGGTAGCTTCATCCTCATCGACCGCCTTACCAACGGCACTGTCGGTGCGGGCATGATCACGCACTCGCTGCGTCGATCGGACAACATTCACTGGCAATCCGTCGACGTCGACGAGGCCGCGCACACCAGGCTCAAGGGACACCAACCCGCAGTTCTGTGGTTTACCGGCCTCTCCGGTTCGGGAAAGTCGACCATCGCCAACGACGTCGAGCGCCAACTGCACGCACTGGGCGCGCATACCTACCTCCTCGACGGAGACAACGTCCGACACGGGCTTAATCGAGACCTCGGATTCACCGCGGCAGATCGCGTCGAGAACATCCGCCGCGTCACCGAAGTCACCCGCCTGATGGCGGACGCCGGTCTGATCGTTCTCGCGTCCTTCATTTCACCGTTCGAGGCCGAGCGTCATGCCGCCCGTGAATTGATCGGCGACGAACAGTTCGTCGAAATCTTCGTCGACACCGCTCTTGCCGTCGCAGAGGAGCGAGATCCCAAGGGTCTGTACAAGAAGGCTCGACGGGGCGAGTTGGTGAACTTCACCGGAATCGATTCGCCGTACGAACCGCCGCAGAACCCTGACATTCACATCGACACCAGTGTCACGACGACCGAGGACGCTGCGATCGCGATCGTCGACCATCTCCGCGCCCGCGGAACCATTTCTTGATCCGCCTGAACACGAGGAGCATCTATGCCTGACAGGGCTGAAATAGTTTCTGCCGTAGAGGATTACGTCAAGTGTCTCGGAAGTCACGACGTCGACGGACTGGTTGCGCTGTTTGCGCCCGACGCAGTTCAACACGAACCGCTGGGGGGCCGGACCTACCGCGGAATCGAGGAGATTCGCGAATTCGATACCGCGAATGCGCAGGTCGATTTCACAGTCAGCCTGCTCGGTCCGATTTCGGTGACGGGAAAGTACGCAGCAATGCAGCTTCGGGTACAGCGCGTCGGGATGGCCGACTTCGCTGCCTCCGACCTGTTCGAGTTCGACGAGAACGGCAAGATCATCTCCCTGAGTGTTGTTCTCGATCCACAGGCACTCTGTTGAACGCTCAGGGTCTGCTGGCGGGCAAAGTGGTCGTGGTCTCCGGAGTTGGCCCGGCACTGGGTCGTTCGATTGCAGTGCAGAGTGCGGCGGCCGGAGCAAAAGTTGTTCTGGCCGCCCGCACACCCGAGCGTTTGGAATCTGTGGCAACCGAGATCCGAGACCGCGGCGGAATTGCACTGGCCGTTCCGACCGATCTCACCGACGTCGATTCGATCTCCTCGTTGGCTGAGACTGCGCTCGCAGAGTTCGGCGGCGTGGACTGCCTCGTGAACAACGCATTTGTTCAACCCGCGCAGGTCCCGCTCCTGGACGCCGACGTGGCGTCCATCCAGTCGGGCATCGACATCAACTTGCTCGCGGCGTTGAACGTCACCAGAGAATTTGCTCCGGCATTGATCGAGTCGCACGGGTCCGTCGTGATGGTCACGTCGATGGTGTTGCGCAACCAGCTTCCCGGGTTCGGGGCCTACCGCATCATGAAGTCCGGGCTCCTGGCAATGGCACGCAGTTTGTCGATCGACCTCGGTCCCAAGGGCGTTCGAGTCAATTCGGTTGCTCCCGGCTATATCTGGGCGGACTCGGTCAAGAACATGTTCGAGAAGAAGGCGGCGGCGGCAGGAGTCGACTCCAAGGTGATCTACGACGAGATCGCAGCGGGCGCCGATCTGCGCCGATTGCCGGAGCCAGATGACATCGCAAACGCTGTCGTCTTCCTTCTGTCCGATTCAGCCAGGGCCATCACAGGGCAATGTCTCGACGTCAACTGCGGTCACACGCACCACTGATCAACTCATACAAGGACTAGCCATGACACAGGATTACGACGGCATCGGTTCCATCGATGACCTGCACCAGGCTGCGCGCGAGGCGGCCGGGTACAAAAACTTCGGCAGCGACAGTTATCTCGAAGGACTTCGAGTTCTCCTCGAGTCGTTCCAGAACGAGGCCGACCTCACTCCTCACGGCAAGGTGATCGCTCGCAAGATGATCGTCGGAGCGCTCGCGGGACGCCTGACCAGCGAGGCCGGATTCGCGAAATACCCCGAGCACGTCGATGTTCCGATCGAACGCCCGATCTTCGTGGTCGGGTTGACCCGCACCGGCAGCACCGCGCTGCACCGCTTGCTCGGTGCCGACCCGGCGCATCAGGGCGCCGAGATGTGGCTCGCCGAGACGCCGCAGCCGCGCCCCGAGCGCGACAAGTGGTCGGAGAACGAAGATTACGTTCGCTCCGACGCCTTCTACCGTGCTCGCCAGCGTAACGAGGCAGATCTGATGAAGGTTCATTTCATGGGGGCGGAGGAGGTCGAGGAATGCTGGCGGCTGCTGCAGCAGACGATGCTCTCGACCGCGTTCGAGACGGTGGCGTACGTGCCGAGTTACACCCGGTGGCTGGCGGAGCAGGATTGGACCGAAACATATGCGCGGCACAAGAAGAACCTGCAGTTGATCGGGCTGCACGACCAGGACAGACGGTGGGTGCTCAAAAGCCCGAGCCATGTCTTCGCGATCGACGAGATCATGTCGGTCTATCCGGATGCACTGTTCGTTCGCACGTTCCGGGACCCGTTGACATCGATGGCGTCCACCTTCAGCCTCGTCGAGCAGGGCGGACACGACATGTCGAGGGCCTTCGATCGTCCCGCCATCGGGCGCACGCAACTGGAGTTGTGGGCGCGAGGGAATGCGAACTTCAACAATGCCCGTAGCCGTTACAACCCCGATCAGTTCATCGACGTCGACTACAAGGACTTCATCGCCGATGCGGTCGGCACCGTCGAGAAGATCTACGCGCAGTTCGACCTGCCATTCACTGACGAGGCTCGCGCAGCGGTGGAGGCGTCGCATCAGGCGAGCCTTGCCGAGCACCGTCGTCCGTCGCATCGCTATTCGCTCGAGGATTTCGGCGTGAGCGCTGCCGACGTCGAAGCGAAGTTCGCCACCACACCCTGAAGCCCTCCGGCCCTGTGCGCCTTTTTGGTAGTGCCGACTACCAAAAAGGCGCACAGGGCGAAGCCCCAACCGAAACAAGGAGATTCACATGAATGCTGTTTGGGAAAAGTTCTGCGCAGATCTGCTCGAGGTCGGAAAGGTCCTGGAAGACGAGATCGTCCCTCAGGATCCGCTGACTCAAGCCGAGGGCGTCCGCTACCTGAGTCGGTTGCTTCGGTACGGCACGATCAACTGTGTCGAGTACACCGATCCGCGGTGGCCGCAGTTCTCGTCGGCTCCGAACCCGAACATGATGACGAAGATCGGTGCCGACAACCCGGACAACGTCTACATGCGCGCCAACATTTCCGGTAAGTACAACTACCGGATCATCGGCACCCGAGGCACCGTCCCGCTGATCACCTTCGGCTCGCGCGTAAATCGGTACCACATCGACGGCACCATGCTGCAGACCGGCGATCTGCATATCCACGACCTCGAGGTCGACGAGAACGGCCGTTTCGAGTTCATCGCGAGCGTCGACAAGCCCGATGAGGGCGCTTGGCTGCCTTTGGCGCCCGACAGCAACCTCATCTCCGTTCGGCAAACTCACCAGGATCGACGCAACGAGGTTGTCGGTGATCTGACCATCGAATGCCTGAACCCGGACGGCGAGTTCGTCCCGCTGACTCCGGAAGAGATCGGCGAGCGTCTCACCAAGTCCGTCGGGATCGTGAAGGGGATGGCGGAGACCTTCCTGGAATGGTCGCGCAAATTCCAGCCGCACACCAACGAGATCTTCGACTGGGGACAGGACTACTTCCAGGATGCCGGCGGCGATCCGACGATCTTCTACTTCCACGGTTACTGGAAGCTCGCCGAGGACGAGGCGTGGGTCATCGAGACCGAGGTTCCGAACTGCGAGTACTTCAACTTCGTGCTGCAGAACTTCTGGGTCGAGTCCCTCGACTACAACCGCACGAACATCTACATCAACAATCACACCGCGAAGCTCAACGACGACGGCACCATGACAATCGTCGTGGCGGCGAAGGATCCGGGTTATGGCAACTGGATCGACACCGATTCGCATGCCGAGGGGACATGGGCGCTGCGCTGGATCAAGGCGGACTCGCACCCGATCCCGACGTCCAAGGTAGTCAAGATCTGACACGCTGACGGAGATTGGGAACGTATGTACACCAAGAAGATTAGGTTCGGCCCTCGCTTTGTCGCGCTCGGGCTCGCCGGTGCATTGATGTTGGCCGGCTGCGCGTCGAGCAGTGGGGACAACTCGGGATCGGCTTCACCGAGCAGTAGTGGCGCAGCTGGTTTTGTGGGCGCCCCAGATGTGGGGGAGCGGATCGACGGCGGTGTTCTCACCTTCGGGTCCTATTCGTTCCCTTCCTCGTTGGACCCCATGAGAACGCAAGCCGCCGGTTCGACCGGCGGAACCGAAATGGCCGCGATTTACGACACGCTGGTACGCAGCGACTCCACAAACGGGAGCTTCGTGCCACAACTCGCGAAGACACTGTCGAACAACAGCGACTTCACTTCGTACACCGTCACTTTGGCTGATGGCCTCACCTTCAGTGACGGAAGTCCGCTCGACGCGGAAGCGGTGAAGTGGAGTATCGATCGATTCGTGGCAGGCAAGGGTGATGTATCGCAGACCTGGCTCAACATCGTGGATCGGATCGAGACGCTCGACGCCACCACAGTCGAATTCGTGCTCGAGCGGCCCTGGCGTCAATTCCCGGCGCTGTTGTCGCTCGGGCCCGGAATGATCGTTGCGCGAAGTTCAGGGGGAGGGGCAGGGTCGGTTTCAGGAACCGGGGAGGGAGCGTTCACACCGATCGGGGCGGGTCCGTTCACCTTGGCCAAGTTCGCCCCGCACGAAGAACTGGTACTCGCCGCACGCACGGATTATCAGGGCGGTAAACCTCCACTGGACACAGTGCGGTTTGTTCCCACGTCGGGTGCGCAGTCTCAGTACGAATCGTTGAAGAGCGGCCAGATCGACATGACGTACATCCTCCGCGACGAGGCCGTGATCGAACAAGCTCTCGACGACGGATACTCGGGTTACCTCAGTCCGACCGGACAGAACGGGATCGGCACGATCAACAATCGCGAGGGCAAGCCCGGGGCCGATGTACGCGTCCGTCAGGCGATCGCCTACGGGGTGGATCCGGCGGCGGTCAATACTCGTGCGAACAACGGATTGGGCACCGCCAGTTCCGATCTGGTCCCGCAGACGTCACGTTGGTTCAACAACACAGCAGGTATTCCGTTCGATCAGGTGAAGGCAAAGGCGCTGCTGGATCAAGCAAAGTCCGACGGGTACGACGGGAAACTCCGCTACCTCACCACCCCGGAGCCCAGCCAACAGGCGACGGCACTGACGGTTCAGGCGTCGCTGAACGCGATCGGTTTCGACGTCACCATCGACTACGCGACCGATGTGACCGATCTGGTTCGACGGGTATACAAGGACCACGATTTCGACATGACCAGAGGTGGCGCTCCGGTCGGAGAAGAAGCGCCGTACCTCAACTTGTACAACAGTATGGCCAGTGATTCGAAGAACAACCCGTCCGGCTTCGCGGACCCGGAGATGGACGCGATGATCACAGCTGTGCAGACGGCATCGACGGACGATGCTGTCCGTGAGGCGATCAGCAAGGTGCAGGAGTACGCCAACGCGACTGTGCCTTACGTGATCTGGGGGCCGGCGTCGGTGTTGACCGCATGGGACGGCAATGTTCACGGCGTCGTACGCAACATCACCGACATCATGTTCTTGGGCGGCGCTTGGATCTCGCCCAACGGCGAAACGGTGGAACGATGAAGTGGTCCTTGGCGGGTGCGATGATCGACGCCCTGGAACTGTGCGAGTTGGCGCAGGTCGCCGAAGAGGTGGGGTTCGACGGAATCGCGATGCCGGATTCCGTGTTCTATCCCGAGCAGGTGTCGGCGCCGTACCCGTACACTGCTGACGGGAAGCGGATGTGGGCGCCCGAGACGCCGATGCCTGATCCGTTCATTGCCATGGCGGCGATGGCGGCCGTCACATCGCGAATTCAGTTCTACACCAACGTGTTCAAACTTCCACTGCGCGATCCGCTGTTGACAGCCAAGCAGGTCGCGACCATGGCCGTGATGTCGAGGAACCGCGTCGCCCTCGGCGTCGGTTTGTCCTGGATTCCCGAGGAATTCACCTTCACCGGTACCGAGATGCGCACCCGCGGTGCGCGTACCGACGAAGCCATCGAGATCATCAAGGCGGTGTGTGCGGGACGTGGGCCGGAATGGGTCGAATACCACGGCAAGCACTACGATTTCGACGCTCTGATGATCAGTCCGGCTCCGGAGATTCCGGTTCCGATCTACATCGGTGGGCACAGCGAACCGGGGTTGCGTCGTGCAGCCAGGCTGGCTGACGGTTGGATGTCGGTGAACGCGACCAATGCCGAATTGGCCTCCGCCATCGATCGCCTCACGGAATTGCGGGTCGAGTACGGTCGTGCCGATGTTCCTTTCGGCGTCAACGTCTCGCCGACGGATGTTCGTGATCTGGACGGATATCGCGAACTCGAGACTCTCGGAGTCACGGAAATCAGAGTGTTGCCCTGGTATCGCTACGGAGTTGACGCCGGTGATCGTCAGGGGCGACTCGACTCCATTCGACGGTTTGCCGAGGAGGTCATCACTCAGTACTGATCGATCAGCGTCTGCATCGCCCGGCCGTAGAGTTTTGCCAACTCGTCGCGATCTGCGGACTGGGGGATGCTCTCGTCGCTGAGGACGCTCAACAGGCCGGACACCTGGGCGGAGACCAGGAGTGCGCGGGTGTACGCGTCTTCACCGTCGAGGCGAGCGGCGAGATTGGTGGCAAACGTGCCTGTCATCTCGCGCAGTCGCTCCCGGATGCGTGGACTGTCCGACGCTCGCATGAGCGCTGTGTACACCGACAGCATCCGGGCGTCGGCCTTGCCCAGGACGAAGGCTGCGATCCGCTCACCGAGGGTGTCGAGTGGGCCGTCGAACTGACCTTCGAAGTAGTCCGCAACCGGAGTGGTTTCCAGGAACAGCGCTTCCTTCGACCCGAAATGCCGGATGACCAGGGCCGGATCGATTCCGGCAACTTTGGCGATGGCGCGAACTGACGTGCCGCCGAACCCGTGCTCACCGAATAGTTGGAACGCTGCGGCGCGAATCGCCTCGGACGTCGAGGGCTGTTCCTGCTCTGGTGTGTGCCTCGTGGATGTCACGACATCGACCTCTGTGCTCGCTCGCCGACCTCGTTGTCAACGGCGTTGACTCTAACGTGTCAACAGTGTTGACTGTTGAGTCTGTCAACGGTGTTGACAGCTAGATGCGGTTAGTGAAGAGAGTGTGAAATATGACAGATACCGATGTCCGCGTTCCCAGTGAAGAGGTTGTCGATCCGCCGACCAACTGGAAGATGGTGGGCAGTGGACTCGCGTTTCCGCTGTTCTTCGTCATCATGTTCTGCCTGTGTTACGTCAGCGCGTTCCACTCGCCGTTGCCGAACCAGGCACCGATCGTGGTGGTTGGTCCAGCATCTGTGACGGCGTCGTTGATCGAGGGAATCGAAGCCACGTCTGGCGACAAATTCGACTTCGTCGCCACAGAGAACTCGGCTGACGCGATCTCGCGCATCGACAACCGTGACGCTATCGGCGCCGTCGAGATCGGTGACACCGTGACCGCCCATATCGCCACCGGTGCGGGTGCCTCGACGGTTTCCGTGGTGAGCAGCTTGGCGCATTCCGTCGCGGAGCAGACGGGGCAGCAGGTCACGGTGATCGACTCGGCGCCCGTCACGGCGCGCGACTCCTCTACCGTCGGGCTCTTCTACTTCCTGATCGTCTGCACCCTCGGTGGCTACCTGACCATCACGGTGCTCAGTCAGGTTGCGCCGAGAATGCGGCTGCGAGAGCAGTATTCGATCCTGGCCGGTGCGGCGATACTCACCCCGCTCATAGCCTTCGGCATCACCAGCATCTTCATGCACGCCTTCGGGGCGTCGGTCGGTCAGATCCTGCAATTGCTGGGGATCTCGATGCTCTACACGTTCACCGTCGGTGCGGTGAGCATCCTGCTCAATCGACTGCTCGGCCAAGCCGCGATCTTCGCGGTGCTGACGGTGCTCGTTTTCATCAACTTCCCGAGTTCGGGTGGTGCGATCCCGGTGTCGTTCCTGCCCGGATTCTGGCAGCACATCCATTCGTTCTGGCTCGGATCAGCGGCCATGGAGCCCATCCGCTCCGTCATCTACTTCGATGGGAACGGCGCCGGACCGCACCTGCTCGTTCTGGGGATCTGGCTGGTCGCGGCACTCGGCCTGACCGGACTGCTTGCCTCTCGGCAGTCGAAAAAGACGGCAGCGCAATAAATGTGGTGGGGCCGGCGATTGCCGACCCCACCCGAACTGTCTACTTCAGCCGTACGGCGTCCGTGCCCGGTCCGTCGAGCATCGCGGACCCCAGCAGGATGTCCGGAATGCCGAACCCGTCGATCAGTGTCTCGACGTGGGGGCGCAGGGTGCGGCAACGCTCGTTGATCCCGCGCGTCACGGCCTTCGAACGCTCCACCGACAGATGCCGGTGCTCCATGAACCAGGCCTTGTCCTCTTCGATCACGGACAGTGCGTAGAGATCGCACACCTCGCCGAAGAGTTCCTTTGCGGTCTCGTCCTCACACGAGTCGATGCCGGCGACGAATGCTTCCAGGATGACACGCTCGATGTGCGCCTGAGCGGCTTTGAGTACGTGGTCCTGCACGAAGTTGAACGCGTCGAACGGGTTCTCCTCGCGTTTCTGCGCTGCCTGCAATCGCCTTGCCGCAGTGGCGAGTAGGTACTCCTCGCGGTCCTCGAACATCTTCATCTGGGTGCCGCGGTTGAAGAGGCTGCCGTCCTCTTCGTTGTCCTGGCGAGTGTCGACGATCGTCTGCAGGATCTGCTGCGCTGCCGTGCGCTTCTTGACCACGTCGGAGACCGTCGTTGCCGCGAAGCGCATCCAGTCGACCGGGCTCATGCCGCGGACTTCGTCGGCGTACGAGGTGAGGAGTTCTTTTGCGACCAACTGCGTCAGAACGTGGTTGTCACCCTCGAACGTGGTGAAGACGTCAGTGTCAGCCTTGAGCGCGGTGAGGCGGTTCTCGGCGAGATAGCCTGCGCCACCACAGGCTTCGCGTGCTTCCTGGATTGCCCGAGTGGCATGCCACGTGTTGGCGGCCTTGAGTCCGGCGGCACGACCCTCGAGTTCGCGCTGCTCCTGCGGGTCCGGGTCGTCGCTGCTCTGAATGTCGTGCATCGCGGCGACCAGTTCGTTCTGTGCGAACTGCAGAGCGTACGAGCGGGCGATCAACGGCAGCAGACGCTTCTGATGGACGAGGTAGTCCATGATCAGGACCTCGTCGTCACTCTTCGGAGCACTGAACTGCCTGCGCTGCAGGGCATATCGACCGGCAATGGCCAATCCCACGCGGGCGGCCGCTGCCGCCGAACCACCGACGGTGACACGTCCACGAACCAATGTGCCGACCATCGTGAAGAACCGACGGTTCGGGTTCTCGATCGCCGAGCTGTACGTGCCGTCCTCGGCGACGTCGGCGTAACGGTTGAGCAGGTTCTCCCGCGGGATGCGGACCTGGTCGAAGACGATGCGGCCGTTGTCGACTCCGGGCAGTCCACCCTTGAGCCCGCAGTCGGACGTCGTCACTCCGGGGAGGTCGTTGCCGGCGTCGTCACGAATCGGCACGACAAAGCAGTGGACGCCCTGGCTTTCGCCTCCGGTGATCAGCTGTGCGAACACTGCCGCGACAGTGGCGTGCTGGGCAGCGCCGCCGATGTAGTCCTTGCGAGAAGACGGGGTGGGGGAGTTGACGACGAACTCGCCCGTCTCGACGTCGTAGGTTGCCGTGGTTTCGAGTTCCTGGACGTCGCTGCCGTGACCGGTCTCGGTCATCGCAAAGCAACCGAGCAGGTCCAGGTCGATCAGCGGCTTGACGTACGCCTGGTGGTGACGCTCGGTGCCGAGGTTTTCGATGGCGCCGCCGAACAGTCCCCACTGCACGCCGGCCTTGACCATCAGTGAGAGGTCGGACATCGCGAGCATCTCGATGCTGGTGACGGCGCCACCCGCGTCGCCCGTTCCGCCGTGAGAGACCGCGAAACCGTTTGCGGCGTAGCCGAGATCGGCGAGGACCCGCATCTGTTCGAGAGCCTTGGAGCGCGCAATGGCGGTGTTGGGTGTGTAGTGCGGAGCAAAACGTTCGTCGTTCAATTCGCCGCGAACGCGCTCACGCACCTCCCGCCAGCGTCCGTCGAGTGTTGTCCTGAGGTGGTCCGCTGTGGTGGCCATGGAACCGACGATAGCGCGTAGCGCACCGCGGGCAACCCGGTTCGATCCCAACCTCACATTCAGCAGGAGCCCGCGGCACCCGCTTCGATTCCTTGGCGGAAGAGTTCCTTCTCGCTCTCGGACATAGCCTGGTACGAAGGGTCGTTCTCGACGATCTTCAGGAAGTCGGCGCCCGCTGTCTGTGTCGACGTGTCGCCGCTCTGAACACGCTGCTGAACGTAGACGGACACTGCCGAACACCCGCCGAGAAACGCCGGGTCGGTGCTCGTTGTCGCGGTGGTTCGAGCCGAGTCTGTGGCGCTCGGCGGCGACGAAACTGTCGCCTTGTCGTCGTTCGAAGCGTCCGAACCACACGATGTGAGAAGAATCGCAGCCGAGACCATCAGCGTCGTCAACAGTCGCTTCATGCTCGGAATCGTCTCACGTGGGGCCCGGTTCGACCGGAAAACTCGCCTCGAGCACCGAAGTCCTACACCCTGTCGTTGTCAGATTCGACAGAACTGGGACACTGGAAGCCGTGACTGTGTCTTCCGGTGATCCCGACGTGCATGCAACGAACTCCGCTCGGCTCTTCGAACGTGCCGGCAACGTGATTCCGGGTGGCGTCAACTCGCCCGTCCGCGCGTTCGGTTCGGTCGGCGGAACACCGCGATTCATTCGCGAAGCATCCGGCTACACCCTCACCGACGTCGACGGAAACAACTACGTCGACCTGGTGTCGTCCTGGGGTCCGATGATTCTCGGGCACGCTCACCCGGCAGTCGTCGAAGCCGTTCGCGAAGCAGCCCTCGGAGGTCTCTCCTTCGGTGCGCCGACCGAAGGCGAAGTTGCTCTCGCCGAGGAAATCGTCGCCCGCGTCGCGCCCGTGGAAAAGGTTCGTCTGGTCAACTCCGGAACCGAAGCCACGATGAGCGCAGTCCGCCTCGCCCGCGGATTCACCGGCCGCACCAAGATCATCAAGTTCTCCGGTTGCTACCACGGCCACGTCGATGCCCTTCTCGCCGACGCCGGATCGGGCCTCGCGACGTTCGGGCTGCCGACCTCACCCGGCGTGACCGGCGCTCAAGCCGAAGACACCATCGTCGTCCGCTACAACGATCTCGATGCAGTCGCCGCGGCGTTCGCCGCCAACCCCGACGCCATCGCGTGCGTCATCACCGAAGCTGCCGCCGGGAACATGGGCGCCGTCGCACCGCTTCCCGGTTTCAACGAGGGTCTGCGTCGTCTCACCCGTGAGCACGGCGCACTCCTGATCATGGACGAGGTGATGACGGGATTCCGCGTCAGCGCCTCGGGTTGGTACGGCATCGACAACGTCGCCGGCGACCTCTACACCTTCGGCAAGGTCATGAGCGGCGGCCTGCCTGCCGCAGCCTTCGGCGGCCGCGCCGACATCATGGGCCACCTCGCGCCGGACGGTCCCGTGTACCAGGCCGGCACCCTCTCGGGTAACCCCGTGGCCGTCGCCGCCGGACTCGCGAGTCTGCGCGCCGCCGACGCCGAGGTGTACGCCAAGCTCGGCCGGAACGCGACCGCCCTCGGCGACCTCATGACCCAAGCCCTCACCGCCGAAGGCGTCGAACACCGTGTGCAGTACGCCGGAACCTTGGTGAGCGTGTTCTTCACCGAGAACACGGTGACCAACTACGACGAAGCCAAAGCCGCGCAGACCTGGCGATTCCCCGCCTTCTTCCACGCGTTGCTCTCCCGCGGCGTGTACCCGCCGCCGAGCGCGTTCGAAGCGTGGTTCGTCTCCGCTGCACTCGACGATCGAGCATTCTCGATCATCGCCGACGCCATGCCGCACGCCGCCAAGGCCGCAGCTGCTGCCGTCAAGCCCTGACACGTTCAAGCTCGAGCAACAACCGCACGCTTCCGACATCCATCTTCTTCAGCGAGGACCCTCGACTGTGACCGACGCCGATCACCCCGACCACACGTCCACCCGCACCATCGTCCACGTCCTTCGCCACGGCGAAGTTCACAACCCGCGCGGGATCCTCTACGGACGGCTCCCGGGCTTCCGGTTGTCGGTGGCGGGCGAAGCCCAGGCTCGTGCGGTCGCGTCGGTGCTCGCCGATCACGACATCACCCACGTGGTCGCGTCGCCGCTGCAGCGCGCACAAGAGACCGCGACGCCGATCGCCGAGGCACACAAGCTCGACATCGTCACCGACGAAAACCTCATCGAGGCAGGCAACGAGTTCGAGGGTCTCAAGGTTGCCGTCGGGGACGGTGCGCTCTCACGTCCGCGTCACTGGTGGAAATTGCGTGACCCGTTCACCCCGTCCTGGGGCGAGCCCTACCTGCAGATCGCTCATCGCATGCTCGCAGCCGTCAACGCCGCACGCGTCGCGGCAGTCGGACACGAAGCCGTCGTCGTCAGCCATCAGCTTCCGGTCTGGACACTGCGTCGATTCCTGCAGGGCGAGCGTCTCTGGCACGATCCCCGTCACCGTCAGTGTGGACTGGCCTCGTTGACCTCACTGGTCTACGAAGGCGACACCCTGGTTGACATCGTCTACTCCGAACCTGCCGGTGCCTCCGACCCGAGAGTGACAGGAGCATGATTTCGCGCCGCATCGCCGCAGCATTCGCAGCCGCTGCGTCGGCGATGCTTCTTCTCTCGTCCTGCGCGACCGGCGACGACGCCGTCGCACAGGGCGGAACTTTCGACTTCGTCTCACCGGGCGGGCAGACCAAGATCTTCTACGATCCACCGTCCGACCGAGGCACCATCGGCAAGCTCTCCGGGCCCGATCTGATGAACGAAGGTCAGAAGGTCGGCGTCGACGACTTCGAGGGCAAGGTCGTCGTCCTCAACGTCTGGGGTCAGTGGTGCGGGCCGTGCCGCGCCGAAGCCGACGACCTGGAACAGGTCTACGAGCAGACCAAGGATTCGGGCGTGCAGTTCCTCGGCATCAACGTCCGCGACGACACCAAGAACAAAGCGCAGGACTTCGTGGTCGACAACAAGGTCTCGTACCCGTCGATCTACGACCCGTCGATGCGTTCGCTGATCGCCCTCGGCGACGGCTACCCCACGTCGGTCATTCCGACGACGATCGTCCTGGACCGCCAGCATCGCGTCGCCGCGGTGTTCCTCCAAGAACTTCTCGCCGAGGATTTGCTGCCCGTCGTCCAGCGAGTAGCTCAGGAAGACGCGCAGTAAAGATGACAACCACGACCACCACGCTGCTGGCCGGCAGCGACACACTGAGTGCCGGTGTGGGCGAAGCGTTTCAGAACGCGGCGTCGTCCGGTCCGCTTCTGCTGGCCCTCGGCGCCTGTGTGCTCGCCGGTCTGGTGTCGTTCGCTTCACCGTGCGTCGTGCCGCTCGTCCCCGGCTACCTGTCCTACCTGGCCGGCGTCGTCGGCGCCGACGCCCCCGCGATCACCGCCGACGAGGCGAGGACCCGGACGATCACCCGGAGCAGCCGCCTGAGGGTCGCCGGTGCGGCCGGATTGTTCGTCGCCGGCTTCACCGTCGTCTTCGTTCTCGCGACCGCGTCGGTGTTCGGCGTGATCTCGACTCTGCTCGTCAACCGCGAGGTCCTGATGCGCGTGGGCGGTGTGGTCACGATCGCGATGGGTCTGGTGTTCATCGGACTCATCCCGGCGCTGCAGAAAGACGTCCGTTTCGAACCGCGTCGTGTGTCGTCGCTGGTGGGGGCGCCGTTGCTCGGGGGAGTGTTCGCGCTGGGGTGGACGCCATGCCTCGGGCCGACGTTGGCAGGCGTGATGTCCGTAGCCGCGGGAACCGACGGGATGACCGCCGCGCGCGGTGTCACCTTGATCGTCGCGTACTGCATCGGACTCGGCCTGCCGTTCATCTTTCTGGCGCTGGGGTCGGCGCGTGCGCTGACCGGCGTCGGCTGGTTGCGTCGTAATGCACGCACCATTCAAATTTTCGGCGGAATCATGTTGGTGGCAGTGGGAATCGCCCTCGTCACAGGCGCGTGGGACCAGTTCGTCGGCTGGGTTCGCGACGCATTTATCTCGGAGGTGACGCTGCCGATATGACAGCTGACGACAATAACGACAACCCGACACCCGTGCTGCCGAAGCAGTCGGTGATCGGTCGAGTCGTTGCACTCGGGCGCAACACCTGGCGCGGGCTCACCTCGATGCGGACCGCGCTGGTTCTGCTGTTCCTCCTCGCACTCGCTGCGATCCCCGGCGCCCTGCTGCCACAGCGAACCCTCAACGAGGGCAAGGTCGCCGACTACATCGCCGCGCGTCCGACGCTCGGTCCGTGGATGGACCGCCTCGAACTGTTCGACGTGTTCAGCAGCTTCTGGTTCACCGCGATCTACGCTTTGCTCTTCATCTCGCTGGTCGGCTGCATCCTGCCGCGTTGCGTGGAGCACGCGAAGGCGCTGCGCACCCGTCCGGTGAATGCGCCGCGCAATCTTGCTCGCCTGCCGCACCACACCAAGAGCGTCGTCGACGGCGAGACTCCCGACGAACTTGCTGCCCGGGTGTCGAAAGAACTGCGTGGGTGGCGCGTCGAAACGCGTCGCGGCGATACGAAATCACGACGCGAAGGCGAGATCACCATCTCGGCGGAGAAGGGATACCTCCGCGAATTCGGCAACCTCGTGTTCCACCTGTCCCTGGTCGGATTGTTGATCGCGATCGCCGCGGGCAAGTTGTTCGGCTACGAGGGCAATCGCATCGTCATCGCCAACGACGGCCCCGGATTCTGCACGACTTCGCCGGCAGTGTTCGACTCGTTCGTCGCGGGCCTGAGCCTCGACGGCACCGGCATGACTCCGCTGTGTGTCCGTGTGAAGAATTTCCAGGCCGACTACCTCGAGACCGGTCAGGCCGAGATGTTCACCTCGGACATCTCGTACCAGGCAGGCGACGACCTCGAGTCCGATACCTGGCGGGACACGACCATCCAGGTGAACCACCCGCTGCGGATCGCCGGCGATCGTGTGTACCTGCAGGGACACGGATACGCGCCGACATTCACCGTCACGTTCCCGAACGGTGAGACCCGCACCGAGACGCTCCAGTGGCGTCCGGACGACGCCACGACGTTCCTGAGTAGTGGCGCGATGCGTTTCGACCCGCCGGGCGGCATGTATCCCGATACGGACGAGCGCCGGAAGAACCAGATTGCCATCGAAGGATTGTTCGCGCCCACAGCGCTGTTCCACGGCAACCTGCTGTCGTCGAGTTACCCGGCGATGAACGATCCGGCAGTCGCCATCGACATCTACAAGGGTGATACCGGACTCGATACCGGTAACCCGCAATCGCTGTTCGAACTCAACACCGAACTGATCAATCAGGGCCGGCTGGTCAAGCAGGACCGAGTCAATCTGTTCCCGGGTGAGAGCGCGACGCTTGCCGACGGAACTCAGGTGCGATTCGATGGTGCCGTCGACTTCGTCAACCTGCAGGTCTCCCACGATCCCGCTCAGGTGTGGGTACTGGTTTCAGCGTTGACGATGATGGCGGGGTTGCTCGTCTCGCTCGTGATCAAGCGTCGCCGCGTCTGGGCACGTATCTATCCAGATGACGAACGACGTACTGTAGTAGAACTTGGTGGGCTTGCCCGCACCGACCACGCAGGCTGGGGCGACGAGTTCGACCGCCTCGCCGACCGCTTGCTGAAAAGCAATCCGACCACCGCGGTGAACCAACCGCACGCGCAGGAGAACGCCCGATGACAACCAACGAGACACTCGCGCAGTACAGCGACTGGGCCTTCAAGTCCGCCTTCACCGTGCTCGTGCTGGCGTTTGTGCTGCTCATCGTGCAGTACGCGTCGGCCAGAGCAAAGGCGGTTCAAGACAAGGAACTGGTCACCGCCGGCGGAGTCGATGCGTCCGTGCCTGGCAGGGTCGCGGAGACTCCGACCAAGTCGCTCTCGGAGCGATTCGGCGGAATGGGCCGAGCTGTCTTGGTTGTCGGAACGGTACTGATCTTCGCGTCGATCGTGCTCCGCGGATTTGCGACGGAACGATTCCCACTCGGCAACATGTACGAATTCGTGGCGATGGCGTGTGCGGCGTCGTTGCTGGTCGGGCACGTCCTGCTGATCAAGCCGGCGTACCGTCCGATGTGGGTCTTCCTGCTGGTACCGGTTCTGATCTTGATGTTCCTCGCCGGCACGGTTCTCTACGCCGACGCGGCTCCCGTGGTTCCGGCGCTGCGCTCGTACTGGCTGCCGATTCACGTGACGATCGTCAGCGTCGGCTCCGGCATCTTCATGATCGGCGGTATCGCCAGCCTCCTGTTCCTGTTGCGACTGAAGTTCCCGCCCGGTGACGAAGGCACGAGCATCGGCGGCCGGATCGCGGAGCGACTGCCGGACGCCCAGACGCTCGACCGCTTGGCATACAAGAGCACGATCATCGCATTTCCGCTGTTCGGCGCAGGTGTGATCCTCGGTGCGATCTGGGCGGAAGCTGCATGGGGACGCTTCTGGGGTTGGGACCCCAAAGAGACGATGTCCTTCATCGCCTGGGTGATCTACGCGGCCTACCTGCACGCGAGGGCAACGTCTGGTTGGCGGGAGACGAAGGCTGCCTGGATCAACATCGCCGGATTCGTTGCGATGCTGTTCAATCTCTTCATCATCAACATGGTCGTGTCCGGCTTGCACTCCTACGCGGGACTCAACTGATCCTCTCGAGGTACCGTGGGTGGCTGCCGACCGGTCTGTAGGTATCACCGGTGGGTAAGTCAGGGGCGGCGCCAGCTACGATGCAGCTTGGTGAATTACTAGCTGTCTGGTAGCTGCGGGATCGACGAGGGGGAACTGCGAGATGGCCGACAAGATCGAAGACGCCGGAGCAGGATTGTGGGAGCCGGTGCGTCCTGCCGAGCCGACGCGGCGCGAGCTGCGCACATCCGCGCCCGAGCCGTCATCCGACTCGGTTCCCAGTGATGTTCGCAGTCTCTTCGTGGCCCCGGTCGACTCCGGCCCGCTCCAGCAAGTCGCCGGCCAGGCGCCCAGTGCACCTGCCGCTCCGCCGCCGACGACGACCCCAGCGACTCCGGCGGCGCCGGTACCAGGTCCCAAGACTCCGGTCATCCAGTATCCGGCAGCACAGCCGGGCCCGATCAACGGCCAGTTCTCGACCTCGCCCGCGATGCCGATGCAGACCTACGAACCTACGAATCGTGCAGGGTCGGTGCCGGATTCGCGAACTGGCCCTCCGCAGCCTGTCCAGAATTCGCAGCCTGTCCAGAATTCGCTGCCTGTCCAGAATCCGCTGCCTGTCCAGAATTCGCAGCCCAGTCCGACCGCGCATGGATCCGCGAGACCGCTCCAGCACCCGCAGGCGCCTTTTGCGCCCGGCGTGCATCCGCCAAATCCCGTGATTCGGCAGTTCGGGCACCCCGGCGCTGCGCCGGTGCAGAACGGCCACGCCCTGCAAAATGGTCAGGCCGTGCCGAATGGGTTGGCCATGCCGATGGCCCCGCCGACAGCGCCACCTACTCGCGCTCCGATGCCGCAGACCGGATTCAACTCGGCTCCGGACAGTCGCTTCGAGTCAGCTCTCCCGATGACTGCGCAAGATCTCTCGGCTGCGCTCCTCGTCAAGCGGCCTGTCCGGCGTGCCCCGGTGGGTGGCTGGCGTAAGGCGCTGTACACGTTGTCCGGCCGATCGGTGAACCTCGGAAACGGTGCAAAGGAGCAGCACCTCGTCGAGTTGACGCGCCAGATCAACCAGCCGTTGCAGGGCTGCTACAAGGTTGCGGTGCTCAGTCTCAAAGGTGGCGTCGGAAAAACCACGACCACTGCGACACTGGGGTCGATGTTCGGCTCGATCCGCGGCGATCGCGTCGTCGCTGTCGATGCAAACCCCGACCGGGGAACGCTGAGCCAGAAGATCCCGCTCGAAACTCCGGCAACAGTGCGAAACCTGCTGCGCGACGAGAACAGCATCGAGAAGTACAGCGACGTCCGTGGCTACACATCGCAGAATCGCCACCGTCTCGAAGTGCTTGCCTCCGACAGCGATCCAGCAGTTTCAGAAGCCTTCAGCGGCGGGGACTACACGCGCACGGTCGACATGCTCGAGAAGTTCTACAGCATAGTTCTGACCGACTGCGGCACCGGATTGATGCACTCGGCGATGCAGGCCATTCTCGAAGGTGCAGATTCGTTGATCGTCGTCAGTTCCGGATCCGTCGACGGTGCACGTAGCGCCTCCGCGACACTTGATTGGCTCGACGCTCACGGTTACAGCAGGCTGGTCGCCACGTCCGTAGCCGTCATCAACGCGGTACGGCCTCGCTCGGGCAAGGTTGATCTGCCCCGGGTCGTCGAGCATTTCGAGCAGCGCTGTCGAGCGGTGAGACTGATTCCGTTCGATCCGCATTTGGAAGAGGGCGCCGAAATCGATCTGGACCGGCTGCGTCCAGGTACTCGGGAAGCGGTGCTGGAGTTGGCTGCGGTGGTTGCGCAGGACTTTCCTGCCTCCCCGTTCGCGTTGCCGGGGCGGTAATCGGATAGCCGGGTGAGCCCGGACGCTACGTCGACGTGTCAGTCGGCGGTACGTCCGGCCCTTCCGTGCGCTTGCGTCGTGTTTGCTGGTTCACATTCCACAGGAATTCGGGATCGTCGTCCGGCCCGCGTACGCCGCTCACCGGGGTACGCGTCGACGGATCGGGCCCGAACGCCTTCCACATCAGAACGATCAATGTCACCAAACCCACCAACGCCAACAGATACAACACGGCGCACCTCCTCAGGGAACTGAAGTCGAGCCTACTCAGTCTCCGGCCCGCTTCACCAGAAGTGGTGCGGACAAGCGTTTCGGCTCAGTGCGCTAGTGCTGTATCTGTCGGGTACTGCAAGATCTGTCGGGTACTACATGTACTTCGACGTGAGCTGAAGTTGCTCAGTTGTTGTCCGCTTCGGTGGTCAGCGAGCGCAGAAGCTGCATGACCTCGGTCTCACGGAATCGACGATGTCCTCCTGGTGTGCGAAGCGAGCCCAGTCGTCCTGCGTGTGCCCAGCGGGTCACGGTCTTGGGATCGACATGAAACAATGCCGCTACCTGTCCGGGCGTCATGAGTGCGTCTGCGGCGGTATTGAAGGTTGGTGCGCTCATTGTGAGGTCCTCCATGTTGATGTCGAACGTTTGACGAACAGTGATTCCGAACCGAGCAGTGATTCCGAACTTTGGTTCCGAACCGTTGTGTCGACCAGTTGCCAAAAACCTGCGTCGAGTTTGTTTCGAAGTCCTTCGCTCACATTCGACCGTTTTCTGAGTGGTAGCGCAATGTTTGCACAGATATAGCCGGGTAGTCGATCTTTCAAGATAAAGTAATGTTTAAGTAAAGGACAAAATGGATATAGCGGGCTCAGTCCCACCCGTATTCGGAATGGGTAACCTGAGAGGGTGAGTCAGTTGTCTGAAAACCCCGAAAATGTTCCTTCTGAGCCGGTCAAGGCCAGTAAACCCTCCGCAAACTCTGGGCAAGCAAAGTCGGCTGCCGGGCCGGTGACCAAGGGTCAACTGGCCCGCGACGTGGTGCTGTACTCGGTCGCTCGGCTGCTGCTTGTCGTCGTGATCGGTGCCGTCATCATCGGTGGCGGAAAGCTCGCCGGCACCGACGTTCCCCTGATCGTCGCGGCACTGTTCGCAGTTCTGATCGCGCTGCCGCTGTCGCTGCTGCTCTTCGCGAAACTGCGCAAGCGTGTCAATGCGGGCATCGCGGCGGTCGACGCCCAGCGTCGGTCCGATCGTGACGATCTTCGCTCCAAGCTGCGCGGAGACGGGCGGTGACCACGGAGTCGCTCGACGTCGACCGTCGGACCTCGCGCCAGTGGGTCGACAACGCGGTGCGGCTGATCGAAGCCGACGCGCAACGCAGCGCGGACACTCACCTACTGCGCTATCCGCTGCCGAGTAACTGGACCGTCCAGCTCTATCTGAAGGACGAGTCGACCCACATCACGGGGAGTCTCAAGCATCGACTCGCACGGTCGCTTTTCCTCTACGCGATCTGCAACGGCTGGGTTACCGAAGAGACCACCGTCATCGAAGCGTCGTCCGGTTCGACGGCTGTCAGCGAGGCGTATTTCGCGAAGTTGCTCGGCCTGGATTTTGTCGCGGTGATGCCCGCGAGCACGAGTCCCGCCAAGATCGCACTGATCGAGGCGCAGGGCGGACGTTGTCATTTCGTGAGCGATCCGTCCTCGATCTACTCGGAATCGCATCGGCTCGCGAGTGAGTTGAACGGTCACTACATGGACCAGTTCACCCACGCCGAGCGCGCGACGGACTGGCGTGGAAACAACAACATCGCCGAATCGATCTTCACTCAGCTCGAGCACGAGGAACATCCGATTCCCGACTGGGTGGTCGTCGGAGCCGGGACGGGCGGAACCGGCGCCACGATCGGCCGCTTTCTTCGCTATCGGAAATTCGACACGGGGCTGTGCGTGGTAGATCCGGAGCACTCCGTGTTCTTCGACGCGTGGCGAGCGAGCGATCCGTCGATCGTCGGTACACGGGGTTCCCGGATCGAGGGCATCGGCCGTCCGCGCGTCGAACCGTCGTTTGTCGGTCAGGTGGTCGACCGAATGATCAAGGTGCCGGATGCAGGCTCGATCGCGGCCGCCCGGCACGCCAGCGCAGCCCTGGGGCGCAAAGTGGGTGGCTCGACGGGGACGAACCTGTGGGGAGCTTTTGCGTTGATTGCCGAGATGATGGCGGCCGGGCGCAGCGGCAGCGTCGTCACGCTGCTGTGCGACGGCGGAGAGCGTTACTCGGGCACGTACTACAACGACGAATGGGTGGCGTCGGAAGGGATCGACCTGCTCGGTCCGACGGCAGTGTTGGACGAGTTCGTCCGTTCGGGTGCGTGGACGGCCAGTTCCTGAATCGCCGGCGCCGGACCGTGTGACGGGCGGCTCATCGTCACCCGCGGCCAGGCGTCCAGCCCGGACGATTGCTCGTCCGTTCTGATGCGTATCAGGCCGGGAGAGAGCGTGTTCTCGGCCAGACGCACGAACCCGAGTCGCTCGTAGTACGGCGCGTTCCACGGAACGTCGACGAACGTCGTCAGAGTCACGAGATCGTGGTGGTGGTCCGCCGCCCATTCGGTGACGGCGTCGATCAGCTGAGCTCCGAGGCCTTTGCGGGCATGATCGGGGTGAACGGAGACCTGTTCGATATGTGCACCGCCGTCCACGATCTCGACGAGCGCGTACGCAACGGGTACGTCGTTTGCGTCGGTCTGAACCCAGATGTGCTCGGCTGCGAGAAAATCGTTCAACTCGTCGAGCGTCGGCGGTGGATCGTCTGCGATGGCGTCCATCCCGATGTCTCGGAACGGTTCGCCCGCGGCGATCTCGATCTGTTGCAGTGCGGGTAGGTCGGTGGATATGGCCGAGCGGATCACAGAAACCGTTTTACCTCGAGAGTGGAGTTTCTCCCAGCGCTACGCCTTCTGTAACCCAAACCTACGCAACCGTAGGTTGTGTATCGTTTGGTCAAGGGGCACTTCTCCAGCGAGGGCGGATCATGGGCAATCCTGAAGTTTCACTCGACAATTACGAGGCTGTGTACGAGTACTACCGCAGTCATCAGCAGAACCGATTCGTGGCGAAGCTCGCTTATGCCGCATTGGCGCTGAAGTACCGCCCGCGAGTGAAGTACGCGCCGGGTGCGGAAGCCGCGCTGAAGACTCTGCTGGAACGCAAGACGCAGTTGGTCGTGGCAGTCAATCATCTGACCGAGAGCGACCAGTTCACGCTCGCCGCGACCGCGTGGCGGACTCCGTTGCGTCGAGTGATCGGACGGACCCGGGTCCTCGCCAAAGACGAACTCTTCGTTGATCCTTCACAGCGCAAGAAGGTCGACATGATGGGCAGCATCCCGGTTTTTCGCAGCAAGAACTACGGCCTCCGTGCAGTTTCGGATGCCGGCCGAGTGATGATGGACGTCGCGGCCGAGCGGCTGGGCAACGGGGATTGTCTGGCGATTTTCCCGGAAGGGACGTGCAACACCGAAGATCCGACGCGGCTGCAGCACGTCAACAGCGGAATCGGCCACATCGTCGCGCGCGCCGAGAAGTTGGGATGCTCACCGGCCCTGGTGTCGATCGGCATCAATTACGGTCCGGTGGCCGGCGACGTCAAGGCTGCGAGTGTCTTTGTCGGAATGCCGGTGACCGAACTTCCGGACAAGCCGATGGATATCGCCCGAACTGTGCAGGCCGACTTGCAGGTGGCAGTGAACGGAGCCGTCGCCGGATACTAGACGCGCCTGTCAATTTTGGTTGACAGATTCCGGTTGTCAACCTAAATTGACATCATGACCGAAGCAACCTCTCTCGCTGCTGCCGCCGGCAGCCCGGATCCCACCGAGGGATTGCGTGCTGTTCGAGCGCTGCGTCGTCTGCTCGAAAAACTCGAGGCCATTCAGGTCGCCAATGCGCGCCGTCATGGATGGTCCTGGCAGGCGATCGCGGAAGCTCTCGAGGTCAGCCGTCAAGCCGTCCACAAGAAATACGCGTCAGCGCAGTCGGAATCGATGCTGCGTTCACTGCGCGAGAAGGGCAGGTAATTGTCATGTTCGAAAGGTTCTCCGCGCAGGCTCGTGGCGTCGTTGTCGATGCTGTCGCCGGATCCGGTCCGGTCACGCCGATGGAACTTCTGACCGCGCTGCTCACCGCTGATCGGGGCATCGCCACCGAGGTGCTCACCGAGTCCGGTGTCTCCCTCGACGTGATCCACCACGCCGGCGCCGGATCGAACGAAGGTAGCTCGAACAATTTCGACGACGACGCCGAGATACTCAAGTCGATCGGCATCGATCTCGATGCGGTTCGGGAGAGTCTCGAGCAGTCCTTCGGCGAAGGTGTGCTGGACGAGACTCCTGTGCCGGACGGCGTCGACACTTCTCGCAAGAGTCGATTTGGGTTCCCTCGTTCACGATTCGAGAAGGACTCCAAGAAGGTGTTGGAACTCTCGCTTCGTGAAGCGCTCGCGCACAAGGACAATCGAATCGGTGCCGAACACATCCTGCTCGGCATCCTGCGTGTCGCCGACGGGCCTACCCGTCAGGCCCTCGAAACGCAGGTCACGATGTCGGTGATCCGTGAGCGCTTGGAAGCGAAGATGAATCGCGCCGCCTAGATTCGGCACGGCTCCGCATGCACGGGGCGGGATGTGCCAGCATTCAGACATGACATTTCTGGCACGTCTCATCATCAACGGCATAGCCATCTGGCTGGCGTCGGCGTGGGTCACCGGCATCACGATCGCCAACCACGACAACGGCACCTGGGGCACGGTTCTCGTGATCGCGGTGATCGCTTTGATCTTCACGGTGGTCAACGCCTTCATCAAGCCGGTAGTGCAGCTTCTGTCGCTACCGCTGCTCATCCTGACTCTCGGATTGTTCACGCTCGTGATCAACGCCCTCATGCTGATGCTGACGGCGTGGATCTCGTCCGGAACGTCCTACGGCTTGACGGTCGACGGCTTCTGGACGGCAGTCTGGGGCGCGCTGATCATCTCGATCGTGAACTTTCTGCTCAGCGCGTTCGTCCCCGACAACCGTTGAGTACGTCGACGTTCAGGCGAGACTGAGCGCAACTGCGGTCGCGGCACCCCAGACGAGCATGGCGAGTCCGGTGTCGCGCAACGCGGGGATCAGGGCCATACCCTGACCGCCGGAACGCAGTGGGGCGTTGGCTCGGATTGCCAGTGGCAACGCCAGCAATCCGAGCAGGGCCCACGGAGTACGCAGGATCAGCAGCAGGGTCGCGACGAACGGGACGGCCAGCAGGATCACGTGCAGTGTGCGGGTCTTCGCGTCGCCGAGCCGGACTGCGAGAGTGATCTTTCCGGACTCGGTGTCGGTCGGGATGTCTCGAAGATTGTTGGCAACGAGCACCGCGCTCGAGAATGAACCGATGGCGATCGCGCCGGCCAGCCCGGCCAGATCCACCCGTTCGGCCTGTACGAATTGAGTTCCCAGCACTGCGATCAGCCCGAAGAAGATGAACACGGCGATCTCGCCGAACCCGCTGTATCCGTACGGCTTCTTGCCGCCGGTGTAGAACCAGGCACCGATGATGCAGAACACGCCGACCGCAACCAGCCACCAGGCTGTGGTCGCCGCCAGAACGAACCCGGCTACAGCGGCAACGGTGAAGCAGCTGATCGCTGCGGCCTTCACAGCTCCGGGACTGACCAACTTCGATCCGACCAAGCGCAGTGGCCCGACGCGGTCGTCGTCCGTTCCGCGGATTCCGTCGGAGTAGTCGTTCGCGAAATTCACCCCGACGATCAAGGCCAAGGAGACGATCAGTGCCAGGAGCGCCTTCCACCACACTGCGAGGTCCAGGGACGCCGCGGCTCCGGTGCCGACCAGCACGGGCGCAATCGCGTTCGGGAGTGTGCGCGGCCTCGCGCCTTCGATCCATTGAGCAGCTGTTGCCATACAACGATCTTTGCACTGTGCAATACGATCGAACGCGGTGGATCAGCACATGACTCGAGACGTGAGTGAGCGCGCCAGGTACGCGCAGTCGGGCGAAGACCCGGCAGACATTGCCTTGCTCGGACCCATTTCGACCAAAGTGGGCGATCGTCTGGTTCCGTTGCCGGGTCCGCGAGCTCGAACTCTGCTGGTTGCGCTGGCTCGCAATCCGGGTGAGGCCCGTACTGCGCAGAGCCTGATCGACGACGTCTGGGGGCTGGAGCCGCCGCGCTCACCGATGAACGCCCTCCACACTCAGGTCTCGCGCCTGCGATCTGCACTTCCGGACGGGGCGCTCGAAGTCACGGCGGCCGGATACCGGCTCACTCTCGCTCGGGAGCGTGTCGACCTGGCCCGGGCAGCGGACGCCGTCCGTCGTCTGCGCGCCGGCGGCGCCGACGCGTCCGAGGCACTCGCCCTCACGACCGCGGCGCTGCGCCTGTGGCGCGGTACCCCCGGGAGCGACGTGGTCGGCGACGTCGCAGATCGTCTGGCGCTCGACGCAGGCCGTGTGTACGACGAACTGGAGTCCGCGCAGATCGACGCGTTGCTCACGTTGGGGGAGTACGCGGCCGCCATTCCACTGGTGCGCGGACGCCATCTGGCTAGCCCGTTCGACGACACAGCGGCCGAAGCGTTGATGCGTGCGCTCGCCGGAGCCGGCCGAGTCAACGAGGCACTCGAAGTGTTCGCGGAGTTCCGCAACCACCTCGCCAATCGCCTGGGCGCTGATCCGTCACCCGCACTGGTGACTCTGAACGCGGAACTTCTCGGGGCACCTGCGGCAACACCGCGAGCTGCGCGGGCGATCGGTCTACGCGCTGCCCCCAACACCTTGCTCGGTCGCGACAGCGACATCGACCAGATCGAATCCTTGCTGGCTCGCTCACGTGTGGTCACCATTCTCGGACCCGGTGGCGCCGGAAAAACCCGTCTCGCACACGAATTGGGCCTGCGCGGATCCGTGAACCAGCCTGGCGTCGCGGTGGTACTCGTGGAGTTGGCGTCGTTGCGCAGCAGTGAAGATGTCATCGCGGCCATCGGCGGCACCCTCGGAATCAGCGAATCCGATCTGGCGCCAGGCAAATTGACCGTCGGCCGGACGCATTCGGCGCGAGAGCGACTCAAAGAGGCGTTGTCCGCCGGTCCGATGTTGCTCATCCTCGACAATTGCGAGCACGTGATCGGCGCGTGTTCGGAGATAGTGGCCGAGATGATCGCGGCCGGTCGTCAGCTGACGGTACTGACCACCAGTCGTTCGCCGCTCATGATCAGTGCCGAGGCGGTGTACCCGTTGCCGCCGTTGGCGATCGACGACGGAACCGGCTCGGCAGTCGAACTCTTCTCGGCGAGAGCACGTGCGGTGCGGCCGTCCGTTCATCTGGACGTCGATGCGGTCGTCAAGCTGTGTACGACGCTCGACGGACTCCCGTTGGCGATCGAGCTCGCGGCTGCCCGGGTCCGCACGATGAGCGTCGACGAGATCGGTTCGAGACTTCGAGATCGGTTTGCGTTGTTGCGCTCCGATGATCCGACGTCTCCGGATCGGCATCGCACTCTGCACGCGGTGATCGACTGGAGCTGGAATCTGTTGGGCAGCGGGGATCAGATTGCGCTGCGTCGATTGTGCCGATTCCCGGCAGGTTTCACGCTTTCCTCGGCGCAGGCCGTTGCCGGGTGGGGCGAGTTGACCGATGTGGCCGGCGCCGTCGAAGCGCTGGTCAATCAGTCACTTCTTTCCGTCAGCGACGGGCAGGGTGAGCTTCGGTACTACATGCTCGAGACGGTCCGTGAATACGGCGAGGAGCGACTCGCCGCGTCCGGAGAGGGGCCGGAAGTCATCCGGCGCCTGGATGACTGGGCAATCGCGATCGCCGAGGACGCCGTCGTGCGTGCACGCACGGATCAGCTGCGCCTGATTGCCGACCTCGACGCCGAGCACGACAACCTTCTCGCGGTTCTTCGCTGGGCCGTGGAGCGCGGCGACGCGGTCACCGTAGCCAATGTCTTTCCCGTCCTCGCGATTCTGTGGGCCGTACGAGGATCGAATTCGGAAGTCTCGAACTGGGCGTCGAAGATCGTCGGGGCGACCGCGGACAACGATCTACGCGATGTAAATGCAGAATTGGTGGGCGCGACGTTCATTCTGGTGGCGATGCATCTGTTTTTCGCGGAGACCGATCGAAACCATGCCCGCGCGCGGGTTCGTCTTCGAAAGCTGTTGCGTGAGCGCGATGATCTCGGTCCGTTGTTCGCATTTCTGATCAAGCTGACCACGAGTGGGACCGCCAACCACAGACTTGCGCGTTTGGTTGCGGAAGGCGTTCGCAGTTCCGACCCCGAGACCCGAATGGCTGCGCTGTCCGCGCGTTCGAATATGCGCGAGAACATCGGGGATCTGCGGGGCGCTTTGCTGGACGGGGAAGCGTTGTTCGACTACGCGACCAATGCCGGTGACGAGTGGGGCCTTGCGATGGCGGCCCAGCATGTCGGGTCGGTCCACAGCCAATCCGCGCGATATGGCGAGGCCATCGAGTTCTACGCGATTGCGGCGGCGTCGATGGAACGCCTCGGTGCACGTGACGAGGCGATGCAGCTCATCTGCTTTCAAGCCGGAGCAATGATCGCATCCGGTGACACCGCCGGCGGGCGAACACTTCTCGATCGGGCACGCCCGGCCTTGGCGCACTCGGGTGGGACCGGTGCCATCGAAACCGATCAACGGCGCGCGGCGCTCATAGCGAGCATCGCCGAGGCGGATCTCGCCGACGGCCGAATCGACGAAGGGTTGGCCAGGTATCGAGAAGCACTGGAGTTGTTGGGCTCTGCGATCGAGAACATCTTCGGTGATCCCTTCGTCGTTCTGCTCGGTGCTGCGGCAGTGTGTGCTCACGTCGTTCACGGCCGACATGAACTCGTGGCAAATCGTGTTCTGCAGATGAAGGATTCGAGTGCTCTCAAGTTCGATCCCAAGGGTTATGCGGACCTGCCGCTCGCGGGTTCCTTGGCGTCGGCGATCGGGTCGTTCGATCTTGTCACGGGCAACATCGATCGAGGGGTCGAACTGATGGCTCTGTCGTTGAAAATGCCGGGGAGACAGGACTTCGTCTCGCTCCACCATGCGCGCCTCTCCGAATTCGCGGTTGGTGTAGTCGGAGCCGACAAGTGGTCTGTGGAAACCGAGAAGGTATCGGGTTACTCACGCAGAGCGGTCCGCGAAGCAGTGTTGGCTGCGCTTCGCGGACCGGTGCTGGATTAGAGCTGGACGATGTTGCGGGACTTATGTCTTGCGCATGTACATCCGCACGGTCAGGGGCGCCATGACGGCAACGATCACCGCGGCGCCGACCAACGACCACACGACGTGGATACCGAAGTGACCGTCGTTGGCCAGCTCGCGAACCGCGGTCACCAAGTGTGAGACCGGATTGACGTTCACGAACTTCTGAAGCCAACTCGGCATGGTGGCAGGATCGACGAACGCATTCGACAGGAACGTCAGCGGGAACAGCACGAGCATCGAAACACCCTGCACCGTGGACGCTTTGTTCATCAGCACGCCCATGAGGGCGAAGATCCAGCTGATGGAGAACGCGCACACCATGACCAGGATCGCGGCAGACAGAATGCCGACCACGCCGCCTGCGGGGCGGTATCCCATCGCGAAACCGACGATGAACGTGATGGTCGTTGCGATGCCGTAGCGCACGACATCGGCGAGCAATGCGCCGGACAGCGGGGCGATACGAGCGATGGGAAGGGATTTGAAGCGGTCGAACACGCCCTTGTCCATGTCCTCACGAAGCTGAGTGCCCGTGACGATGGAACCGGTGATGACGGTCTGGACGAGGATGCCGGGGATGATCGTCGGCAGATATGCCGTCACGTCACCGGCGAGCGCGCCGCCGAAGATGTACGTGAACATCAACGTGAAGATGATCGGCTGGATGACGACGTCGAACAGTTGCTCGGGGTTGTGCTTGATCTTGAGAATTCCGCGGTACGCCATCGTGAACGTGTTCGCGAAGCTCTGCTGCAGGCTGATGCGGCGGGGTGCGGCATCCGGCTGGGCTATCGGCGACCGGGGTTTGGTGAGGGTGGTTGTCATGCGACGCTCCGATCGGAGTCGTTGTCGGACTGGGCGTCGTTGCGTCCACCGTCTTCGGGCTGGTGCCCGGTGATGGTCAGGAACACTTCGTCCAGGCTGGGTTTCTGTACGTTGATCTCGTCGACGGCAATTCCTTGCTCACGCAGACGGATCAACAGGTCCGCAGTGATCGACGGGTCGCTCAGTGGTGCGGTGATCCGCCCGACTTCGGGGGTGACACCCACCTCGATGCTCAGCGCAGCCGCGATGAGCGAGCGAGCTTCCTCGGTTCGGTCACGGTCGACCAACTTGAGCTGGAGGGAGGAGATCCCGACCGAAGCCTTGAGTTCGTCGGCGGTGCCGTTCGCGATCACGCGACCGCGGTCGATCACCGCGATGCGATCGGCCAACTGATCGGCCTCGTCGAGGTACTGCGTGGTGAGCAACACTGTCGAGCCCTCGGCGACGAGTCGCCGGATGGTCACCCACATCTGGGCGCGGGTGCGCGGATCCAGTCCGGTGGTGGGCTCGTCGAGGAACAGCAGCGGCGGGCGGGCGATCAGGCTGGCCGCCAGATCCAGGCGCCGACGCATACCGCCGGAGAAGTTCTTCAGCGGCTTGGTTGCGGCCTCGACCAGGTCGAACTCCTCGAGGAGTTCGAGGGACTTGGTGCGCGCATCGCGGCGGCTCAGGCCGAGCAACCGGGAGAAGATCACGAGGTTCTCGGTCGCGGTCAGGTCCTCGTCGACGGAGGCGTACTGCCCGGTGACGCCGATCAGGGAGCGGACCGCGGTGGGTTCACGGCTGACGTCGTGACCGAAGATGCGCGCCTCACCGCCGTCGGGGCGAAGGAGGGTGGCGAGCATGCGGACAGTGGTGGTCTTGCCGGCGCCGTTCGGCCCGAGGACGCCGAACACCGAGCCGGTGGGGACGGTGAGGCTGACGCCGTCGACCGCGCGGTGCTCGCCGAACTTCTTGACGAGTCCGTCGGCCTCGATGGCAAGAGGCGAAGCTGTGTGGTTCATGGGATGAAGCTTGGCAGATCGATCTTGCATGGACCTTGCGTGGAACTTGCGGTTACTTGCACAGCGCGCGAGGTCGGTGCTCCACAACCGGCAAACAATCCCCAGACGGATCTTGCTTGTCGGTGTGCGGGCGCGGCGGCATCACGCTCGCTGCATGGAGATTCTCACGCGGGCACAGGCTCACCGCGACGGCACCAGCGACGCGCAGTTGCAGCGAGCGGTCAGGCGCGGCGAGCTGCACCGAATCGCAGCGGGGATCTACATGCGCGCCGATCACTTCCGCGAACTCGATGCGAGAGCACGCCACCGCTGCGCTGTCATGGTAGCCGCCGAAAGCTGTGGACCAGGCGCAATCGTGAGCCACGCTTCGGCAGCGGTCATGCACGGATTGGATTGCGGCGGATTGCGATTGGGCACCGTGCACATGACGCGTAACCGGTGCTCGGGTGGGCGGAAGAGTCAAACCTTGCATCTTCATCCGGCAGTGGTCCCGGCCGAGGAGGTCGTGCTGATCGACGGCGTCGCAACCACGTCGCTTGCGCGAACGTTCGTCGACCTCGCACGGACGACGCCGTTCGAGACCGCCGTGGTGATCGGTGATTGCGCCCTGCGACGTGGGATGAGGCGTGAGAACGTCGACGCTTCGCTCGATCATGCGCGCGGACGGCTGGGAATGAGTCGCGCTCGAGTGGCGGCGACGTTCATCGAACCAGGTGCCGAGAGTCCGGGGGAGTCCATCAGCCGGGTACGCATGCGCGACGACGGTTGGCCGATGCCGACCCTGCAGCACGAGATCCGTCACGGTGGCCGGTTCATCGGGAGAGTCGATTTCTTCTGGAAAGAGCACGGTGTGGTGGGCGAGTTCGACGGGATGGTCAAGTATCGCGGCGACAATCCGGGGAGGGCGGTAGAGCGCGAGAAACTGCGGGAGGACGCGATCCGGGACGCGGGGTTCGAGGTGTTCCGGTGGGTATGGGCGGATCTTCGCGACTTCGAACGTGTCCGCGAAAGGTTCGAGCGGGCTTGCCTCCGCGGAGCCGCGCGCTGATTGTGCAGCCGCGGCGCTGATCAGGCCTGCGGCTGAACAATCGTGCTGCGGCTGCTAGCTGAACCGAGCCACCAGAGCGGCGCGGTCGAGCTTGCCCGGCCCCCGGAGCGGCAGTGCGTCCACGACGAACAGCTCGCGCGGCGCTGCGGTCACGTCGAGTGTCCGCTGAGCATGTGCGCGTAGTTCCTCGAGCGTCGGAGCTTCGCCCTCGGGTACGACCACGGCCACCACCCGCTGCCCCAGCCGCTGGTCCTCGATGCCGATCACCGCGCACTCGCGAACGGCCGGGTGATCGGCCAGCGCGGCCTCGACCACCTGCGGTACGACGGTCAGCCCGCCGGTGGAGATTGCCTCGTCCAACCGGCCGCTGATGCGCAGGACTCCGTCGACCACTGCTCCGGCGTCGTCGGTCCGGAACCAACCGGGTTCGGCGAAAGCGGGGTGGTCGGGAAGCCCGCGGTACCCGGACGCGAGCATCGGTCCGCCCAGCAGCACTCGCCCGTCGTCGATACGAATCTGCGCTCCGGACAACGGGATTCCGTCGTAGACGCAACCGCCGGAGGTTTCACTCATCCCGTAGGTACGGACGACGGTGATGCCCGCTTCGGTTGCCTGCGCGAGTACCGGCGCGGGAGTCGCAGCGCCGCCGAGCAGAACCGCGTCGAGTGAAGCCAGCGCCTCGACCGCGGCGCGATCACCGAGCGCCTTGACCAACTGCGTCGGCACCAAGGAGGTGTAGCGGCGCGGTCCGCTCATCGCGGCGACGGCGCCCGGAAGCGCTGCCGGGTCGAAACCCGCACTGACGTCGACGATCACCGGTTGCGTTCCGGCGAGAACACTGCGGAGCAGAACCTGCATGCCGGCGATGTGGTGCGGAGGGAGAACGAGCAACCAGGATCCTGTGCCGCCGAGGCGTTCGTGGGTCGCGTCGCCGCTGGCCCGCAGGGCATCAGCACCAAGCATCGCGCCCTTCGGCGTTCCCGTGGTTCCCGACGTGGCGACTACCAGCGAGACGCCGTCGTCGATGGGCTGATCGGGGTGCAGAGCGTCGCTCAGTCGGGCCGTCTCGCGTGCGTCGGCAGCCGGGACGGGGAGCACGGCGTCGTGCTCGCCGCCCAGGATCTGCGCGACGGCAGGTAATACCTCGAAAGCCGCCTCGCCCTGCGGAACCGCGAGTGTGCGAAGAACGTTCACCGGATGTCCGGCCCGGCAAGGGGCCAACCGCCGTCAGCCAGATGGCTTCGCACGCGGTCGACATCGGTTTCGAGAGGCATCTCGTTGGTGATCTTCGTGATGAGGACCTGGATGTCGGTCTTCTCGATGGGCAGATCGCCGTCCTCGATCAACGCGTCGGCGACGGCGTCGACCTCGGCCTCGGAGAGTCTGCGAGTGAGGAGTGCGAAGAGCGGGATGTAGTCCTGTTCGGGGACGCCATTGGGATAGCCGGCCCGCAACCAGCCGACTATCGACGTGAGGAAGGGCGGAAGAGCCATGACGTCAGCTCACATCTCGAACTTCGTTGTCGGCGTCCACGTCTTCGATAACCGGCCACCCACCTGCGCGCAGTCTTTCGGTGACACGATCGACGTCGTCCTCGGACGGCTCCTCGTTGAGGATCCCCTCGATGATGGCGCGAATCGTGTCGTAGTCGACGTGGCGGTCCGGTACCTCGTGCGCGGACTCGATGGACATCGAAACGACCTGCTCGATCTCCTCGTCGGTCAGACGTCGACGGAGAACCGCGAGCAGGGCGAAATGATCCTTGTCCGGGATGCCCTCGGGGTACCCGGCGCGTAGCCAGTCGAGCACGCTGCGCAATGAATACTTGCTCAAATCCTCGGCCTCATTTTCGTTTCGGTGGTTTCAGTGGTGTGCCGCGACGACCACTCAGAAGACGTGGATTCCGAACGTGCTGGCCAAGAAGTTCTTCATCAACAACAGAATTCCGGCGAAGATCGTGACGAGCACGATCGCAAAACAGAGGTACGCACCCATTTTACCCAGGGTGGTCGGTCCTTCGGTGCCGTCGGGATTCGGCAGGCTCAGCGACTTGAGGCCGAATGCGAAGATCGCCGGCAGTCCCGCTCCGAAGAGCAGTCCTACTGCCACTACCTGCCAGAGCGAATCGAGGGTATCGGTGAGTAGATGCATTCTCTTGCGCCCCTTTCAGGAGTTGCGGGTGGCTTCGGTGGACGGCGTGGGTTCGGCTGCCGGGATCTCGGCAATTGCCGCATCTGAATTCTCGTCCCATTCGGCGGTGACGTTCGCCGCGTCCACGGGTTCCTTACGCGAGCGTATGTACATGAAGATCGCGAAGGCGATAAGCGCGGCGAAGACGACGAGCACGCCGGCGAGTCCGCCGACCAGATGCGCAAGAGCCCAGCAGATAGCTCCGACGACGGCAGCCGACGGCAATGTGATCAGCCAGGCTGCGGCCATCCGGCCGGCGACACCCCAACGGACCTCGGCGCCCTTGCGACCGATACCGGTACCGAGGATCGAGCCGGTGGCGACGTGGGTGGTCGAGAGGGGGAGTCCCAGGTGGCTCGACGTGAGGATGATGGCTGCGGACGACGCTTCGGCTGCCAGACCCTGCGGCGCGGCAATCTCGACAAGACCCTTGCCCAGGGTGCGGATGATGCGCCAACCGCCGAGGTAGGTGCCGAGGGCGATCGCGACGGCACAGGTGAACTTCACCCAGAACGGCATCTCGGTCTCGGCGGTGATGGTGCCGTGAGCGACCAGGGCCAAAAAGATGACGCCCATCGTCTTCTGGGCGTCGTTGGTGCCGTGTGCAAGTGAGATCAGGGAGGCGGTGCCGATCTGGCCGAAACGGAAACCGCGCTCGCGCTCGTCTTCCTTGACGGATGCGGTGATGCGGTACACGAGCTTGGTGCCGACGCCCGCGACCAGAGCAGCGACGACCGGCGCGAGGATCGCGGGGACGACGACCTTGGTCAGCACTCCGCCCCACTCGACTCCGCCCATACCGATGGAGGCGATCGCGGCGCCGATCAATCCGCCGAACAGCGCGTGCGAGGAGCTCGACGGCAATCCGAGAAGCCAGGTGGCCAGGTTCCAGATGATTCCGCCGACAAGACCGGCGAACACGATCAGCAGCAGATCCTGCCCACTGACCGCGCCGAGGTTGACGACACCTTTGGCTACCGTCGCGGCGACCTCGACGGACAGGAACGCACCGACCAGGTTCAGGATCGCGGAAAGTGTGACCGCAACTTTGGGCTTGAGTGCACCGGTCGCGATGGAGGTGGCCATTGCGTTACCCGTGTCGTGAAAACCATTCGTGAAATCGAACGCGAGGGCGGTGACAACTACCACCAGGAGGATTACGAGCTCTGCGGTCACAACGTGAATTGTGCGTATCGAACGCGTAAAAGTACAGCGAACGGGATGCGAACAGGGCCTCCGTGGAGTACGTCCCCGCGCGTGGGCTGCGGCGCTGCCGTTCGCGATGTGTTCAGCGCCACGAAATCCGAACCCTGTGTGGGACCTCACTTTTTGGTCTCACTCACCGGGAAGGCACATTCGGACCGTTTTAAACGCTGATTACCTACGGGCACCGAGCGCACCGGAACAGGGGTTTCACCTCTGTATCTCGGTGTCTGTCAGTGAGAAGGAGAGCTCCGACCGTGAAGCCCAACAAGTCCACGAAGCTGATCGTGGCACTCGCAGCGACCGCCGTTCTGGCATCAGCCTGCGCATCGAATCGTGGTGACGATCCCTACGCCGTCGCTGTCGGCGGACCAGGCGTCAGCGCCGATCTTGCGTCGAGCACATCCGACGCGAAGTTCGGCACCCTCGATTCGCCATGTGGCGAAGGCGATGCCACCGGCGCAACCGATCAAGGCGTCAGCGACACCGAGATCAAGATCGGGTTCGGTGACGACCGCGGGTACGTGAAGTCTCCCGGGTTGAACAAGGAAATGAGCGATGCGGTGAACGCGCTCATCTCGTGGTGCAACGATCAAGGCGGTATCAACGGCCGCAAGGTTGTCGGTACCGACTACGACGCCGCGATGACGCAGGCCAACTCGGTCATGCAGGAAGCGTGCGCGAGTCAGTTCATGATGGTCGGCTACGGCTTCGCGATGGATCAGACCGCCGAGCAGACGCGTGTCGCGTGCAACCTGGTGTCCGTGCCAGGCTTCACCGTCTCGCCGGACGCCGCGAACGGACCCATGACGTTCCAGGGAGTCCCGTTCCCCGTCGACTACGCGAACGGTTCGCAGTGGTTCCAGATGGCCGAGATGCATCCCGATCTGGTGAACGACTTCGACGTCGTCAACAGCACGATGCCCACGATCATCAGCTCCACCACGAAGATTCGTTCGATCGCCGAGGCTGCGGGCTTCAAGCTCAAGGATTGCGGCGTCACACTCAACTACGAGGGCGAATCGAGCTACGTGCCGTTTGCCGAGAAGTACAAGGAGTGCGGTGCGAAGGGAATCTGGACGTCACGATCGGCAAGCCCGTCGGAGCTGAACTTCGTGAAGGCCCTCGATCAGGTCGGGATCGATCCTATCTTCTTCGGTGAAGCCACCTGGTACGGCGCGACCGTCTCCGATTGGAACAAGGACACCGGACTGCTCGACAACCTCAACGCGGGCATGACCTTCCAGATGCTCGAGAACGCGGACAAGGTGCCTGCAGTGAAGAAGTACGTGGATCTGGTTTCCGAGCAGGGTGGCAAGACTGCGCTTCTCGGTATGCAGGCGGCGTCGTCGTTCCTGCTGTGGGCGGCCGCCGCGGACGAGTGCGGCAGCGATCTGACGCGTCAGTGCATGGTCGACGAACTCTCGAACATTCACGAGTGGGACGGCGGCGGATTGCATGCCGCCACCGATCCCGGCAAGAACATGCCGGCCACCTGCGGACTCATGACCTCGCTGAAGGGCAGTACCTACTCGCAGGCCTTCCCGTCCACCGCGGGCGAATTCAAGTGCGACCCCAAGTACCTCGTCGCGACCGACAAGAGCACCTGGGGAACCGAGCTCGGCGCTGACCGCGTTTCGACGAAGTACCAGAACGCCAACGTCATCAAGCCGCAGTCCTGATTCTTCCGACTCGGGCGGCGAGCGCCAACCGCCGCCCGAGTCCCTAACGAGGGTTCAGCCATGAACACTTTTGTCACTTTCACGATCCTGGGCCTGGTCCTGGGATCGGTGTACGCGATCGCCGCCTCCGGGCTGGTACTCACGTACAACACGTCAGGCATCTTCAACTTCGCGCACGGTGCACAGGCAATGCTCGGTGCGTTCATCTACTGGCAGTTGCGCTACGGCTGGGAACTTCCCACTGTCGTTGCCTTGCTGATCTCGTTGGTCCTGGTCGGTCCGCTGATGGGTCTCGGCCTCTACGTCCTGATCATGAAGGGGCTACGCGATACCGCCGAGGTCACCAAAATCGTTGTGACGGTATCGATCCTGCTCGGAATGCTCTCGATTTCTCACTGGTTCTGGCATCCCGAGACCGCCCGAACGATGCAGATGTTCTTCGGTGACCAGTCCAAGATCACGGTGTTCGGCGCGAGCATCCGCTACCACGAGCTGATCTGCATCCTCGTTGCGATCGCTATCGCCGTCGGTCTGCGTATTCTATTCACGCGCACCCGGGCCGGTGTTGCGATGCGCGGCGTCGTCGACGATCCGGAACTACTGCGCCTCAACGGCCACAATCCGGAGCGTCTCGCGGCACTGTCCTGGGCGATGGGTTCGACGCTCGCAGTCCTGGCCGGCATCCTGATCACCCCGATCAGTGGCGGCACACTCGAGGCGAACATGTTGACGCTCTTGGTGATCGACGCGTTTGCCGCGGCCATGTTCGGTCGGTTGCGCAGCATCCCACGCACGTTTGTCGGCGCCGTGGTTCTCGGGCTTGCCGGTACGTACGTATTGGCGTACTTCCCGACCAGTTGGAGTTGGACGTCGAATTTCCGTGTCTCCCTGCCGATGATCGCGCTGTTCGTCGTACTCATCGTCCTACCTCAGGACCGCCTGCGCGGCGCGGTCACTCGCACTCGCGAGCGGTACCACGTTCCGAGCGTACGCAAGGCCGTCGTCTGGGGCGTGGCACTGATCGTCATCGTGTACCTGATCCGTCTGCTGATGGTGACGTCGGCGGTCACGACACTGACCATCGGAATGACTTTCGCGATCATCGCACTCTCGCTCACACTCCTCACCGGCTACGCGGGTGAATTGAACTTGGCGCCGGTATCTTTCGGCGCTATCGCGACCATCGTGGCCTTCCACTTCGGGATCTCAGGTTCCGGGTTGGCTGCGCACCTCAACCTGTGGGGCATCGTCGTCGGAGTCCTCGTCACCGCAGTGATCGGTGGCCTCGTCGCCCTGCCGGCGCTGCGGCTCAGAGGGCTGTATCTCGCGCTTGCGACCATGGCATTCGGAGTGTTCCTCTCCAACATGGTCCTTCGCGACACCACCGAACACGAGATGTTCGGCATGAAGTATTCGCTGTTCAAAGACGGCAACATCGCCCTCCCGCCGCTGAAGATCGGCCCGCTCGATCTGAGCAACGAAACGGTGTTCCTGATGACCGTGACCGCGCTGTTCTCGGTACTCGGCGTCGGCGTCATCGCGTTGCGTAACAGCGGCTACGGGCGCCGTCTCGCTGCGATGAAGGACAGCCCGGCCGGTTCGGCCATGCTCGGCCAGAGCCTGGTTCGGCTCAAGCTGAGCGTTTTCATGATCTCTTCGGGGATCGCCGGTCTCGGCGGCATTCTGATGTCGAGCGCGATGGGTTCGGTCTCGGGTGAGAGCTTTGCCATCATGGTCAGCCTCTCGCTGCTCATGCTGACCGTCGTCGCGGGCATCGGATACGTCACCGGCGCGCTGTTCGGTGGCCTCATGGCCGGAATCGGCTTTGCCGTCATCATGGTCTCGTTCACCAATCTGGCTTCGGCGCAACCGGAGTTGGAGGGAATGTGGCTGCTGCTGGGCAACATCGCGGCCGTCAGCCCGGCCCTGATCGGCATCGGTGTCGGCGCGAACCCCAGTGGCACCGTGCACAGCGTGATCGAGGGATACCGTCGACTCTCCGATGCCAGGCCGGTTCTGATCGGCGGCGCCGCAGTCGTTCTGCTGACCTACGTCCTTGCTCTGACCGGCGTACTCGGCAACTGGTGGTTCGCATCCATCACGATCGCGGTGGTGTTCATGCTGCCCGTGATCGGCGAGATGGTCATGCCCCGTGCGGTTCTCACTCCGGAAGAATTGGCAGCCAAGGCGACAGTCGTTCCCGAAGACGTCGGGATCGACGTCCCGTACAGCCCCGAGATCCGTGACGAGATCGACCGCGAACTGGGGATTCCTCAGTACCAGGGCGGCTCGCCGAAGGAGTTGACCGCCCATGTCTGATGCACCTCTTCTCGAAACACGCGGTGTGAGCGTTCGTTTCGGTGGGCACGTCGCGGTCAAGGACGTTTCGCTCACCGTGCAACCCGGAACCGTGACGGGACTGATCGGACCGAATGGTGCGGGCAAGACGACGCTCTTCAACACCATCACCGGGCTGCAGAAACCCACGTCCGGTCAGGTGTTCCTCGGCGGCGTCGACGTGACGAAGCTGCCGCCGCACAAGCGGGCAGGTCGCGGGCTTGCGCGTACCTTCCAGCGGCTCGAACTGTTCGTCTCGCTGTCGGTGCGTGACAACCTGCGTGTCGCGGGAGACATCCACAAGGCGAACGGCCGCAACAAGATCGACGTGGACAGCGAGACGGATCGTCTGCTGGAGCTGACCGGGCTGACGGATGTCGCGGACAAGGACGTCGCGGACATCCCCACCGGACGCGCCCGCGTCGTCGAAGTTGCACGGGCGCTCATGACCGACCCGCGAGTGCTGCTGCTCGACGAACCGGCCTCGGGCCAGACCGAGCAGGAAACCGAGGTCTTTGCCGAGATGCTCACCGAGCTGGCGGCGGGTGGACTCGGAATCTGTCTGGTGGAGCACGACATTCCGCTGGTGATGAAGGTGTGCTCGACCATTCACGTGCTCGACTACGGCGCAGTCCTCGCATCGGGTGATCCGGAGAAGATCCGGACGGATCCGGAAGTGATCGCGGCCTACATCGGGACCGAGGAGGAGGCGGTATGACTTCAGCGAAAATTGGCGAGGCGAAAATCGACGAGGGCATACGCAGCCCCGACCGCGCCGAACCGTTGCTCGAACTGTCCGGTGTCCGTGCCGGTTACGGATCCATCGAGGTTCTGCACGGGGTGGATCTGGTACTCGAACCGGGCGCAGTGGTGGCGCTGCTCGGACCCAACGGCGGCGGCAAGACGTCGACGCTCAAGATCTGCTCAGGCGTCCTGCCGGTCACCCGCGGCGAGTTCCGGCTCGCGGGCCAGGTCGTGAACGGCGTCGAGCCTTCGGAGTTGGCGAGGCTGGGCGTCTGCTCCATCCCCGAGGGGCGCGGGATCTTCGCAAACCTGACCGTGCGCGAAAATCTGTGGATCGCCACCGGAACGGGCGTCGGGTTGGCCGAACTCGAAGAGGTTGCGTACAGCAGGTTCCCGATCCTGGGGGAGCGGCGCGGGCAGTTGGCCGGATCGATGTCCGGCGGCGAGCAGCAGATGCTGGCGCTGTCACGGGCGCTCGGCACTCACCCGACGGTGCTCCTGCTCGACGAGCTGTCGATGGGTCTCGCACCGCGAATCGTCTCGCAGATGTACGACGTCGTCGGCTCGCTTGCAGCCGAAGGCATTTCCATTCTCGTCGCCGAGCAGTTCGCACGAGCGGTGCTGCCCATCGCGACCTCGGCCGCACTCATGTTGCAGGGACGCGTCGTGAAGACCGGCGATCCCCTCGACATCGAAAACGAACTTTCTACCAGTTATCTAGGAGGATGACGATGACTACTCTCGCCGAAGATCGCCGTGAGGAATTCAAGAAGAACATCGCAGAGTTGAAGCTGGACAAGAAGCAGGCAGGCGGCGACGCTGCGACGCGCATCGCCGGCCTGGTGCTCATGGTCGTCGGTGTGGTCGGCGCCTTCGTCGTCTACATCTCTTCGCTGACGCTCTCGGACCTGCGGGATCTGGTGTCGTACCAGATCCTCACCGTGGTTTTCCTCGCCCTGACAGTGGTCGGTGCCGCACTCTTCCTGGCCGCATCGGTGGCAAAGGTGCTGCGGCTGTGGTTGGTTCGCCAACTGCTCGAGGGTCAGGCCCAGACAGATCAGATCTCTCAGGCGCTGAGCACGCGCAACTGATCTCTGCGAAGAACCGACAGATGCCCGCCACGAAAGTCGTGGCGGGCATCTGTCACTGCTCGGCTACAGTGGTGTCTCGACTACGCGGACGGTGGCCGGGAATCGCGTCGGATGGGATGGTCCTCCGGGATCTGCACCATCACGATCGGTGTCCCGTCCGGGTCGGCGATCCACATCTCGTGCAGACCCCACGGTTCTTGCCTGGCCTCGCGGGCGATCTTGACTCCGGCGAGAACCAGTTCGGTCTGAGCGGCAGTGAGGTCACGGACCTGCAGCCAGATCGCGCCGCGAAAGCCACCTTCGCCGGTGCCGCCGTGCGCAGCGACTTCGATCAGCCCTTGGCCGGCGAAGAAGACTGTGCCGCCGGGATATTCACGAGCGATCGCCAGACCGAGGGTGTCTCGGTAGAAGCTCAGCGTTCGTTCGTACTCGCTCGGGCGCAATATCGTACGGCTACTCAGAATCTCCACGTCCGACCTCCCTCTCGCACCTACTGTCTCAGAAGTACCAGGGATATGGTGACCAATCGGGATCACGCTTTTCGAGGAACGAGTCGCGACCCTCGACGGCCTCGTCGGTCATGTACGCCAAACGTGTTGCCTCACCGGCGAACAGCTGCTGGCCGACCAACCCGTCGTCCTGCAGGTTGAACGCGTACTTGAGCATCCGCTGTGCCTGCGGCGACTTGCCGTTGATCTTGCCTGCCCAGTCGATCGCGACGTTTTCGAGTTCCGCGTGGTCGACAACCTTGTTGACCGCGCCCATCTGATGCATTTCCTCGGCGGTGTACGTCTCACCCAGGAAGAAGATCTCGCGAGCGAACTTCTGGCCCACCATCTTTGCCAGATAGGCGCTGCCGTAGCCGCCGTCGAAGCTTCCGACGTCGGCGTCGGTCTGCTTGAACCGTGCGTGCTCGCGGCTGGCGAGCGTCAGGTCGCACACCACGTGCAGGCTGTGACCGCCGCCCGCAGCCCAACCGTTGACCAGGCAGATCACGACCTTCGGCATGAAGCGGATCAGGCGCTGGACCTCAAGGATGTGAAGGCGTCCGGCGCGTGCTTTGTCGACGGTGTCCGCCGTTTCACCTTCGGCGTACTGGTAGCCACTGCGCCCACGGATGCGCTGGTCTCCGCCCGAGCAGAACGCCCAGCCGCCGTCCTTCTCGCTCGGTCCGTTGCCGGTGAGCAGGACCGCTCCCACGTCGGAGGTCATACGGGCGTGATCGAGCGCGCGGTACAACTCGTCGACGGTGTGCGGGCGGAACGCATTACGTACTTCCGGTCGGTCGAAGGCGACGCGAACGGTGCCTTGACTGACGTGCCGGTGGTACGTGATGTCGGTGAGGTTCTCGAATCCGGGAACAGGGCGCCAGAGCTGCGGGTTGAAGGTCACCTCAGTCACGATAGAGGCACGCCTCGCGTGTCTAACGGATGCCTGAGGTAGAACACGTTCCCGGGCGCGCTAACGTGCAGGTCATGAGCGAACAAACCGCAGACGGCACGGAGATCGTCACAGACGGTGAGAAGCGGGGCGGATTTCCACGGTTCCGGCACACTCCTGCAGGTCCGGACTTCGGCCGCTTCGTCGAAGCGATGCGCAGGTTGCAGGACCTTGCCGTCTCGACCAATGTTCCCGACGACGTACTCGCTGACATCGCTACGCAGGCCGAGGAGCTTGCCGATCGGTTGACTCCGTACGAGGTGCCGGAGGGCAAGTCGCCCGCGGGCTCGAACATCCAACTGCCCGGACGCGGCAGCCTCCTCATGCTCCCGTGGATGGTCGAGAAGTTCGACACCGAAGGAGTCCGCAGTACCGGCGTCTTCCGCCGCTACCACCTGGGCGGCAACGGTGCCGCTCACGGCGGCGTCCTGCCCTTGCTGTTCGACGACGTCTTCGGGATGACGGTCCACGCGGGTGGTCGTCCGATTTCCCGGACCGGCTACCTCCACATCAACTACCGTGCGATCACTCCGCTCAACACGCAACTGGTGATCGAAGGGAAGGTGGATCGGGTCGAGGGTCGCAAGACCTTTGTCAGCGCACGCCTGACCGACCTCGACGGCAAGCTCCTCGCCGACGGTGAGGCGCTCATGATCGAACTGCTTCCAGGACAGCCCTGACATGTTCCCCTCGTTCGACGATCTGATCTCGGACGCCGTGGTGCTCGCGCTGCCGATGCGAGTTCGCTTTCGCGGCATCACGACTCGTGAGGCTCTGCTCGTTCGTGGCCCGGCCGGGTGGGGAGAATTCGCACCGTTCGTCGAGTACGACGACGACGAGGCGTCGCAGTGGCTGCTCGCCGGGATCGAGGCGGCGTGGCTGGGTCCGCCGCCTGCGCTTCGTCACGCCGTTCCCGTCAACGCCACCGTGCCGGCGATCGACGCCTCTGCCGTTCCGCAATTGTTGGAGCGCTTCCCCGGGGCCCGGACCGCCAAGGTCAAGGTCGCCGAGAAGGGGCAGTCGTTGGCGCAGGACGTCGCCCGGGTGAACGAGGTGCGTCGGCACATCCCGAACGTGCGCGTCGACGCCAACGGCGGTTGGAGTGTGGACGAGGCGATCACGGCTTTGCGAGCGATCACCGAAGACGGTGAACTCGAATACGCGGAGCAGCCGTGTGCAAGCGTCGAGGAACTGGTCAGCGTCCGCGCCGCGGGGACCGGTGTGCGGATCGCTGCCGACGAGAGCATTCGCCGTGCCGAGGACCCGTTGCGCGTCGTACGAGCCGGGGGAGCGGACGTAGCCGTCGTGAAGGTGCCGCCGCTGGGCGGAATGCGTGCTGTGGTGGCGCTGTCGGCGCAGCTGGCGGACTACGGGGTGCCGGTGGTGGTCTCGAGTGCGCTGGACACGGCTGTGGGGATGTCCGCGGGACTGGCGGCCGCGGCAGCCTTGCCCACGCTTCCGTTTGCCTGCGGCCTCGGCACGGGCGGCCTGTTCGTCCGGGATGTCGCGGTCACCGGAGCAGCCGTCGACGGCGCTTTGTCCGTTGGTGCCGTCGAGCCTGATCCGGTTCTGCTCGAGACGCTGGCCGCGCCCGCGGACCGGCGCGACTGGTGGTTGGAGAGGGCCAGGCGCTGCCATCGGATACTCGGCAGTAGAGACCTGCCGAATTTCGTATAGTCTCGGGCGCGACCTGATGAACATCAGTGAAGAATGAAGGGATCGAAAGTGGTTGCAGCTCTGAACGAAACCCTGCTCGAGGAATCACGGGTTCCCGCGGTCGTCGCGGACGTGCAGACCTTGATCGACGCAGAGGTTTCGGATAAGTCGGGGGCCTCAGGGCTGGCTCTCAAGGGTGGCTACGGCGCGGTCAAGAAGGTGAGCCCGTCCATCGTGCCGGACGCCGTCACCGCGCTTCTGCCGGCTTTCGTGGCAAAGCTCGAGCCGTACTGGCAGGAATTCTCGGCTTCCGGTGAAGGCAGCTTCGCCGATTTCATCAGCGCCCGCGGCGACGCGGTTGCCGATTCCCTCCTCGAGGTGACGGACGAGCGTATCGAAGGTAGCGACAAGGCCGTCGTCAAGTCGATGTACTCGAAGCTGCGCGGTTCGGCCAAGAAGCATGTGACTGCAGCTCTGCCGCGTCTGGGCGATGTGATCCAGAAGCACGCTGCATAAGCGAACGTAAAAAACGAGCGGCCCGGGAGTTTCTCCCGGGCCGCTCGTTTTTTTGCATTCGTTTGTCAGTGAGCCGAATGTCCGTGGCGCCAGAAGCCGGTGAAGGTGATGTCGGGCTTGGCGAACTTTCGGTCGTTCACCAGATGCCGACGCAGCCCGGTGGTGAGTGCCTGTTCGCCGGCGACAAACGTGTAGGACGGCCCCTCGGGCAGTTCGGCGGCGCGGACGGTCTCGAGGGTCAGAACACCCGGCGTTGCGTGTTCGTCCTCGCGAACGAGCCAATGCACGTTGACGTTCGCCAACTCCGGAATGTCTTGCTTGTCTTCGATGTTCGGAATCTCGACGAAGACCTCGGCACGCAGGTCTGCCGGCGCGGTTTCCAGAATGCCGATGATCGCCGGAAGTGCACTCTCGTCGCCGACGAGCAGTTGCCACTTGGCCTCGGGTGTGGGGTTGTAGATGCAGCCTTCGTCGAGGAGGGCGACATTGTCGCCGGTCGACGCGGTGTCCGCCCACGCGGATGCCGGGCCGATGTCACCGTGATAGGCGAAGTCGATGTCGATCTCCGTGGTCTCGCCGAAGAGACCGGTTCCGGCAGCACGGTAGGCGCGAATCGTGTAGTTGCGCACGACCGGTCGCGTGTCCTTGGACATCATCAGGTACTGCGCGTACCAGAGATTGCTTGCCGCGCTCGGCAACCGGAGTTCGCTCTGGCCGACCTGCGGGATGAACATGCGGAACCACTGATCGGCACCCATCGGTGCGATGGTGGACAGCTCTTCGCCGGCAATGGTCACCCGGATGAAGCTCGGGCTGATTCGTTTGTTCGCCACGACCTGCGCCGACACGATGCTGCGTGAGGCCGGTTTCACGAACTTGGCGCGCTTGGCCATGACTGGTTGCTCCCTGATTAGCTGTTACTCGTACCTAATCAGGTAACCCTAACCTGATTTACGGCCGGTGTGGAGTGGTGGGTCTGTCCTTTTCGACGACTTCGGGAGGAAGACCCCACTGCGCTCGGCCAAGTCGGCTCATCGGTGCGATTGCCGCGAAGTCCGGCAGGCCGTCGTCGGCGACAGCCTCGGGACGTACTGCGACCGCGACCACATTTCCCATCACGACAAATGAATTACCGACCTCGATGACCTGGTGGAGCGTGCATTCGATGGCGATCGGGGAGTCGGCGACCCGGACAGGGCGAACCCGCTCGCTCGGTTCGCTACGGATGTTCAACTCGAGAAATTCGTCGGCCTCGGCGTCGTAGAAGGCGGAACTCTTGTTCACCACGTCTGCGAGCGTGGCGGTCACCAGGTTGATCACGAATTCGCCGGTCGCTTCGATGTTGCGCAGACTGTCCTTGCGTCCGACCGACGTGAACTGCACGATCGGCGGCGCCGAACTTGCCACGGTGAAAAAGCTGTACGGAGCCAGATTGCCGACGCCGTCCGCCGACAGGGTGGACACCCAGGCAATCGGCCGGGGGACCACCGAAGCGGTGAGTAACTGATAGAACCGGCGGGGTTCGAGCTCGGCTGGATCGAAGAGTGTGCGCACCCACACATAATGCCGCTGTCCCCGCCCCTGGGCATGCTTGCACCCGAACATCTGACACTCTTGAAGGCGTGAATCCGTCCACTGCACAAGCCACAGCCGTCGTCGACGAACTGGTTCGTGGTGGCGTGCGTGAAGTCGTGCTGTGTCCAGGCTCTCGCAACGCGCCCCTCGCATTTGCCCTCCAGGCCGCCGATCTCGACGGCCGGTTGCGTCTGCACATGCGGATCGACGAGCGGACAGCAGGCTTTCTGGCACTCGGACTGGCAATCGCCGGGAAACGACCGGTCCCCATCGTGATGACCTCCGGGACCGCCGTCGCAAACCTCGGACCGGCTGTCCTCGAGGCGAACTACGCGCGAGTGCCGCTGGTGGTCCTGAGCGCCAACCGGCCTTACGAGATGCTCGGCACCGGCGCCAACCAGACCGTCGAGCAGCTCGGGCTCTTCGGCAGTCAGGTTCGCGCAACCATCAGCCTGGGCTTGGCCGAGGACGATTCGACGCAGAACAGCCAGTGGCGCTCGGCGGTCTGCCGGGTCCTCGCCGCTGCCCGCGGAACCAGATCCGGAAACGCGGGTCCGGTGCATTTCGACATCCCGCTCCGTGAGCCGCTGGTGCCGGACGTGCACGTCCATGGCCCGGTTCCGGAGGGCCGTCCAGGCGGTGCAGCCTGGACCACCACGCAGAACGCGACGCTCGATGTTCCGGTCGATCTGGACCTCACCGCAGATACGGTGGTCATTTCCGGACACGGCAGCGCACTTCGGCCTGAGCTGGCCGGCCTGCCGACGGTGGCCGAGCCGACGGCTCCGATGCACGGGATCGCACTGCATCCACTCGCGCTCTCGCAACTCAAGCCAAAGCAGGCGATCATCACCGGCCGCCCGACGTTGCATCGTCAGGTCTCGAAGGTGTTGGCCGATCCGAGCGTCGACGTCTACGCGCTGACCACCGGGCCGCGCTGGCCCGACGTATCCGGCAACGTACTCGCCACCGGAACCAGGGCAGTGGTCACCGGGACGCCCGATCCCGCCTGGATTGCTCGATGCGCCGCGCTGACCGAACACGCCGAAACTGCCGTCCGCAAGCAACTCGACGCCCACCCCAAGGCCACCGGCCTGCACGTGGCAGCTGCCGTGATGGACGCGCTGGCGGACGGCGACCAGCTTCTGCTCGGCGCCTCCAACCCCGTTCGCGACGCGGCCCTCGTGAGCTATCCCAAGCCCGCTGTCCGGGTGCTGTCGAATCGCGGCGTCGCAGGTATCGACGGCACCGTCTCGGCGGCGGTCGGTGCCGCATTGGCGTACGAGGGCGGCCGGACCGTCGCTCTCATGGGCGACCTGACCTTCCTGCACGACGCGTCCGGGCTGCTGATCGGGACCGGTGAGCCGAGGCCGAGCGACCTCACCATCGTCGTGGCCAACGACGACGGCGGCGGCATCTTCGAGCTCCTCGAACAAGGCGACCCGCAGTACGCCGGCGTCTTCGAGCGAGTGTTCGGAACACCGCACGGCATGGACCTCGCTGCGCTGTGCGCGGCCTACCGCGTGCCGCACGCAGCCGTCACCGTCGACGCCCTGGCAACGACGCTGGCGCAACCCGCAAACGGCATTCGTGTGCTCGAAGTCGCGACAGATCGCAGTGGACTGCGCGAACTCCACGCTTCCGTGCGAGCACAGCTGTGACGCAAACGGTTCTGCGTCGCCTCCGCATCGGCGTACTGGTGGTTGCGGTCGGCATTTCGGTGCTCGCGGTGATCCTGGTTCTCGGTGCCTGGCGCAACGATCGGACCATCGAATCGAACATGGGGACCGCAACTGCCGAGGTGCTCTCGGCAGGCTCGCTACGTTCGGCGATCAGCTTCGTGACACCGGACGGCGCCAACCACAACCCCGAACTCGGCGTGCTCTACCCCACCAATCTGACTGTGGGACAACGCATCGAGGTGGAGTACTCCAAAGCCGACCCTGATTTGGTCCGGGTAGCGGGACGCAACGCGACGGTGGCGCTGATCCCGGCGGGATCGGTGATCGTCGTGACGTGGCTCCTGGCTGGACCGTCGATCTGGTACCTGCGCAAGCGGGAAGCGGGAGCTCCGGGATCGGCGCCGGTCGCCTCGAGTTAGTTCGCGCTTCGCCGGAACTTCACACGAACATGACGTGGACTTTTCCTGGCCCTGTCACCGTTCTCGGTGTGAGAGTAGCCATCGTTGCGGAGTCATTCCTGCCCAACATGAACGGCGTCACCAACTCGGTACTACGCGTGCTCGAACACCTCGATCGCACTGGCCACGACGCCATGGTCATTGCGCCGGACACTGTCGGATCCGACACCTCTGCCGCCACCGAACACGAAGGTGTTCAGGTGGTTCGGGTGCCCGCCGTCATGGTGCCCAAAGTCAGTTCACTCCCCGTCGGCCTGCCACAACCGCGTCTGACGACGGCCGTGCGGACCTTCGCGCCCGACGTCGTCCATCTGGCGTCGCCGTTCCTGCTCGGCGCCGGGGGAGTGGCCGTCGCCAAGCGGCTCGCGATACCCACCGTCGCGGTTTATCAGACCGACGTCGCCGGATTTGCCGAAAGCTACGGTCTCGGCGTCACCAGTCGCGCCGCGTGGGCGTGGACCCGTCGAATCCACAAGAGCTGCAACAGGACCCTTGCGCCATCCACGTCGGCAGTCGACGCCCTCGAAGAGCACGGCATTCCGCGCGTGCACCGGTGGGCCCGCGGCGTCGACGCACAACGATTCGCGCCTTCGCGTCGTAGCTCGGCGTTGCGGCAGTCCTGGATCGGCGACAGCGACCAGTTGGTGGTCGGCTTCGTCGGTCGCCTCGCGCCCGAAAAACACGTCGAGCGACTGGCCGTGCTGGCGGCCGATCCGAGCGTGCAGATCGTGATCGTCGGAGACGGCCCGGATCGCGAGAACCTACGACGACTGATGCCGGATGCGATCTTCACCGGACAACTCGGCGGTACCGCGCTGGCCGACGCCTATGCGAGCCTGGACGTATTCGTTCACCCCGGCGAGCACGAAACTTTCTGCCAGGCGGTTCAGGAAGCCCTCGCGAGCGGTGTACCTGTCGTCGGACCGGACGCCGGCGGACCACGTGACCTGATCTCGCATTGCCGCAACGGCTACCTCCTGCCGACGGACAGGTTCACCGAACTCCTGCCAAGCGCCGTCGACGCACTTCGTCAGCGTGATCTGCGGGTGCAGTTCGGCTCCGCGGCGAGGCGCTCGGTGCTGCACCGGACCTGGCCGGCAATCTGCGAAGAGTTGCTCCGTCACTACGAGGACGTGCAGGGCCTCGGGCGGCGAACGGGTGCCAGAGCAGCCTGAACGCCCTCGCTGCCCGAGGGTTGGTAGCGTTTCGGGTGTGGCCACTACACACGGAACCCGAGCAACTCTCGAGAAGCAACCGCACGAAGTCGCGTCGATGTTCGACGACGTCGCGGAGCGATACGACCTCACCAACACCGTGCTGTCCTTCGGCCAGGACAAGGGTTGGCGCAAGGCCACCCGCGAAGCTCTCGACCTCAAGCCGGGCGAGAAGGTACTCGACCTCGCCGCCGGAACCGGAGTCTCGACCGTCGAACTGGGGCGCTCCGGTGCCTGGTGCGTCGCCACCGACTTCTCCAAGGGAATGCTCAAGGCCGGAATCTCGCGCAAAGTTCCGATGGTCGCAGGTGACGCGATGTACCTGCCCTATGCCGACAACGTGTTCGATGCCGCGACGATTTCCTTCGGCCTGCGCAACGTCTCCGACTTCGAAGCCGGACTGCGCGAGATCGCCCGCGTCACCAAGCCCGGCGGACGTCTCGTCGTCAGCGAGTTCTCGACGCCCGTTTTCGGGCCCTTCCGCACGGTCTACATGGAGTACCTCATGAAGGCGCTCCCGCAGGTCGCACGCACCGTCAGCAGCAACCCCGACGCCTACGTCTACCTCGCCGAATCGATCCGCGCCTGGCCGACCCAGGAAGAGCTGGCTCGCAAGATCGAGGCCGCCGGGTGGAAGAACGTCAAGTGGCGCAACCTCACCGGCGGCATCGTGGCGCTGCATTACGCCACTGCCTGAACTGCTGTGCGCCTTTATTAACCGCGGGCGGTTAATAAAGGCGCACAGCACTTGCTCAGCCGAACAGCGGTCGGGAGTCGATCTTTCTCGACGCGGCCCCCGACGCACGCCATGCCTTCGCCGTCAGATCGGCGTCGGCGTCGGTGACGAGGTTCCCCATCACCCGAACGGCGACCGTCATCAGTGCCCGTGAGCGCATCGCGATCGGGCCCGAGGCGGGCAGGAATTGCGGAACCGTCAGCAGGCCTGCGAGCCGGCGCGCGACCGAGAACGCCTGCCCGTAATGCTCCCGAAGCACGGTCGGCCACAGCTCCGTGAGGTCGTCGGCGCCGAGCTGTTCGACCACCAGACGTCCGCCTTCGAGGCCGTAGTCGATGCCCTCACCGTTGAGCGGGTTCACGCACGCTGCGGCGTCGCCGATCACGGCCCAGTTGCGTCCGGCGATGTTGGAGACGGCGCCGCCCATGGGTAGCAAAGCCGAAGCGACGGAATGAATTTCGCTGCTCCACTGCCACTCGCTTCGGCGCTGGTCGGTGTACAAGTCGAGCAAGGGACGCAGGGCACCCGGCGCCGGGCGCTTGGACGTCGCCAGTGTCCCGACGCCGATGTTCACCTCGCCGGTGCCGAGCGGGAAGATCCAGCCGTATCCCGCCTGCAACGTGCCCTCGGCGTCCCGCAGTTCCAGATGCGAGGTGATCCACGGGTCGGCGCTGCGCGGCGTCGCGACGTAAGCGCGTGCCGCGACGCCGTACGCGGTGTCCCGGTGCCACTGCCGTCCCAGCTTCTTGCCGAGCGTCGAGCGAACGCCGTCGGCGATGATCAGCGTCCGGCAACGAAGAGTGCTGCGTCCCGAGGGGCCGGCGAGTACGACGGCGGCTACTCGATCACCGTCGAGTTCGACGTCGACAGCCTTGGTGCCCTCGACCATGACCGCGCCGGATTCGACGGCGCACCGGCGAATGGCGTCGTCGAGTTCGGTCCGGGGGATCGCACTGCCGATCGGCGGGAACGACGTCCCTGGCCACTCGAGTTCGAGTTCTTGGCCGAAGCCGGACAACCGTAGTCCCTTGTTCGTCGTATGTGACCGAACCCACTCGCCGAGGCCGAGGAGATCCAGTTCGGCCACGGCGCGCGGAGTGAGTCCATCACCACAAGTCTTGTCTCGCGGGAACACGGCAGCGTCCACCAGCACGACGTCTCGGCCACTGCGGGCGGCCCATGCCGCGGCCGAAGAACCCGCGGGACCTGCGCCGATGACCACAATGTCGGTTTCGGCCGGAAGCGAATCGACGACGGGGGACTGCTCTTCTACGGACACACTCACATCTTCCCAGGCTCGCGATCGCCACCGTGGCGAGGCCGTCCCGAGTGCGAACCGCTAGGTTCACTACCGTGGGAACCGAGCCGTCACTGACGACAGGAATGGGTACTGACATCGTGAGCACCGAAAAGACTGCTGCCGACGCAACCGCATCGAGCACCGTCGTTGCAGGCATCGACCTGGGCGACGAACAGCTCGCCGCAGTAGTGCGTGGTGGACTCTCCGATGTCGAGGAGTTGTTGGTCAGCGAGCTGTCCGACGGCGAAGACTTCCTCACCGAGGCCGCGCTGCATCTCGCGCGAGCCGGTGGAAAGCGCTTCCGTCCGTTGTTCACGATCCTGACCGCGCAACTCGGACCGGTGCCGAACGATCCGTCGATCATCACCGCAGCGACTGTCACCGAACTCGTTCACCTGGCGACGCTCTATCACGACGACGTCATGGACGAGGCCTCCATGCGGCGCGGAGCACCCAGCGCCAACGCCCGCTGGGGAAACAGCGTGGCGATCCTGGCCGGCGACTATCTGTTCGCGCACGCATCACGCCTGGTATCGACGCTCGGACCCGAAGCCGTTCGGATCATCGCCGAAACCTTCGCCGAGCTGGTCACCGGCCAGATGCGCGAGACGATCGGCGTCAAGAAGGAACAGGATCCGGTCGAGCATTACCTCAAGGTCGTGTGGGAGAAGACCGGTTCGCTCATCGCTGCATCCGGACGATTCGGCGGCACCTTCTCCGGCGCCGACGCAGCTCACATCGAGCGCCTCGAGCGCCTGGGTGACGCCGTCGGCACCGCGTTCCAGATCTCCGACGACATCATCGACATCTCCTCCGTATCGGCGCAGTCCGGAAAGACTCCGGGCACCGACCTGCGCGAGGGTGTCCACACCCTGCCCGTCCTGTACGCGTTCCGCGAAGAAGGAGCCGACGCAGATCGCCTGCGGGAGCTGCTCGCGGGCCCGGTCACCGAAGACGCTTTGGTAGAAGAAGCTCTCGAACTGCTCGAGCGTTCGCCGGGCATGGTCAAGGCGAAGGCAAAGCTGGGCGAGTACGCAGTCTCGGCAAAGGCCCAGTTGGCCGAGCTCCCGCAGGGACCGGCGAATGAAGCGCTCGTGCGTCTCGTGGACTACACGATCGAACGAGTCGGCTGACACCTGGGGTGAAACCCTGACGACACTGGGTGGGAACCCTGATGACCCTGTCCTTCGTTGACTGAACACAACCGGTGCATACGCCGGGAGTTCGGGTGAGCCTTCGGCTCCAGCGAGGCAAGAGGTGAGCAGTTTGCACGGCTACGCGAACGGTGCGAAGACATTCGGGTTGTTGGTGGGGATGTCGGCGCTGATCGTCTTCATCGGCTCGCTGTTCAACAGCCCGTTCCTTCTGTGGGGATCCGTTCTGTTTGCCGTCGGCATGAATGCCTACGTGTACTTCAACAGCGACAAGCTGGCGCTTCGATCGATGCGCGCCCAGCCCATCACCGAGGTCGAGGCACCGGCGATCTACCGGATCGTGCGCGAACTCGCCACGACGGCGCACCAACCGATGCCCAGGCTGTACATCAGCCCCACGAACGCCCCGAACGCGTTTGCCACCGGTCGTAGCCCTCGTCACGCCGCGGTGTGCGTGACCAGCGGCATCATGCAAATCCTGAACGAACGCGAGCTGCGCGCCGTACTCGGGCACGAACTCTCCCACGTCTACAACCGGGACATTTTGATCTCGTCCGTGGCCGGCGCGATGGCCAGCGTCATCTCTGGCCTGGCCAACTTCGCGATGTACGCGAGCATCTTCGGTGGCCGAGGGAACGGGCAGGGAAGTAATCCGATCGCCTTGCTGCTCGTCTCCCTACTGGGACCGATCGCGGCAACCGTGGTCAAGCTGGCCGTTTCGCGCTCTCGCGAGTATCAGGCTGATCAATCGGGAGCCGAGCTCACCGGTGACCCATTGGCGTTGGCGTCGGCGCTGCGCAAGCTCGAGTCGGGCGTGGCAGCCGCGCCGTTGCCGCCTGAGCCCAAGCTCGCGGCGCAGTCCCACCTGATGATTGCCAACCCCTTCAGAGCGGGGGACAAGGTGAGCAAGCTGTTCTCGACGCATCCGCCCATGGCGGACAGGATCGAGCGTTTGGAGAAGATGGCCGGGATGTAGGGCCTTCGGCCCCTGTGCGCGGTTAGGTAGTCCCAGGACTCCTTAACCGCGCACAGGGGCGCAGCCCCTACTACCGGTAGTTCACGAACTGCAGGGCGATCCCGAAGTCCTCACCCTTGAGCAGGGAGATGACGCCCTGGAGGTCGTCGCGCTTCTTGCTGCTCACACGAAGTTCCTCACCCTGGATCTGCGCCTTGACGCCCTTGGGGCCCTCGTCGCGAATCTTCTTGGTGATCTTCTTCGCGTTCTCGCTGCTGATGCCCTGGACCAAGGTTCCGGACAGCTTGTAGATCTTTCCGGACTGCGCCGGCTCGCCGGCATCGAATGCCTTCAGCGAGATGTCACGACGGATCAACTTCTCCTTGAACACGTCGAGGGCGGCAAGCAGTCGCTCCTCGGTGTCGGCGTTCAACGTGATCGTCTCTTCACCAGACCACTCGATCGACGCTCCCGTGTTTCGGAAGTCGAAACGCGTGGTCAACTCCTTGGCAGCCTGATGCAGGGCGTTGTCCACCTCTTGACGGTCAACCTTGCTCACCACGTCGAAGGACGAATCAGCCACTTCACACTCCCGCTTTCCGGTAGTTCACGAACATCGAGTTCTGCCCACCTTCCATACCGGTGGACACCTCGACGTTATCGGGTCGGCACCGCCCGTTACCACCCGGTTTGCAAAATGGGGGTGTGTTCGTTGTATTCTTCTCACCGCACCGAGGAAGCCGTTTTCGGCCGCCGCACGTCGCGATATACTTGCGAATGCGCCGGATCGAAGCCTGGTGCAAGCACGGCAGATTGCCCGAGCGGCCAATGGGAGCGGACTGTAAATCCGTCGGCTTATGCCTACGTAGGTTCGAATCCTACATCTGCCACACCAAGTCAGCCCCGATTCTCTTTACGAGAGTCGGGGCTGACTTTTTTTGTGCTTGTTCCGAGGTCGGGTGCGCGTTGGTGACGCCGGCGTCGGCTGCGGCTCAGGGGCCTCGGGAGTGCTTCTGGGGATGGCTTCGGGGGAGTGCGGGGCCAAGTTGGTTCCCGCAAAGCCCTCGCCAGCGGCCCCGATCGGTGCAACAATGGGCTCCGGCACCATTTTTGCCCCGATGACCAGCGGATTTGGTGCTGGCGCTCGTTCGTGTGTAATCTTTCGGAGGCTTCAAGAGAGCGGCAACGCACTCCTGAGCCACGCCCCCTTAGCTCAGTCGGTAGAGCGTTTCCATGGTAAGGAAAAGGTCAACGGTTCGATTCCGTTAGGGGGCTCGCTGGATTGTGGTGCCGTGCTTTCCGCGCGACACTCGACACCGAGGCGGTGTAGCTCAGTTGGTAGAGCAAACGACTCATAATCGTTGCGTCGCCGGTTCAAGTCCGGTCACCGCTACACAATATGCATGATCCACCCTGATTGCTCGTAATCAGATACACCCGAAAGAAGGCATCCCGTGGCCTCCTCGACCGACGTTCGGCCCAAGATCACCTTGGCCTGCGAGGTATGCAAGCACCGCAACTACATCACCAAGAAGAATCGGCGCAACGACCCCGATCGCCTGGAGCTCAAGAAGTTCTGCCCCAACTGCGGAACCCACCAGTCGCATCGCGAGTCGAAGTAGTAAGTCCTTAACAGGACGACGATTTTCGCGGAAGACCCTCTCTGGGCCTGCGTCTTCGGGTCCTAGCTAGAAGAGAGTCTCACCGCGTGACAGATTTGCAAGAGAACCAGGCAGCGGCCGAGGTCCCTACGGACCCGGCCGCTCATGCCGTCCAGATGGTCGGTCACCACTATCGTGTCGAAGACTTCTACGAGGTCGAACGCGAGAAGGTGCGCGAGTTCGCTCGCGCCGTCCAGGACGCGCATCCTGCGCACTACGACGAATCGGCAGCCAAAGGCCTCGGATACGACGGCCTGATTGCTCCCATTACGTTCGTCGCCATCGTGGGTGCCATTGCTCAGCGACGTCTGTTCGAAGAGATCGTCACCGGCTACGACTTGAGTCAGATTCTTCAGACCGATCAGCGACTGGTGCTGCACAAGCCCATGCAGGTCGGTGACCGACTCTTCTGCGATGTTTTCCTGGATTCGTTCAGGCAGGCCGCAGGTAGCGACATCATCGTGACCAAGAACATCATCACCGATCAGAACGACGAAGCAGTTGTCACCACGTGGACAACGCTTGTTGCTCGAACGGGTGGGGAAGTGGACGAGAACATCGCCCACGCAGTCAAGGACGTGATGATGCATGTCGCTTCGTAAATTTTCCGACGTGAGTGTCGGCGAACTTCTCCCCGAGAAGTCCGTCACCCTGACGCGTGGAAACCTCGCCAACTACGCGGGTGTTTCGGGAGATCCCAATCCGATTCACTTCAGTGACGAGGTCGCACGACTTGCCGGCTTGCCGGACGTCGTCGCGCACGGCATGCTCTCCATGGGCATCGGTGCCGGCTACGTCACCGAATGGCTGGGGGATCCGGGTGCAGTGACCGAGTACAACGTACGGTTCACGAGCCCGGTGATCGTGGCAGCCGACAAGGCTGCCGAGATCGAGTTCACCGCCAAGGTGAAGTCGATCGACGAAGAAAGCAAGACCGCAGTACTGGCAATCGTGGCCAAGTCCGAAGGTAAGAAGATCTTCGGTCGTGCCACCGCCACGGTCCGTCTAGCCTGATCGCAGGGCGGATTGTGTTTGTTCCGGGGCTTTGAAGTACACTGAGATTTCTGGGATTCCTCAGCGCTGCGCGCTGCCCTGAATGTTGCAAGACATTCACCTCGGGTAGCGCGTATGTTGTGTGATCGCAGAACGGTTGATTCAGGCAGGGTCCACCTGTCGATGTCAACCAAAGGGGCGTAGCTCAACTGGCAGAGCAGCGGTCTCCAAAACCGCAGGTTGCAGGTTCAAGTCCTGTCGCCCCTGCCCCCGGATGCCAGCGACTGAGAGGAACGACGTGAGCGAGGAGCGCGCCAAGCGCGACGCCGACACTTCGGATGCGGAGACTTCAACGTCTGCCGATTCGACCGGTGTCGACGACACTGCAGCTGACGCGACTACGCGTTCCGATCTGTCGTTGGACAAGGACGGTGCCGAGAAGGCTCCCTCCGCATCCAGTGGGGTTTCCAACAAGCCGACCGGCAAGCGCGCTGCACGCGGCGCCTCGGTCAGCGCGTCCACCGTGAAGACTCCGGCCCGGACGGCATCCCGGACATCTTCGGCCAAGCCGACTGCAACGAACCCCGGCAAGAAGCCCAAGGCGAAGAAGGACAACATCTTCAAGCGCCTGCGCAAATTCTTCCGCGAGGTCATCGCAGAACTCCGTAAGGTCATCTGGCCGAACCGCAAGCAGATGATCACCTACACCAGCGTCGTGCTGACGTTCGTGGTCTTCATGGTCGCTTTCATCAGCGGCGTCGATATCGCTGTGATCAAGGGTGTCACCTGGCTGTTCGGCTGATCGCCGTAGCAGTCGGGCGTCTTTGCCTGCGAGCGCGACAAGACCCGACCCGGGTCCGAGTAACGAGAGGAAGCGAGTGCCCCAGTGAGCACCCCCGAGAACGACACGAATGAGGCTTTGGCCGAAGAGCGTGTTTCTGCCGAGGCGGCAGCCGAAGTAGACGTCGTGGTTGCCGAAGGCACCGATGCAGACGTTGCCGAAGGCACTGATGCAGACGCTGCAGCGACCGAGGACGTCATCTCCGACGATGCCGAGAACTCCGACGAGGCCGCTCCCGCCGCCGAGCTCGAGGTCGAGGATCCCGTTGCCGAACTCAAGGCTGCGCTGCGTCGCGCCCCGGGTGACTGGTACGTCATCCACTCGTACGCCGGTTACGAGAACAAGGTCAAGACCAACCTTGAGACTCGCGTTCAGAACCTCGACGTCGGTGACTACATCTTCCAGGTGGAAGTTCCCACCGAAGAGGTCACCGAGATCAAGAACGGCCAGCGCAAGCAGGTCAATCGCAAGGTTCTGCCCGGATACATCCTCGTTCGCATGGAGCTCAACGACGAGTCGTGGGGCGCAGTGCGCAACACGCCTGGCGTCACCGGTTTTGTCGGTGCCACGTCGCGTCCCTCGCCGCTGACCCTCAACGAGGTCGTCAAGTTCCTGCTCCCGCAGCAGGAGCAGAAGAAGCAGCAGGCTGCAGCGGCCGCCGTCGCAGCAGGCGAGGCACCGTCCGAGTCCTTCGGCAAGCCCCTCATCGAGGTCGACTTCGAGGTCGGCGAGTCGGTCACCGTCATGGACGGCCCGTTCGCAACCCTTCCGGCCAGCATCAGCGAGGTCAACGGCGAGCAGCAGAAGCTCAAGGTTCTCGTGTCGATCTTCGGTCGTGAAACCCCGGTTGAGCTCAACTTCAACCAGGTCGCGAAGATCTGACCACCCCAAAACTTGCAATTTGTTCGACGCAAGACACACACCCAAGCTAGAAACTAGGAACTAGAGATGCCCCCAAAGAAGAAGAAGCTCGCCGGGCTCATCAAGCTGCAGATCCAGGCAGGTCAGGCTAACCCTGCACCTCCCGTGGGTCCCGCGCTCGGTCAGCACGGCGTGAACATCATGGAGTTCTGCAAGGCCTACAACGCGGCGACTGAGTCCCAGCGCGGCAACGTTGTGCCGGTCGAGATCTCGGTCTACGAAGACCGGACCTTCGATTTCAAGCTGAAGACCCCTCCCGCCGCCAAGCTGCTCCTCAAGGCAGCCGGCGTCGCCAAGGGCTCCGGCGAACCGCACAAGACCAAGGTTGCCTCGGTGACCATGGATCAGGTGCGCGAAATCGCGAAGACCAAGGCTGAAGACCTCAATGCCAATGACATCGAGCAGGCCGCGAAGATCATCGCCGGCACCGCTCGTTCCATGGGCATCACGGTCCAGGGCTAATAGTCCGCTCCACAGCACTACGTGGGAGGGCCGGCCAGGCCCCGACCACAACTGAACCATTCACCACTGCACAGGTAATTCGCTGCAGTGATAAGTAAGGACAGAACAAATGGCAAAGCGCAGCAAGGCGTACCTCGCCGCCGCTGAGAAGATCGACGCAGACAAGCTCTACAGCCCGCTTCAGGCTGCAAAGCTCGCCAAGGAGACGTCGTCCACCAAGATGGATGCAACCGTTGAGGTTGCAGTTCGTCTGGGCGTCGACCCCCGTAAGGCTGACCAGATGGTCCGCGGAACGGTCAACCTGCCCCACGGCACCGGTAAGACCGCTCGCGTCATCGTGTTCGCTGTTGGCGAGAAGGCAGCAGAAGCCGAGGCTGCAGGCGCTGACGTAGTCGGTGCAGAAGACCTGATCGAGCGCATCCAGGGTGGATGGGTCGATTTCGACGCCGCAATCGCGACTCCTGATCAGATGGCCAAGGTCGGCCGCATCGCCCGTGTCCTCGGACCGCGTGGCCTGATGCCGAACCCGAAGACGGGCACCGTCACGGCGGATGTCACCAAGGCTGTCAACGACATCAAGGGCGGAAAGATCAACTTCCGCGTCGACAAGCAGGCCAACCTGCACTTCGTCATCGGCAAGGCATCGTTCGACGATGAGAAGCTGGTGGAGAACTACGGCGCAGCCCTGGACGAGATCCTGCGTGCGAAGCCCTCGTCGGCCAAGGGTCGCTACGTGAAGAAGATCACGGTCTCGACCACCACCGGTCCGGGCATCCCGGTGGATCCGAACCGTACTCGCAACCTCCTCGAGGATGCTGCAGACGCGTAAGCAGTCCGCATACGAACAAGAAGGCCGGCAGGGATCACTCCCTGCCGGCCTTCTTGTCTGTTTCGGGAGAGGGTGATCCCTGCCGGTGGTATCGGTCCAACGGTGGTATCGGTCCAACGGTGGTATCGGTCCAACGGTGGTATCGATCTAACGGTGGCATCATCGGGGTATGCACGAAGCGTTCCAGTTCCTCGGAAACTTTTGGTGGCTGATCTTCGTTTTCGGCGGCACCATCGGTGGGGCGCTGAAAGGTGTCGCGGTTGCCAACGAAAGGCGGATCGAGCGCCGGCAAGAGCGCTTCCGGCTCAAGCAGGAGACCAAGGTCGCCATCGCGCAGGCCAACGCACAACATCACGCCGACGAAGAAACACAACGCCGAGAGCTGGCCAAGGCCATCGAGCAGCACGATGCGGTCGACGCCCGATGGTTCTCGTACGAGCTCGATCCGGTCACACTGCTCGACACTCCGATGATGACGGACATGCGTGAGCCTTTGACGGCCGATTTTCATCGAGCCAAATATCGTGCCGATCTGCTCCGTCCAGGCAATCCGGAGACGATGATCGGTAACCAGCAGGCGCAAACCGAGTACCGCGAGGCGGTGCACACTTACTCGATCGCCTTCGAGATCGCGGAAGCGGAGGCGAAGCGTCGCCGACGGAGCGGATTCACCCTCGACGAACAAGAGCGCCTGGTAAGGGCGCAACGTCTGCTGCGCCTGGCCATGGACGATGGCGCGACGCCACAGGAACGTCAGAGTGCGTATCGGAAGGCTCACAAGGAACTCGACGGGCTGCTGGTGCTGCCGGACCGAGCTCGGGCAGAGATCGAACACAAGATCGCCAGGGCCATCGGTGCTTGAAGAAACCAGCTGCGTGACGAGGCCGATTTGGTTATGCAGCGAGTAGTCAGGTAGTCTTCGACGCGGAGTTCAGTGCTGGATATGAACTTCACCCCAAAATCATGTTCTACCCAAGACCGTTGGTGATTGCACTCAGTAATGAGTGTGGTTGAAAGTCCGGGAGTGCCCGGCGGCCCACGTAGGTGAACGAGGTAGGGGGATAGCTTGATGTAGTGGTTCTACAGTTTGCCTGGTTATGCACTGCTTTGCGTTGCATCGTTACGCTGATTCGTAAGCCTCTTCTTCATGTTTCCTCTGTACGCCCCGTGCGCTTGCGCCGGGGCGTTTTGCATGTCGCGGACTGTGTCTTCTCGGGTTCACCCGATGAGGTGCAGCGGTTCCTGAGTGGGACAACGACTGTCACGAGAGGAGGCGAAGTATGGCAAAGCCTGAGAAGGTTTCCGCAGTTGCGGAAATCACCGAGCAGTTCAAGGGTTCGACCGCCGCTGTGGTCACGGAATACCGTGGCCTTTCGGTTGGCAACATCACGACACTGCGACGCGCTCTCGGAGAAGGTGCCACCTACTCCGTCGCCAAGAACACCCTGGTCAAGCGTGCCGCCGCAGAGGCTGGCATCGAGGGCCTTGATGACCTGTTCGTTGGTCCGACCGCCATTGCATTCATCAAGGGCGAACCGGTCGACGCTGCGAAGGCTCTGAAGAACTTCGCTAAGGACAACAAGGCGCTCATCATCAAGGGCGGCTACATGGACGGCGCTGCGCTGTCCGTGGAAGAGGTCAACAAGATCGCGGATCTCGAATCCCGCGAAATCCTGTTGGCAAAGCTTGCCGGCGCGATGAAGGGCAACTTGGCAAAGGCCGCAGGCCTGTTCAATGCTCCCGCTTCGCAGATGGCCCGTTTGGCCGCTGCCCTGCAGGAGAAGAAGGCCGCAGAAGGCGGAGCCGCAGAGGCCCCCGCAGAGGCTGCCACCGAGGCTCCGGCCGAGGCCGAAGCCGAAAGCTGATCCGCACCCGCGCATCACTGCTATAACCCCGCCCGGTCGCGGATCAGCGACATGGGACTTACAGGAAGGACCGCCACAATGGCGAAGCTCAGCACCGAAGAGTTGTTGGACCAGTTCAAGGAGCTCACCCTCCTCGAGCTCTCGGAGTTCGTTAAGGCATTCGAGGAGACCTTCGAGGTCACCGCTGCTGCTCCCGTCGCCGTCGCCGCTGCAGGCGCACCGGCTGCCGGCGCAGAAGCTGCTGAAGAGCAGGACGAGTTCGACGTCGTCCTCGAGTCGGCTGGCGACAAGAAGATCCAGGTCATCAAGGTCGTCCGTGAGGTCGTTTCCGGCCTCGGCCTGAAGGAAGCCAAGGACCTCGTCGAGAGCGCTCCGAAGGCCATCCTCGAGAAGGTTGCCAAGGACGCCGCAGAGGCTGCCAAGGAAAAGCTCGAAGCTGCCGGCGCAAAGATCGTCATCAAGTAAGACGGTTTTCCCGCTGCTCTTCGCGAGTAGTAACGAAGAGGGCCACTCCCCACGGGGAGTGGCCCTCTTTTTTTGAACTTTTTTCACGGGTGATATGTCGGAATCCATGCAGGTGGGAGGGGTGCCCGAACTAGGCTGTGACCTGAATTATGCTTCTTCCCTACTCGTTAGTAGTATTCGCAGTCACGGGTACCACTCCCATGCGATAGAGTGACCCAACCCACACGGGTGCATGCATGCAACGGACGTCGCGGAGGTAATGGTGGGAGTCGAGGTAGCGGTACAAGGACTGACAAAGTCTTTCGGGTCGCAGAGGATTTGGCAGGACGTGTCGTTGACACTTCCCGCGGGTGAGGTCAGCGCACTGCTCGGGCCTTCGGGTACCGGTAAGTCGGTGTTCCTGAAGTCCCTGATCGGACTGCTCCGCCCTGAACAAGGCTCCATTGTCATCGACGGCACGGACATCCTGCAGTGCTCCTCCAAGGAGCTCTACGAGATCCGCAAGCTGTTCGGCGTTCTGTTCCAGGACGGCGCACTGTTCGGCTCGATGAACTTGTACGACAACATCGCATTCCCGCTTCGTGAGCACACCAAGAAGTCGGAATCCGATATCCGCAAGATCGTGATGGAGAAGCTCGATCTCACGGGTCTGGTCGGCGCCGAGGACAAGCTTCCCGGTGAGATCTCCGGCGGTATGCGCAAGCGTGCCGGTCTTGCGCGTGCACTCGTTCTCGATCCCGAGATCATCCTCGTCGACGAGCCTGACTCCGGTCTGGATCCGGTGCGTACGACGTACATCAGCCAGACGCTGATCGACATCAACGCCCAGTCGGACGCGACGATTCTGATCGTCTCGCACAACATCAATCTCGCACGCACGGTGCCGGACAACATCGGCATGCTCTTCCGTCGTCAGTTGGTGATGTTCGGTCCTCGTGAGGTGCTGCTCACCTCTGACGAGCCCGTCGTCAAGCAGTTCCTCAACGGAACGATGATCGGTCCGATCGGTATGTCGGAGGAAAAGGACGAGGCTCAGATGGCGCACGAGCAGGCGCTCGTCGACGCCGGTCACCACGCCGGTGGTGTCGACGACGTCGAGGGCATCGTGCCGCAGATGAAGGCCACCCCCGGAAACCCGGAGCGTCAGGCTGTTCGTCGTCGCCAGGAGCGCGTCCGCCAGATCATGCACACCCTCCCAGCTAACGCTCAGGCGGCAATTCAGGACAGCCTCGACGAGGTTGACGGAACTGGGCAGTACGCTCCCCAGTACGCCGACGCGAGCGGCTATCAGGGGGAGTGGAACGACAACTCGCAAGACACGCAGGTCATTCCTGCATACGAGGGCGATCCCTACGGAAACACGACACACGGGCAAGGGTAGGCATATCGGATGGGGGTTACCCGCAACTCGGTTCTGAGTCCGGTCAACGGAGCATTAACTCAGGCCGGAAACATCGTCGAACTGTTTGTCGACGTCGTCAGGAATACGTTCCGGCGTCCATTTCAGTTCCGTGAGTTCATCGAGCAGGCCTGGTTCATCGCCAGCGTGACAATTTTGCCGACGGCATTGGTAGCCATTCCTTTCGGCGCCGTCGTCTCACTGCAGACCGGTTCGCTGATCAAGCAGTTGGGTGCAGAATCGTTCACCGGCGCTGCCAGCGTCCTGGCGGTGATCCAGCAGGGTAGCCCTCTGGTGACAGCATTGTTGGTCGCCGGTGCGGCCGGATCGGCCGTGACGGCCGACCTCGGTTCACGAACCATTCGCGAAGAGATCGACGCGATGGAAGTCCTCGGAATCAATCCGATTCAGCGCCTGGTGGTTCCGCGTGTACTCGCGATGGTGCTGATCGCTGTGCTGCTCAACGGACTGGTGTCCGTAGTCGGTATCGCGGGTGGTTACTTCTTCAACGTGATCCTGCAGGGCGGTAACCCCGGTGCCTACATCTCGTCGTTCTCAGCTTTTGCGCAGCTACCGGACATTTGGAGCGGTGAGATCAAAGCCGCGGTGTTCGGTGTCATCGCCGGTGTGATCTCCGCGTACAAGGGACTCCACCCATCCGGTGGCCCGAAGGGCGTCGGTGAGGCGGTGAACCAGGCCGTCGTCATCACGTTCCTGCTGTTGTTCTTCGCCAATCTGATTCTGACGATGGTGTACCTCCAGATCGTGCCGGCGAAGGGATCTTGACCTAAATGACCATCGCACGAGGCCGCGGCGATCAGTTCCTGCTGAAGAGCCGCAAAATTGCCAGAATTCCAGTGAACGCGTTGGACCGCGCGGGCGAGCAGATGTCGTTCTACGCGCGCGCCATCGCATGGACCCCGCGCACCCTGCATCGGTACCGGAAGGAGACGCTTCGGCTGCTCGCCGAAGTGACCTTCGGTAGCGGTGCGCTCGCAGTCATCGGCGGAACGATCGGTGTCATCGCGATGATGTCGGGATTCACCGGTGTCGTCGTCGGTCTGCAGGGCTTCGCCGCTCTGGAGCAGTTGGGTAGCTCGGTCCTGACCGGCTTCCTGTCCGCATACGTCAACACCCGTGAGATCGCTCCGATCGTTGCGGCTCTTGCGCTCTCGGCGACGGTGGGTTGTGGTTTCACCGCTCAACTCGGTGCCATGCGAATCTCCGAAGAGATCGACGCACTGGAGGTCATGGCAGTTCCATCAGTGCCGTTCCTGGTCACGACCCGCATGATCGCCGGCTTCGTCGCCGTCATCCCGCTGTACATCGTGGGTCTGCTTGCGGCGTACCTCGCGTCGCGAGTGATCAGTACCGTGTTCAACGGGCAGTCGACGGGCTCGTACGACCACTACTTCAATCTGTTCCTGCCACCGCAGGACGTGCTGTATTCGTTTGCGAAAGTCCTGGTCTTCGCCTTCGTGCTGATTCTGATCCACTGCTACTACGGGTTCCATGCCTCGGGTGGTCCCGCAGGCGTCGGCGTGGCCGTCGGCCGCGCTGTTCGCGCCGCAATCGTCACGATCGCCGTTCTCGACTTCTTCCTCAGCCTCGCAATCTGGGGCACCACGACGACAGTGAGGGTGGCCGGATGATCGAGGCTCCGTCAGTCCTGCGCCGCCGTGTGCTCGGACTCGTGTTCTTCGTGGTGTTGGCACTGTTCCTGGCCTTCACCATCGGAACCTTCAACAAGACGTTCAAGGACGTCGTGAAGATCGACCTCGTCACCGACACCGTCGGAAATGCATTGCCACCCAACGCGGACGTCAAGGTTCGTGGTCTGCTGGTCGGCGAGGTGCGATCCGCGTCGACAAAAGACGGCCAGGTCACCTCGGTCCTCGCGATCGAACCGGACAAGGCTGATCTGATTCCGTCGAACGTGACGGCACGTCTGCTCCCGAAGACGCTTTTCGGTGAGCGATACGTCTCCCTGATCATTCCGGAGGGAACCACCGCTGCGCCGATTTCCGCGGGAACGGTGATCCAGCAGGACAAGAGCGGAAACGCTGTCGAGGTCGGCGACGTTCTGGACGGACTGCTCCCACTTCTGCAGGCGATTCCGCCGCAGGATCTGGCGAACACTCTCGGTTCTCTCGCGCAGGGTCTGACGGGACGCGGCGCTGAGCTCGGTCTGACGGTCGATCGTCTCGAGGAGATCTTCCGCGGCGTCAACACCGAGCTGCCCGCGGTGCAAGAGGATCTGCGCAAGTTCGCGGACTTCTCCCAGACGTACTCGGACGCTGCGCCCGATCTGATCAACGCTCTCGACAATCTGCGGACCACGGGTAACACGGTGGTTCAGAAGCAGGACCAGTTGCGGACTCTGCTGGCGTCGCTCACCGTGACATCGTCGGACACCGCAGCCTTCCTCGAAGCGAACTCGTCCTCGATCATCACGCTCGCTGCGGATTCGAAGGAAGCTCTCCAGCTTCTGGCTCAGTACTCACCGACGTTCGGGTGCACGTTCAAGGGCTTCTCGGACACCGCCCCGGAAGCTGCCAAGATCCTGTCCACCGACGCGCCCAATCCTGGTGTGCGTGCGAGTATTCAGATCGTGAACCCCAAGGGTCGCTACCTGCCCAACCAGGACGAGCCACGGCTCGTCGACAACCGCGGCCCGGTTTGCTACGACAACGTCACCGAGCCAGGTCGTCCGTTCCCGCAGTACCCCGGTGGTTCGTACGGTGACGGTTCCTACCAGGTTCCTTCCCGCAATCCCGGTCCCGCCACCATGGAATTCCTGCCTGCACCCGAGGGCTCAGGACCTCAGTTGTTCTCGACCAACAACAGCGGCCCTGCTCAGCAGGCCGGCTACGCGGGCTCGAAACTCGAAGAGGATACGTTGAAGGTGATCTACGGACAGGCCAACGGTGTTGCGCCGGACGATGTTCCGGCGTGGACCACGATGGTCAGTGCTCCGGCATTTTCCGGTGCGGAGGTGAGCGTCCAATGAGAGGACTCGCAGCTCCACTGACAAAGCTCATCATCTTCGTGGTGGTCACCGTCCTGGCAACAGGATTGCTGGCCGCCAGCATCGCCAACCTCGGCGGCGGCGGAGGCACCAAGTTCAACGCCGTCTTCTCCGACGTCACTTCGCTGAACGAGGGTGACGAGGTGCGCATCGCCGGTGTTCGTGTCGGACAGGTCGAGAAGATCGCGATCGTCAACGACAACCAGGCCGAGGTGCAGTTCTCGGTGTCCGACCGTGATTGGTTGCCTGCCAGTTCCATCGCCACGATCCGGTTCCGCAACCTGGTCGGGCAGCGATACATTTCGCTCTCGCAAGGTGAAGGCAGCCAGGGACAGAAGATCACCGGCGGCGATACCCTGCCGTTGGCGCAGACTCGCCCGGCAGTCAATCTCACGACGCTGTTCAACGGATTCAAGCCGCTCTTCACCACCCTGAGCGCTGACGACGTCAACAAGCTGTCCTACCAGATCATCCAGGTCTTCCAGGGGGAGTCCGGCACCATCAGCGAACTCGTCCGCAACACAGCGAGTTTGACCAACACCGTCGCGGACAAGGACGCCGTCATCGGGGCGGTGATCAAGAACCTCAACGACGTTCTCGACACCGTCAACGCGAACGACAAGAACCTCGATTCGCTGATCGTCAACACCCAGCAACTCGTCACCGGGTTGGCCAACGAGCGCGGTGTCGTCGGTTCGGCCGTCACCTCACTCGCCGGGTTGACCGATGCCACGGCAGATCTGCTCGAGCCGACGCGGCCGTCGATTCAGGGCTCGATCACGGCGCTCAACACGCTGGCGACCACACTCAACCGTCGTAGTGACGACGTGAACGCGGTGCTCGAGACCTTGCCGGTCAAGCTCGACAAGCTCGCTCGCGTAGCCAGTTACGGTTCCTGGTTCCAGTTCTACCTGTGCGGAATCGACATCGTTGCCGGTCCAGGACAGTCTGCCTCGCTGAATCTGCCCACCGGCCTGCCGACGGTCAATCAGCCGATTTACACCAACGCGGCCACGCGATGCACTCAAGACGGTATGAGGGAGTTGCAAGGTCGATGAGTAAACGTCGCAGTCCGGCAATGGCCGGAGCCATCGGTATCTTCGTGGTGCTGTTGGCCACTTTGTCCGCGTTCTTCCTCGATTCGCTTCCGTTCGTGGGAGCAGGCTCGTCCTACTCCGCCGAGTTCTCCGAAGCTGCGGGTCTCAAGCCTGGCAACGAGGTTCGTATCGCCGGCGTGAAGGTCGGCAAGGTCACTTCCGTCGATCTCGACGGTGACCGTGTTCTCGTCGACTTCAAGGTCAGTGACGCGTGGGTGGGAGATCAAACCTCTGCGTCCATTCAGATCAAGACGATTCTGGGACAGAAGTACCTCGCACTCGATCCGCGCGGAACCGACAACCTCGATCCCAAGGACCGGATTCCGCTCGAGCGCACCACCTCTCCGTACGACGTCGTTCAGGCCTTCTCGGCAGCGGCGGACACCGTCGGCGACATCGACACCGACCAGTTGGCGAAGAGCATGGAGACGTTGTCCCAGGCATTCTCCGAGACACCTGGCGACGTCCGCGCTTCGCTCGACGGTGTCAGCCGGCTGTCGCAGACGATCGCGAGCCGCGATCAGGACCTGCAGAAGCTCTTCGCCGCCACCGGGAAGACGTCGCAGATTCTTGCGGATCGCAACAAGGAATTCACCCAGCTGATCCGTGACGGCGGACTTCTGGTGCAGGAACTCAACAATCGCCAGCAAGCGATTTCGCAGCTGCTCACCGGAACTCAGCGCGTCTCTCAGCAGCTCACCGGTCTCGTTCGTGACAACGAGGCGGCAATCGGGCCGGCGCTGACGCAGCTCAACGGCGTCATCGACATCTTGAAGGCCAACAACGAGAACTTGGACAAGGCACTGAAGCTCTACGAACCCTTCATTCGCTTGTACGCCAACGTGGTCGGCAACGGCCGTTGGTTCGACCAGGTCGTCGTGAACCTCCTTCCGCCGGGTCTGCCGGATATACCGGGCTACCGTGACCCCGTTCGTACGTTGGGAGGCAACTGATGGCTGATACTGCCGAAGCCGGAAGCGGCTCCAAGAAGCGCTCGGTCGCGATCATCGCCGCTGTTCTGATCGGGTTACTCGTAATCGGTGGCGCGCTGTGGTGGGTGTTCACTCGCGCCGGTACCACCAAGATCACCGCCTACTTCGACAAGTCGGTGGGCATCTACGACGGTTCCGACGTTCGTGTTCTCGGTGTCAAGGTCGGCACCGTCGAATCCGTCGAACCTCAGGGAGATCAGGTCAAGGTCGAGTTGCGCGTCGATCGTGGGATCGACATCCCCGCCGGCGCCAGTGCCGCTCAGATCACGCCTTCGGTGGTTGCCGACCGCTACATCCAGCTGACACCGGTCTTCACCGGCGGCGACAAGATGGCCAGCGGTGCAGTCATTCCGATCGAGAAGACGGCGACGCCCGTCGAGGTCGACCAGTTGTACTCCAGCATCGACGAACTCGCGTCGGCGCTCGGTCCTGAAGGTGCCAACAAGAACGGAGCACTGTCCGATTTCGTCGAGACAGGTGCGGCCAACCTCGAGGGCAACGGTGAAGCGTTGGGAGACAGCATCACCAACCTCTCGGATGCCGCACGGACGCTCAACGATTCGCGTGACAACATCTCGCTCACCATCAAGAACCTGGATACTTTCGTGGGCGCTCTCGCGGCCAACGATCAGCAGGTGCGCCAGTTCAACACTCAGTTGTCGGACCTGACCGGATTCTTGGCAGGTGAGCGCGACGATCTCGGTGCCGCTCTGAACCAGCTCTCGATTGCTCTCGGCGACGTCGCGAAGTTCGTGGCAGACAACCGTGATCAACTGGTCCAGACAACCGAGGGTCTCGTCGAACCGACACAGACATTGGCGAACAACAAGGAAGCCCTGGCCAACACGCTCACCATGCTTCCGTTGGCGATCTCCAACCTGGTCAACTCGTACGACGCCGAATCAGGTGTGCTGGCTTCACGTCTGGCGTTCCCTGATCTTCAGAACCCGGCCGGCGTGCTCTGCAAGTTGATGGACCTCGGCAAGCTGTTGCCCGGTGATCCTCGGTTCGAGGCATTGGGAAGGCAGATGCAACCGGCTATCGACCAGTGCGCAAACGTCGCGGCGATGACCGACGCAGCCAATCAGGCTGCAGGCCTGAACCTTCCCTTCGGCATCCTTGCCGGTTCCGAACGACAGATGCAGGTAGTTCCGGGCACTGTGCCCGGCGTCGTGTCACCGCGACTGACCAGTGGAAACGGGGAGGGCGAGTGAAGCGTTCATTGATAGTCGGCGCCGGCTTGTGCGCCGTCCTGATCTCGGCAACAGCCTGCTCGTCCGAGGGAATCTACGCGGTTCCGCTTCCCGGCGGTCCCGATGTGGGTTCTGATCCGATGCACTTGACCATTCAGTTCGACGATGTCTTGGACCTTGTTCCGCAGTCCGCTGTGAAGGTCGACGGTGTTCCGGTCGGTCGAGTCGACGACGTGTCGGTCGGACCGGACGGATGGACCGCGGACGTCGGAATCATCCTCGACTCGTCGGTTGATCTACCCGCCAACGCAATTGCCGCGGTCGAGCAGACCAACCTGCTCGGCGAGAAGTTCATCCAGTTGTCGGCCCCGCCGTCCGGACCGGACTCTGCGAAGCTGGCCGACGGAGACCTGATTCCGCTCGATCGCACTCGCCACGCCACGGAGATCGAGCAGGTTCTCGGCGCATTGTCGCTGCTGCTCAACGGCGGCGGTGTGGGCCAGTTGCAACCCATCGTCGAAGAACTCGGGGCCGCATTCGACGGTCGCGAGGGCAAGACGAGAAGTCTTCTGGAGCAGGCGAACACACTCATCGGTGGACTCAACGAACAGCGTGACGACATCACCCGCGCGCTCGACGGCCTGGATGTGCTCTCGACCCGCGTCAACGATCAGAACGAGAAGATCGGGAAGATTCTCGAGGAACTCCCCGTTGCGACACAGGTTCTCAACGAGCAGCGCCCGCAGCTGACGCAGATGCTTGCTCAGGTGGATCGACTCGGAACAGTGGGAACCGACGTCCTCACGCAGTCCAAGGACGATCTGATCGCTGATCTTCAGGCTCTGCGTCCAACGCTGCAGGCGCTCGCAGACTCCGGTGACGACTTCGTCGGGGCACTTCCTTTCCTTCCGACGTTCCCGTTCCCGGACGGTGTCGAGAAGATTGCGCAGGGTGGTTCCGTGAACCTCTTCCTGAGCGTCGACTTGCAGATCGGCAACACTCTCTCGGGTCTCGGTGTCGGACAGGGTGAACCGGAATACCGTCAGCCGAAGTTTGGCAATCCCAAGCCGGTAGTCGATCCGTCCAACCCGTACTACAACGGAAACGGACCGCGGCCGGGTTGGCCGACGGTGTCGCTGCTGCCGATCGCTCCGATCCTGCCGCAGATCCCCGTCGTCGCCGGTCTACCCGCCACCACCGCCGGTGACCCGGCAACACCGGCTCCGGCAGCGGACCCACTCAACCCCATCCAGGGAATGCTGGAACAGTTCGGAATCGGTGGTGATGGACAGTGAGATCAGCTCTGGTCAGATGGCAGCTCGTCGGCTTCGTGGTGGTCGCGCTTCTGGGTCTCATCTACGTCGGCGCCAAGTACGTGCGTCTGGACAACCTCATGGGGTTCGGTCAGTACACGGTCAAGACCGAATTGGCCACGTCCGGTGGAATTTTCACCAACGCCGAGGTGACGTATCGCGGTGTGCCGGTCGGTCGAGTGGGCGACATGTCGTTGACCGAGGACGGAATTCAGGTCGACCTGAAGATCGACAACAGTGCTCCGGAGATTCCCGCGTCGGCCCGTGCAGTCGTGGCCAACCGCTCCGCCATCGGTGAGCAGTACGTCGACCTTCAGCCCGATACCGATCAGGGACCGTTCCTCGCGGACGGCTCGGTGATCGCGGTGGGGGACACCACAACTCCGATCCCGATCGAGGATGTGCTGACCAGCGCCAACGGCTTGGTCAAGTCCGTGCCGGTCGACGCGCTCCACACCGTCGCCGTCGAACTCGGTGCCGCATTCAACGGCAAGGGCGAGGACATTCAGGTCCTGGCCGATTCGCTGTCCGGTCTGTCGCAGTCCGGGCTCGACACTCTGCCTCAGACGCTCGCGCTGATTCGGAACAGTGAGACGGTACTGACGACGCAGTCGGATCAGTCCTCCGCGATCAAGCAGTTCAGTACCGATCTCGATGCTGTCACGGCGCAGTTGCGGACCAGCGATCCGGACATCCGTCGCTTGATCGACAACGGCATCCCGGCCAGCGATCAGATCGGTGCCCTCATCAACGAGGCGGGCCCGAGCCTGACGACTGACCTGACCAATCTTGCCGCGACCACCAAGACGCTTGCACCCCGAACGATCGCGCTGCAGCCGTTCCTGATCTTCCTTCCCGGCCTGGCCGCTGCCGCACCGACGGTTGCTCCCGGCGACGGAACGGTCCATCAGGGCTTGGTGCTCGAGACCAACAATCCGCTCTCGTGCACGGTGGGTTACGAAGGCACCATGGCGATCCTGGACGAGATGAAGCGTCAGAATCCCAATTTCGACGACACCCAGCAGGACTTCCCGCTCAACACCGCCGCGTCGTGTGAGACGCCGCTGGGCAGCGAGACGGGCGTCCGCAGTGCCAACCGCGTGGTGTACGCCGATCCCGACACGATCCAGCCTTGGGACTTCAAGCCGAAGGTCGATCCGGACAAGTTGAACCTCAACCCGATCGCGACGCAGTTGGCGCCGTTGCTCGGAGTGACACCGAAGTAGACCGATCCGAATGTGGTCGAGTTTGTGCAGTTCAGGCTACTGAGTTGTGGCAGTTGACGATTCGCGGCCAGAGGCTGGGCAAAACAGGTAAGTAGGGTAGTGAGTGTGATTCAGAGAAACAGTTCCCCGCAGTCCGGCGGGCCCGAGCAAGTCGAATCGGGAGCGCCGACAACCGGTAGACCGAAGGGGTTGACAGCGTCTCTGATTGCGGTCGGTGTCTTGCTTCTGGCTGCAGTGGTTGCGCTCGGTGTGTTCGGCGTCCCGTACGTTCGGGCGCTCACCACCGACCGCACCACCGCCGAGATGCGTGACGACGCGCTGATCGGTGCGCAGCAAGTCGCGATCAACCTCAACAATGCGGATTCGGCCAATCTCGACCAGTCGATCGAGAACATGCGTTCTTCGGTGACCGGTGACGAGATGACGACGTATCTGCAGACCGTTCAGGATTCCATCACCGACGAGTTGCGTAACTCGGGTTCGAAGGCTGATACCGAAGTTGTGCAGTCCGCGCTGACCGAGCTCAATACCGATGACCGGACCGCCACGGCACTGGTCGTCGTTCGAGTCACCACGACCCAGGGCAACCAGTTCGTCAAGAATCAGCTCGGCATGCGGCTGGGCATGGTCGAGGTCGACGGGGTCTGGAAGGCGCAGTCCGCTGATCCGATCGGATCGCGGCTCGATCTCGGCTCGGGCACTCTGCCGGCTGCCGACGGCTCCACGCCTGCTCCTGACGCAACGCCCGCACCCGGTTCGGGGACCGAAGCACCGGCATCCGGTGCTCCTGCACCGGCAACCGAGGGTGGTGATTCCGGTGGCCAGTAGTTCGTCGAACCTGCACACCGACATCCCTCGAAGGAGAAGCGCGTAATGCCACCCAAACGTCGTACCGGCGGACCGTCCTCCCCTCAGAACCGTCGGCCGAAGATCGCTGGAAGCGCTCGTTCGCTCAACGTCCCCGCGGGGACGTCCGACTCGGACCCGGTCGAGCCCACGATCGAACAGCCGGAAGAAGAGACACAGGAGGCTGTGAAGCCGGAGGCTGTGAAGCCAGAGGTTGCGAAGCCGAAGGTTGCGAAGCCGACGCTCACGAAGGCCGAGTCCGGCGACATCGAGCCGCCGAAGACGGAAACCGACGCTCCGGAATCCACACCAGGCCCCGATCTGACCAAACCGGCGAAAACCGTCGCAGACGAACCCAAGGCCCCTGCTACCCCGGAGACGGGCGCGGGGGAGTCGGCGACAACAGCTACACAATCCAAGACCGGTTGGCGCCTGGTCGCGATCCTGGGGGCCGCAGCGGTCATCGTCGCGATCCTCGCCGGCATCGCCTTCTTCAAAGTCGGCGCGAAGACGGACGACATCGCCTGGGTGGACGAAGGCGCCACGGCTGAGGTTCTTCGTGTGACGCCGTCGGCGTTGGCTGCAGTCTTCACGTTTTCTCCCGACACCTTCGACGCCGATTTCGACAAGGGTGTCCAGGGCCTGAACCAGTCGATGCGCGATCAGCTGACCCAGTACAAGGACACGCAGAAGGCCGGCGTCGAACAAACTCAGACGGCAACGACCGCTGATGTCCCGCTGATCGGGATCACACGACTCGAGAAGGACCGGGCGCAGTTGCTCGCCCAACTGAACGTCAGCTCGACGCAGAACGGCGTGGCGGCAGACTCTCGCTCCGGAATGGTCATCGTGAGTCTGGAGAAGCAGGACGGAAACTGGCTGATCTCGGAGATTCGCGACCAGTAGCTCGGAGATTCGCGACCAGTAGCTCGGAGATTCGCGACCAGTAGCTCGGAGATTCGCGACCAGTAGCACCTGCGTACCAGCGCGAAGATCTGGACCGACGCACGATGTCGGTCCAGATTTTTCGTATGTGACGCCGTTGCTGGCTACACTTCCGGTGGCAGTGTTCGAATGCGCGTCACGAATGTTCGAATGCTGCGACACGCGCTCTCGCCCTTGACGGAGCGGTCCGCAAGGTCCACTCTGATCGGTGAACATGCACGGACGAGTGATCGGCAGTCTCACGTCAGTATCTGAATTCGACCCTCAGTTACACCCGACTCGACATTTCCAGAGTAAGGGTGTACTTTTGGACGTTGCGCTGGCTGCCTCCTGTCCACCCCTCGTCTCAACCGCTGCGAAGTCAAGTACTTCTTGCTTTCTGCGACGGGTTTCGTTCGGGTTGTAACCAGCGAAATTCGAAGCAGATACAGCGGCGGTCGCAACAGCACGGAGCGGCCCGCGTGAGGTGCTGGAAGGACGCATCTTGGCAGTCTCTAGCCAGACCAAGGCAGTTTCCGGAATCCCCGGAGCCCCGAAGAGGGTTTCGTTCGCGAAAGTTCGCGAACCCCTCGAAGTTCCCGGGCTTCTTGACGTACAGACAGATTCGTTCGAGTGGCTGATCGGCGCGCAGAGTTGGCGTGAACGAGCAGCGGCACTCGGCGACAATGCAGTGTCCGGTGGTCTCGAGGACATCCTCGCGGAGCTTTCTCCGATCGAGGATTTCAACGGCACTATGTCGCTGTCCTTCTCCGACCCTCGATTCGACGAGGTCAAGGCCTCGACGGACGAGTGCAAAGACAAGGACATGACCTACGCGGCGCCGTTGTTCGTCACCGCGGAGTTCATCAACAACAACACTGGTGAGATCAAGAGCCAGACGGTCTTCATGGGAGATTTCCCGATGATGACCGACAAGGGCACCTTCATCATCAACGGCACCGAGCGTGTGGTCGTCTCGCAGCTCGTGCGTTCCCCCGGTGTGTACTTCGACATGAGCGTCGACAAGAGCACCGAGAAGGATCTGCACAGCGTCAAGGTGATCCCGGGTCGCGGCGCATGGCTCGAGTTCGACGTCGACAAGCGCGACACCGTTGGTGTCCGTATCGACCGCAAGCGTCGTCAGCCTGTCACCGTCCTGCTCAAGGCACTCGGCTGGACCACCGAGCAGATCACGGAGCGCTTCGGCTTCTCCGAGATCCTCATGGCCACGCTGGAGAAGGACAACACCGCCGGCACCGATGAGGCGTTGCTCGACATCTACCGCAAGCTGCGTCCGGGCGAGCCCCCCACCAAGGAGAGCGCGCAGACCCTGCTGGAGAACCTGTTCTTCAAGGACAAGCGCTACGACCTCGCTCGCGTGGGTCGTTACAAGATCAACAAGAAGCTCGGCCTGAACGCGGGTCAGCCGATCGTTGCATCCACGCTCACCGAAGAAGACATCGTCGCCACCGTCGAGTACCTCGTGCGTCTGCACGCAGGTGACACCTCGATGACGGCTCCGGGCGGCGTCGAGGTTCCCGTCGAGGTCGACGACATCGACCACTTCGGCAACCGTCGTCTGCGTACCGTCGGCGAGCTCATCCAGAATCAGATCCGCGTGGGCCTGTCCCGCATGGAGCGTGTGGTTCGTGAGCGCATGACCACGCAGGACGTCGAGGCAATCACGCCTCAGACACTGATCAACATCCGGCCCGTCGTCGCTGCGATCAGGGAGTTCTTCGGAACCTCCCAGCTGTCGCAGTTCATGGACCAGAACAACCCGCTGTCGGGGCTGACGCACAAGCGTCGTCTGTCCGCCCTCGGCCCGGGTGGTCTGTCCCGTGAGCGCGCCGGCCTCGAGGTTCGCGACGTTCACCCGTCGCACTACGGCCGCATGTGCCCGATCGAGACCCCGGAAGGCCCGAACATCGGCCTGATCGGTTCGCTGTCGGTCTACGCCCGCGTCAACCCGTTCGGTTTCATCGAGACCCCGTACCGTCGCGTCGTCGACGGACAGGTGACCGACGAGGTCGACTACCTGACCGCTGACGAAGAAGACCGCCACGTAGTCGCGCAGGCCAACTCGGCCATCGACCGCGAGGGTCGCTTCACCGACTCGAAGATTCTCGTCCGCCGTAAGGGTGGCGAGGTCGAGTTCGTCGCGTCCTCCGACATCGACTACATGGACGTTTCGCCGCGTCAGATGGTGTCCGTCGCAACCGCGATGATTCCGTTCCTCGAGCACGACGATGCAAACCGTGCCCTGATGGGCGCGAACATGCAGCGTCAGGCTGTCCCGCTGGTTCGCAGCGAGGCACCTCTCGTCGGAACCGGCATGGAGCTGCGTGCAGCTGTGGATGCCGGCGACGTCATCATCACCGAGAAGACCGGTGTCGTGGAGGAGATCTCCGCGGACTACGTCACGGTGATGGCTGACGACGGAAGCCGCAAGACGTACCGGATGCGCAAGTTCGCGCGTTCCAACCAGGGCACGTGCGCCAACCAGCGTCCGATCGTGGACGAGGGACAGCGTGTCGAGGCCGGCCAGGTTCTGGCCGACGGCCCTTGCACCGAGAACGGTGAGATGGCGCTGGGCAAGAACTTGCTCGTCGCGATCATGCCGTGGGAAGGCCACAACTACGAGGACGCGATCATTCTGTCGCAGCGTCTCGTGGAAGAGGACGTCCTGACCTCGATTCACATCGAGGAGCACGAGATCGATGCCCGCGACACCAAGCTCGGTGCCGAGGAAATCACTCGCGACATCCCGAACGTCTCCGACGAGGTCCTTGCCGACCTCGACGAGCGCGGCATCATCCGTATCGGTGCCGAGGTTCGTGACGGCGACGTGCTGGTCGGAAAGGTCACGCCGAAGGGCGAGACCGAGCTGACCCCCGAAGAGCGCCTCCTTCGCGCCATCTTCGGTGAGAAGGCTCGCGAGGTTCGTGACACGTCCCTCAAGGTTCCTCACGGTGAGACCGGCAAGGTCATCGGAATCCGCGTGTTCTCACGTGACGAAGACGACGATCTGCCTCCCGGTGTCAACGAGTTGGTCCGCGTCTACGTGGCACAGAAGCGCAAGATCCAGGACGGCGACAAGCTCGCCGGCCGCCACGGTAACAAGGGCGTCATCGGCAAGATCCTGCCGCAGGAAGACATGCCGTTCCTCTCGGACGGCACGCCTGTCGACATCATCTTGAACACGCACGGTGTCCCGCGTCGTATGAACATCGGTCAGGTCTTGGAGACCCACCTCGGGTGGATCGGCAAGACCGGCTGGAACATTCAGATCGCGTCCGACGGCACTCGTCCCGACTGGGCTGCGACCCTGCCGGAAGAGATGCTGTCCGCTCCGGCCGACTCGAACATCGCCACCCCGGTGTTCGACGGTGCGAAGGAAGACGAGCTCACCGGTCTCCTCGGCGCGACGCTGCCGAACCGTGACGGCGAGCAGATGGTCGGACCCGACGGAAAGGCCACCTTGTTCGACGGCCGCTCCGGCGAGCCGTTCCCGTACCCGGTCTCGGTCGGTTACATGTACATCATCAAGCTGCACCACTTGGTCGACGACAAGATCCACGCTCGTTCGACCGGTCCGTACTCGATGATCACGCAGCAGCCTCTCGGTGGTAAGGCCCAGTTCGGTGGCCAGCGCTTCGGTGAGATGGAGTGCTGGGCGATGCAGGCCTACGGCGCGGCTTACACGCTGCAGGAACTGCTGACCATCAAGTCGGACGACGTGGTCGGTCGAGTCAAGGTGTACGAAGCCATCGTCAAGGGCGAGAACATCCCCGAACCCGGCATCCCCGAGTCGTTCAAGGTGCTCCTCAAGGAGCTCCAGTCGCTCTGCCTCAACGTGGAGGTGCTGTCCTCGGACGGCGCGGCCATCACGATGGCGGACGGCGATGACGAGGACTTGGAGCGGGCCGCAGCGAACCTGGGCATCAACCTGTCCAGGAACGAAGCTGCGACGGTCGACGACCTCGCGAACTAGGTTTCGGTCCCCGGGTTGCTCTTGAAAGAGCGGCCCGGGGGCGTAGTTCACATTTGAATTGGCAGTCAGGTTGCCGGGTGACCGGCAACCGTAACCCCAACGGGGAAAGGAAGTTACGTGCTCGACGTCAACTTCTTCGATGAACTCCGCATTGGCTTGGCCAGTGCAGAGGACATCCGCAATTGGTCCTACGGCGAGGTCAAGAAGCCGGAGACCATCAACTACCGCACGCTCAAGCCCGAGAAGGACGGCCTCTTCTGCGAGAAGATCTTCGGCCCCACCCGGGACTGGGAGTGCTACTGCGGTAAGTACAAGCGTGTCCGCTTCAAGGGCATCATCTGTGAGCGCTGTGGCGTCGAGGTCACTCGCGCCAAGGTTCGTCGTGAGCGTATGGGTCACATCGAACTGGCCGCACCGGTCACGCACATCTGGTACTTCAAGGGTGTTCCGAGCCGTCTCGGTTACCTGCTCGACCTGGCTCCGAAGGATCTCGAAAAGATCATCTACTTCGCTGCCTACGTCATCGTCGGCGTCGACGAGGAGCTCCGTCACAACGAGCTGTCCACCCTCGAAGCCGAGATGCAGGTCGAGAAGAAGACCGTCGCAGATCAGCGCGACGCCGATCTCGAGGCACGTGCGCAGAAGCTCGAAGCCGACATCGCCGAGCTCGAGGCAGAGGGCGCGAAGTCCGATGTCCGCCGCAAGGTCAAGGACGGCGGCGAGCGCGAAATGCGTCAGCTCCGTGACCGCGCGCAGCGTGAGCTGGATCGTCTCGACGAGATCTGGACCACCTTCACCAAGCTGAGCGTCAAGCAGCTCATCATCGACGAGCTCCTGTACCGCGAGCTGGTCGACCGTTACGGCGAGTACTTCACGGGTGCGATGGGCGCAGAGTCCATCCAGATCCTGATGCAGAACTTCGACCTCGACGCCGAGGCGGAGTCTCTCCGTGAGACCATCCGCAGCGGCAAGGGCCAGAAGAAGCTGCGTGCACTCAAGCGCCTCAAGGTGGTTGCGGCATTCCAGACCAACGGCAACTCGCCGATGGGCATGGTCCTCAACGCTGTTCCGGTGATCCCGCCGGAGCTTCGCCCGATGGTTCAGCTCGACGGTGGACGTTTCGCGACGTCCGACCTCAACGACCTGTACCGCCGCGTCATCAACCGCAACAACCGCCTCAAGCGACTGATCGACCTCGGTGCTCCCGAGATCATCGTCAACAACGAGAAGCGGATGCTGCAGGAGTCGGTCGACGCCCTGTTCGACAACGGTCGTCGTGGACGTCCGGTCACCGGACCGGGTAACCGCCCGCTGAAGTCCCTGAGCGATCTGCTCAAGGGCAAGCAGGGTCGTTTCCGTCAGAACCTGCTCGGTAAGCGCGTCGACTACTCGGGTCGTTCCGTGATCGTCGTCGGTCCTCAGCTCAAGCTGCACCAGTGTGGTCTGCCCAAGCTGATGGCTCTCGAGCTGTTCAAGCCGTTCGTGATGAAGCGTCTGGTCGATCTCAACCACGCGCAGAACATCAAGTCGGCCAAGCGCATGGTCGAGCGCAAGCGCGTCCAGGTGTGGGACGTCCTCGAAGAGGTCATCGCCGAGCACCCCGTGCTGCTCAACCGTGCACCTACGCTGCACCGTCTGGGTATCCAGGCATTCGAGCCGCAGCTCGTCGAGGGCAAGGCCATTCAGCTCCACCCGCTGGTGTGTGAGGCCTTCAACGCCGACTTCGACGGTGACCAGATGGCTGTTCACCTCCCGCTGTCGGCAGAGGCTCAGGCCGAGGCCCGCATCCTGATGCTGTCCTCGAACAACATCCTCTCGCCTGCTTCGGGTCGCCCGCTCGCCATGCCGCGTCTGGACATGGTCACGGGTCTGTTCCACCTGACCCGTCTCGACGAGGGTGTCACCGGTGAGCTCGTTGCTCCGACCAACGACGAGGCAGAGCAGGGCGTGTACTCCTCGCCCGCCGAGGCTCAGATGGCAGTCGACCGCGGCGCGCTCTCGGTTCAGGCTCAGATCAAGGTGCGTCTGACGCAGCAGCGTCCGCCGCGCGACCTCGAGAACGAACTGTTCCCCGAGGGCTGGAAATACGGTGACGGCTGGACCGCCACCACGACACTCGGCCGTGTGCTCTTCAACGAGCTGCTTCCGGCGGACTACCCGTTCGTCAACGAGCAGATGCCGAAGAAGCGCCAGGCGACGATCATCAACGATCTCGCCGAGCGGTACCCGATGATCGTGGTTGCTCAGACCGTCGACAAGCTCAAGGACGTCGGGTTCTACTGGGCCACCCGTTCGGGTGTCACGGTCTCGATTTCCGACGTGCTCGTGCCGCCGGAGAAGCCTGCCATCATCGAGGACTTCGAGGCTCAGGCCGACAAGATCGAGAAGCAGTACCAGCGTGGTGCTCTGGACAAGAAGGAGCGCAACAGCGCTCTGGTCACCATTTGGCAGGAAGCGACCGACAAGGTCGGCAAGGCCATGGAGGCTCACTTCCCCGACAGCAACCCGATCCCGATGATCGTGAAGTCCGGCGCAGCCGGCAACATGACTCAGGTTCGCTCGCTCGCCGGTATGAAGGGTCTGGTGACAAACCCGAAGGGTGAGTTCATCCCGCGTCCGATCAAGTCTTCCTTCAAGGAAGGCCTGACCGTTCTCGAGTACTTCATCAACACGCACGGTGCTCGTAAGGGTCTGGCCGATACCGCACTCCGCACCGCCGACTCGGGTTACCTGACCCGTCGTCTGGTGGACGTTTCGCAGGACGTCATCGTCCGCGAGGTCGACTGTGGAACAGAGCGCGGCATCGTCACCACGATCGCCGAGAAGCAGGCCGACGGCACGATGATCCGCGATGCTCACGTGGAGACCAGCACGTACGCCCGTACCTTGGCGGCCGATGCAGTCGACGCGAACGGCACCGTCATCGTCGAGCGTGGCCACGATCTCGGTGACCCCGCGATCGATGCTCTGCTCGAAGCCGGCATCACGACGGTCAAGGTCCGCTCGGTCCTGACCTGCACCACCGGCACCGGCGTTTGCGCCACTTGCTACGGCCGCTCGATGGCCACCGGCAAGCTGGTCGACATCGGTGAGGCTGTCGGTATCGTCGCCGCACAGTCGATCGGTGAGCCCGGTACCCAGCTGACCATGCGTACCTTCCACCAGGGTGGTGTCGCAGGAGATGACATCACCGGCGGTCTGCCGCGTGTCCAGGAGCTGTTCGAGGCACGTGTGCCCAAGGGCAAGGCTCCTATCGCGGACGTCACCGGTCGGGTACAGCTCGAAGACGGCGATCGTTTCTACAAGATCACCATCGTTCCGGACGACGGCGGCGAAGAGGTTGTCTACGACAAGCTCAGCAAGCGTCAGCGTCTGCGCGTCTTCAAGCATGCCGACGGTCGCGAAAGCCTCTTGGCTGACGGTGACCACGTCGAGGTCGGACAGCAGCTCATGGAAGGTGCTGCCGATCCCCACGAGGTCCTGCGAGTCATGGGCCCGCGTCAGGTTCAGATCCACTTGGTCAACGAGGTCCAGGAGGTGTACCGGAGCCAGGGTGTGTCGATCCACGACAAGCACATCGAGGTCATCGTGCGCCAGATGCTTCGTCGCGTGACGATCATCGATTCCGGTGCCACCGAGTTCCTGCCCGGTTCGCTCACCGAGCGCGCCGAGTTCGAGTCGGCAAACCGCCGCGTTGTCGCCGAGGGTGGCGAGCCCGCAGCCGGCCGTCCGGTGCTCATGGGTATCACGAAGGCGTCGCTCGCGACGGATTCGTGGCTGTCCGCGGCATCGTTCCAGGAGACCACTCGTGTCTTGACCGACGCGGCTATCAACTGCCGCTCGGACAAGCTGATCGGTCTGAAGGAAAATGTCATCATCGGCAAGCTGATCCCTGCCGGTACCGGTATCAACCGTTACCGCAACATCCAGGTTCAGCCCACCGAAGAGGCACGCGCCGCTGCTTACGCAGTGCCGTCGTACGACGACCAGTACTACAGCCCGGACGGCTTCGGCCAGAACACCGGTGCTGCAGTTCCGCTGGACGACTACGGCTTCAGCAACGACTACCGCTAGTCGGGTAGTCGTATGTGACGACTACCGCTAAGCGTTAGTTCGTAGAAAATCCCCCCACCTCGAAAGAGGTGGGGGGATTTTTCATCTCGCTCGCTTCAGGAGTTGCTGCCGCTGAGGTCCGGGATGACGATCTCCTGGACTGCCCACTTGTTGCCGTCGGAGTCGGCGAAGTAGATGAATCGGCCCCAAGCCTGGTCGTCGATCGGGCTGATGTCGATGCCGCGGCTCTTGAACTCGCGCTCAGCCTCTTCGATGTCCTTGACCACTACCTGCATGCCGACGACGGAACCGGGCTCTGCGTCGGTGATTCCCTTGCCGATGCAGATCGAGCAGGCCGAACCGGGTGGGGTCAGCTGGACGAAGCGCAGGTCCTCGCTGACCGTGTGATCGTGGTCGGCGTTGAAGCCGAGGCGGACGTAGAAGTCCTTGGCGCGGTCGATGTCGGTGACGGGAATGGCGACCAGTTCGAGCTTGATGTCCATGACGTGCCCTTCATGTGATGGTGGATTCCGGCGACAGGTCCAGTGTTGCGGGTATTGCGGTCAGAAACGGTCCTCATTAGGCGTCCGGATGAAACTTTCCGAATTCCTTGTTGCTCCGAGAGTGCTTCTCTCACTGCTCGACCGATCCCGAACCAGGAGCGGATACCCCGACTCCGCAGCTCTGACGCATTCCGTCGAACGCGCCGCGCACGCCGACGGTCTCGGCTACCACCGGTTCTGGGTGGCCGAGCATCACGCGGTGCCCGGGATCGGGAGCGGGTCGCCGGCAGTACTGCTTGCCGCAATCGGCGCGCATACGCGCGATATCAGACTCGGGAGCGGTGGGGTCATGCTGCCGAATCACCAACCGCTGATCGTCGCCGAGCAGTTCTTGATGCTGGAGGCTCTGTACCCGGGGCGAATCGATCTCGGCCTCGGCCGATCGCTGGGATTCACGGAACCTGTTCGTCAGGCACTACGACGCAGCAAGGATGCTCCGGACACGTTTGCGTCAGATCTCGAAGAGGTGAGGCGCTATCTGGACGGATCCGCGGCAGTGACGGCACGGCCGGCGTCGGAGACCGGGGTGCCGATCTTCGTACTCGCGACGCGTACAGGTTTGAAAGTGGCAGCGCAACTGGGGCTTCCGGTGGTCGTGGGTGGGCCGATACTCGGAATCGGGAGCACCGACCGGGTGGATGCATTGGACGAGTACCGCCGAGCTTTCCGGGCCACCGACGCTCATCCCGAACCCTATGTGGTGGTTTCTCTCGAAGTGGCGGTTGCCGATACCACCGACGCGGCGCGTGAGTTGCTGATCCCGGAGGCATACGCGCTCGCAGAATCGTCACGGACGGGGGAGTTTCCGCCGCTCGCGTCGCCGGACGAGATCAGGCGCGCCCCGCGCAGTGATCGAAATGCCAGGCGTATCGAGTCGTTCATGGCGTCGGCGCTGCACGGCACACCTGTCGAGGTGAAACAACAGCTTCACGATCTCGCCGAGCGGACCGGTGCCGACGAAGTGCTGGCGTCGACGTCGACGTACGACCGTGACGCGCTTGCACTTTCGGACCGCCTGCTACGTGAGGTGCTTTAGCGGTGTGGTTGATCTAACGGGGCACGTGAAACTCGAGCAGAGTGGCGACGGAGTCGTCGAGTTCGGTCCACGGCACCGGTACGGAGAGGACGGCGATCGCCGAAGTCGGGAACTTGTCGCGGATACGTTGGGCCGCTTCGGAGTTTTCGTTCGATGCGAGATCGAGTGCAGTCCAGGGAATTCCGGGTTCGTGTCCGACGATCAGGAGCGTCTTGACGTGGTCGGACGTGGTTCGCGCAGCTGCAATGACGTCTGCGGGTGAGCCGCCGTAGATGGACTTCTCGAATCCGGCGGGAGCTTCGATTCCCGTCGAGGCAAGGGTTTCGACGGTGCGCCGGGAGGTGGAGCACAGAACGGCGTCTACGGGCGGGACGTTTTCGCGGATCCATTCGCCGCCGATGCGGGCCTCGCGCAGGCCCCGTTCGGCGAGCGGACGCTCGTGATCACGGATGCCCTCGGGGTAGGTGGACTTGCCGTGTCGCATGAGGACGAGGGTGCGGTGGTCGGCCATGCGTTCACGGTATCCGCTTTGTGCCCGTCAGTCCGGTTACTCTGGATGGTCAGGACCTTGAAGGAGGTTTTCGATGGCCGGTAAGAAGCTCGATCGAACTAATGCCCGAACTGCACTCGAGGTGGTACGCGAAAGCCCCACCATCGCTTTCATCACCGTTGCCCCGGCAGTGGTCGTGTTCGGCGTGGTGTGGTGGCTCTTCGGTTTCTGGGCCGCGATTCTTCTTGCGTTGGTGTTCGGTGTCGCGGCTGTCGCGACCCAGAAACTGCGTTAGAGGGCGCTCACCTGCGCAACTGCGCGGAGCGCTTCGCCGACCAGGAACCAGACCGTGACGGTCTTGTCGTCGACGCGGCTGCGCAGGACGACGTCGTCACTGGAGACGATGGGGGAGAGGTACTCGATCAGTGCTCGATGCGGAACTGTACGCAGTTCGGTGCGCGCGCTGAGGACCTCTTCGACTGCCTGCCAGTAGACGGCGTTGTTGACGTGGTCGAACGGGTCGATATCCGTGGCGCGCAGAGCGAACGGCGTGTCCAGAACACCCGCGTCGTCTGCCTCCGGTGCGTTCTCGGCGAGGACACGCTTCCACTTCAGGCGATGCTCGTCGGTGGATTCTTCCAACGGCCGCATGAAGTCGTCGCTCATCCTGGTGGGCATGCCTGACTCGGCGCTGATGTTGATCCAGAAGCCTTCGGTTTCCATCAGCGCGCCGTTGCTGCCGTCGAAGCGCACGCGCATGTTCGCCCATCTCGTGGAGAAGCCGGAGCACCAGCGAGTCATCGTCAACTCTTCCGGCCAGATCGCCGGGCGTACGACATCGACGACCGTACGACGCACTATCCAGAGCGGATGAGTGTCGATGGCGCCGGCGGCTTCGATGTTGTCGTTGCCGATGTCCTGCAGATAACGGGCGACGGCGTCGAGCCTGGCCTGCTTGGCGACGTCGATGTCGCCGGTACGGACCGGGCGGGACTTGACGAAGATCGGTCCTCTGTCTGGCTGCGGCGCGAGCGTGAGATCTGGGTTCACGTGAGATTCCTGTTCGCTGGAGTGAGCCGATTCTGTCAGGCTTTTCAGCGAGTGGCGATTATCTGCTTTCCGCAGCCGGAACCGTCGACCATTCGTGCCACGGCGACGGCGGTGTCGGCAAGGGGATGAACGGAGTCGATCACCGGGGTGATGACACCTGCGTCGATCATTGCCGTCAGCACCTCCAGATCCTCGGCGTTCTCCGAAGCCATCAAAGACCCGAGCTTCTGAGATACGAACGGAGACAAGCACAGTGCGCGGATTTGGCGATCGATTCCGCCGAGCCACCGTCCGCCGTTCTCGCCGCCCACGATCACGAGCCTTCCGGTGCGTGTGAGCGCCCGTCGAAGATCTCGCAGTCGGCGGTTGCCGCCGGTGTCGATGATGACGTCGTACCGATGCGATCCGTCGGTGGCGTCGTCGACGCGGTAGTCGAGAACCTCGTCGGCACCGAGGGAGCGGACGGTATCGGTTTTCGAGGTGCTGCATACGCCGGTGACGAGCGCGCCCATGGCTTTCGCCACCTGCACCGCGTAGATCCCGACGCCACCGGATGCACCGAGAACGAGGACGGATTGCCCGGCCTGCACGCGGCCGTGGTCGCGCACGGCTTGCAGCGCTGTGAGGCCGGAGACCGGCACCGCTGCTGCTTGTGCGAACGACAACCGGGCAGGTTTTGCAGCAATCTTCGTCTCGAGTGCGCACGCGTACTCCGCGAACGAACCGACCGCGATCCCGTATACCTCCTGGCCGACTGCCACGCGGGTCACCGAACTGCCGACGGCCTCCACTCGGCCGGAAACGTCCAGTCCGCGGACCCGGTTCTCAGGTCTGCGCAGTCCAAATCCCGCGAGGCGCAACGGATATGGCAGTCCGGCCATGAGATGCCATGCCCCGCGGTCGACGGACGCGGCCTCGACGCGAATCAGCACTTCGTTGTCGGCGACAGTGGGGCGCGGAATGTGGTCGAGGTAGAGAACGTCGGCTTCGCCGTAGCGATCCTGTACGACGGCGGTCATCAGTTCCTGCGGCATGCGAGTCTCCGTTCGTCGAATGCTTACACCGTAAGTATTGCACTTACGGTGTAAGTTCTGTCAATGTGGAGAAGCGCACAAGATTGACCCGAGATGATGTTGTACGCGCTGCCGTGGCGCTTGCAGATTCCGTCGGAATCGATTCGATGACCATGCGGAAGCTGGGGACCGAACTGGGCGTCGAGGCGATGTCTCTGTACAACCATGTTTCGGACAAGGGGGATCTGCTCGACGGAATGGTCGACGCGGTCTTTGCGGAGATCGATCTTCCGACGCCGGGACTGCCGTGGCGAACGGAAGTTCACGCGCGAGCGGTATCGACTCGGGAGGTGCTGGGGAGGCACCCGTGGGCAACTCCGTTGATGGAGTCCCGAACGACGCCTGGTCCCGCGACCCTGCGCCACCACGACGCCGTCATCGGAACACTACGCGCTGCCGACTTTCCGGTCGCCCTTGCTGCGCATGCCTTTTCGATCATGGATGCGTACATCTACGGCTTCGTGCTGCAAGAGGTGAGCTTGCCGTTCGAAACAGCGCAGGAAACGACGGAACTGGCGAAGGCGATCATGGGCTCGTTCGAGAGCGGTCAGTATCCGCACCTGGCCGAGCTGACCACCGAGCACGTCCTAGCTCCGGGATACAGCTACGCCGCCGAATTCGCTTTCGGTCTTGATCTGATTCTCGACGGACTCGAACGTCTGCACATCGGGAGCGAACGATGATCTGACGTGAGTACCGGGTTAAAGTCGAGAAAACCGGGTTACCGGTCCAGACTTCAGATGTCCCGAAGAGGAGCTTTCTGTGCGCGCCATGGTGGTTACGGAACTGTCCGGTCCCGAAGGAATTGTCGCGCAGGAGGTTCCCGAGCCCGCAGCCGAAGGTCTTGTTCTCATCGATGTGAAGGCCAGTGGTGTCTGCTTTCCGGACCTACTCATCACCTACGGCAAGTATCAGATCCGCCCGGAACCGCCGTTCATTCCCGGCGCAGAGATCTCGGGCGTCGTGGTCTCCGCGCCGGAAGGGTCGGGTTTCGCTCCGGGCGATCGTGTTCTCGCGGCCGCGTATCTGGGCGGCTATGCAGAGCGGATTGCCGTCAACCCGGCGCAGGTACTCCGAATTCCGGACGGACTCGCCTTCGACGAGGCGGCCTCTCTGATCATCAACTATCAGACGATGGAGTTCGCGCTGGCTCGTCGCGCGAAGATCGTCGCGGGGGAGACGGTCGTCGTGCTCGGCGCTGCGGGCGGAGTCGGAACGGCAACCATCCAGCTGGCCAAGGCACACGGGGCTCGGGTGATTGCCGTAGTGCGACGCGAAGGCGTCGAGGACTTCTTGCGTGAGCTCGGTGCCGACGAGGTTGTCGCGCTGGCTCCGGGATGGGGAGAGCGGATTCGGGAACTGACCGACGGCGTCGGCGCTCAGATCGTGGTAGATCCGGTAGGCGGGGATGCGTTCGACGACGCGGTCCGGGTTCTGGCGCCGGAGGGGCGTCTTGTGGTTATCGGTTTTGCCGGCGGCGGCATTCCTCAGGTCAAGGTGAACCGGGTGCTGTTCCGCAATATCAGCATTGTCGGCGCGGCGTGGGGCGAGTTCACGCGCACCAATCCCGAAGCGGTAGCCGAGGTGCATGCATCGCTGGTAGAACACGTCCGGAACGGCTTGCGTCCGCTGGTCAAGGCACGGTATCCGCTTGCCGACGCAGCAGTTGCCCTGGCTGATCTCGAAAGCGGCAAAGTTCTCGGAAAGGCCATCTTGCTGCAGGAATGATTCTTCGCAACGTGATGGTGCTCACCAAATAATAAGTTGCAACATGTTTTCATTTGGGCAATAGTTGCAACCGCACTACCATTTGCCAGGTGATCGCTTCCGATTCTGATGACCTGTATGGAGCACTCGACGAGTTGTTCACTCGCCTGATGAGCGCCGGTGATTCGGAGTCGATCGATGCGTTGATCGAACTGGATCTCTCGTTCTCTCAGGTGCGTGTGCTGTTCGTACTTGCACAACGTGATGCGGCGATCCCGATCAACGAGGTTGCCGACGAGCTTCGGCTCTCGGTGGCAGCTACGGGGCGGAACATCGATCAGCTCGTGAACATGGGTCTGGTCGATCGCCGTGAAGACGAGCGGGACCGACGCGTCAAGCGGGTTTCCTTGTCGGAGGCCGGTCGTAAGGTGACGACCAACCACATCGAGTGCAAGCGCGGCCAGCTTCGCGAATTCGCGTCGCGTGTTCCTGAGCCAGAGCGGATTCGTTTGTTCGAGGCTCTCAAGCCCATTCTCGCGGGTGACTATCTGCGAGCACTTAACCAGGAGACTTCGCGATGACATCGCCGAACGCGCCGGCACCGGCGTCCGACAAACTTGACGGGGCGGTCCTCAAGATCGCTTCCGTGGTGGTGCTCGGCGCCATCATGTCGATTCTCGACGTAACCGTGGTGAGCGTCGCGCTCACCACTTTTGCCGAGGACTTCGAAACTTCGTACGCCACCGTCGCGTGGACGATGACGGCCTACACGCTCGCCTTGGCGACGGTCATTCCGGTTACCGGTTGGGCTGCCGACCGTTTCGGCACCAAGCGCCTGTACATGACGGCCCTGGTGCTGTTCGTGCTCGGTTCGGTCGCTTGTGCGATGGCGTGGGACATCACCTCGCTCATCGGCTTCCGCGTGCTCCAGGGTCTCGGCGGCGGCATGTTGATGCCGCTCGGTATGACGATCATGACCCGGGCCGCCGGTCCGGACCGTGTCGGTCGTGTCATGGCAGTTCTCGGTATCCCGATGCTGCTCGGTCCCATCGGCGGCCCGATTCTCGGTGGTTGGCTGATCGAGGCCGCGAGCTGGCACTGGATCTTCCTGATCAACTTGCCGATCGGCATCATCGCTCTGGCTGCTGCGTTCATCATTCTGCCGTCCGACAAGGCGAAGCCTTCGGAGTCCTTCGACTTCCTCGGCATGATCCTGCTGTCGCCCGGTCTGGCGCTGTTCCTGTTCGGTGTGTCGTCCATCCCTGAGGTGGGAACCGTTGCGTCGGCTCGAGTTCTGGTGTCGGCCGGTATCGGTCTGGCACTGATCATCGCCTTCGTGTTTCACGCGCTCAACAAGGATCACCCGCTGATCGACCTGCACCTGTTCAAGAACCGTCAGTTGACCACCGCCGTCATCACGACGTCGCTGTTCATCGTCGCGTTCATGGGCGCCGGGTTGCTGTTCCCGAGCTACTTCATTCAGGTCGGCGGGCACACCACGCTCGCGGCCGGATTGTTGATGGCTCCACAGGGGCTGGGCGCTATGGTCACCATGCCGATCGCTGGTCGACTGGTCGACAAGATCGGCCCGGGCAAGATCGTCCTGACCGGTTTGCCGCTGATTCTCATCGGTTTGGGTGTGTTCACACAGGTTGCCTCGGATTCCCCGACGTGGCTGCTGATGGGCGCCTTGTTCGTCATGGGCCTCGGTATGGGTTGCACCATGATGCCGCTGATGACCGCAGCTATCGTGACGCTCTCCAACGAGCAGATCGCTCGCGGTTCCACTCTGATGAACATCGTTCAGCAGACTGCAGGTTCGATCGGTACCGCCGTGATGTCGGTGGTCTTGACCAACCAGCTTCTCGATCGTGGCCTCGATACGACGATGGTCGGTGCGGCGTCGCACATTCCGACCGAGCCGGGAAGTCCGCAGGAGTCTGCTGCGAATTCGATTCTCAGTGCGGCGTCGGACGCTTTCGGCAACACCTTCCTCGTTGCCACTGTGCTGATCGTCCTGACCCTCATCCCGGCGTTCTTCCTGCCGCGGAGCAAGACCACCAGGCCGGTGGCCGAGGGCGAGACGGCAACGCCGATCGTTATGCACTGACCGCTTTTCGGTAGATCGTTTGTCCAGATGAGGGCGGCACACATCTTGTGTGCCGCCCTCATCTTTTTGCCGTGGAATACAGCTGGATGGTTGAATGTTTGATCAGTTACATGCAAACGCATGGATCTAGTTCGCGGAGGAGCAACCATGCAGTTCGGAATCTTCACGGTCGGTGACGTCACCACTGATCCCACGACGGGTAAGACCCCGACAGAGCACGAGCGCATCAAGGCCATGACGACCATCGCCAAGCACGCCGAGGAAGTCGGTCTCGACGTCTTCGCGACCGGCGAGCACCACAACAAGCCGTTCGTGCCGTCATCTCCGACCACGATGCTCGGATACATCGCGGCCCAGACCGAGAAGATCACGCTCTCCACTTCCACGACGCTGATCACCACCAACGACCCGGTGAAGATCGCCGAGGACTACGCGATGCTTCAACACCTCGCTGAGGGGCGTGTCGATCTGATGATGGGACGCGGAAACACCGCGCCGGTGTACCCGTGGTTCGGCAAGGACATTCGCGCCGGTATCCCGTTGGCACTCGAGAACTATCAACTTCTTCGCCGGCTCTGGGACGAGGAGGTCGTGAACTGGCAAGGGGAGCACCGCACACCGCTGCAGGGATTCACGTCCACCCCGCGCCCGCTGGACGGCGTCGCGCCGTTCGTGTGGCACGGTTCGATCCGCAGCCCCGAGATCGCGGAGATCGCGGCCTATCACGGCGATGGATTCTTCGCGAACAACATCTTCTGGCCGAAAGAGCACTACATCGAGCTGATCAATCTCTACCGCCAGCGTTACGAGCATTACGGCCACGGCTCCGCGGATCAGGCGATTGTCGGTCTCGGTGGTCAGGTCTTCATGCGCAAGAACAGTCAGGACGCGGTCAAGGAATTCCGTCCGTATTTCGACAATGCTCCGGTGTACGGCCACGGGCCCTCACTCGAAGAGTTCACCGAGCAGACGCCGCTGACCGTCGGTTCCCCTGAGCAGGTCATCGAGAAGACGTTGGCGTTTGCCGATTTCTTCGGTGACTACCAGCGCCAGCTGTTCCTGATGGATCACGCCGGGTTGCCGCTCAAGACGGTGCTCGAGCAGCTCGATCTGCTCGGTGAGGAAGTTGTTCCGGTTCTGCGCCGTGAGTTCGCGGCCAGGCGGCCAGCACATGTGCCGGACAACCCGCCCACTCACGCGTCGATGAAGGCGGCTCGTGAGGCAAGCAGTGTCACTGCCTGACGAGCAACCGCCTGAGGTTCCGGTCAGTACCACCGAACTCGCCACCGACGCCTGGGAAGCCTTGTTTCGCGCCCAGGTGTCGGTGCTGCGGCGGCTCTCTGCCGACGACGTCTGGGATCAGGTGTCGATGCGCGAGTACGACGTGCTGTTCACATTGAGCCTCACACCGAGTAGTTCACTTCGCCTGCATGACCTGAATCGCGAGATCCTGTTGAGCCAGCCGTCACTCAGCCGCCTGGTAGAACGGTTGGAGGGTGAAGGTCTGGTATCGAGAAGTGTTGATCCACAGGATCGCCGCGGGACGATCGTGCAACTCACCGAAGCGGGTGCAGCGCTGCAGAAATCAGTGGGCCGTCGTCATGCGGCGAGCATTCGTCGCCACGTCGGACCGGCCCTGGACGCGGATGAACTTCGAATGTTGGCCGAATTGTGCACGCGTCTGCGTCTCGCGCAGTCATGACTAGAGGCAGGATGGACGATATGAGCAACCTCGAAGCGCAGCCCGTCGAGCAGGAATGCGAAGGCCATCCGGCGGAGAGCGAGATTCAGATTCTCACCCCGCGCGACGTACCGCTCGGTGGCCCGCGGGCGATGCGAGTGCGTCGCACCCTTCCGCAACGCGAGCGTTCGCTGATCGGGGCATGGTGTTTTGCCGATCATTACGGTCCGGATGACGTCGGCTCAGGACCGGGCATGCATGTGCCGCCGCATCCGCATACCGGATTGCAAACGGTGAGTTGGCTGTTCACCGGAGAGATCGAGCACCGTGACAGCATCGGTTCCCATGCGATGGTGCGGCCGGGTGAACTGAATTTGATGACGGCCGGGAGTGGGATCGCGCACTCCGAAGTGTCGACGCCGAATACGAAGGTTCTGCACGGGATGCAGTTGTGGGTGGCGCTGCCGGATGCGGCACGCGATACCGCACCCGCGTTCGTTCACTATCGACCGGAGCCGGTGACCACCGATGGTGCCACGCTCAGTGTGTTCCTCGGCTCGCTCGCCGGTGACACGTCTCCGGTGTCTACCTTCACCGAATTGCTCGGTGCCGAGGTGATTCTCGATCCTGGGGCCGAGATCGCCCTCGATGTCGATCGTTCACATGAGCACGGCGTGATCGTCGATCAAGGATCGGTTGTTCTGCGTGGTACCACCGTCGGCTGGGCCGAGTTGGGTTATCAAGCACCGGGTTTCGGAAAACTGACTTTGCGCAATCCGGGATCCGAACCGGCTCGACTGCTACTTCTCGGCGGGAAACCGTTGGGCGAGCAGGTCATCATGTGGTGGAACTTCATGGGTCGTACCCACGAAGAGATCGTCGAGTATCGACGCAAGTGGCAGGCCGAGCTGGCCTCCGGATTCGACGGCAGCGTCCCGGACCAGCGTTTCGGCGTCGTGCCGGGATACGACGGCCCGGCGCTCCCGGCACCCGAGTTGCCGAACAGTACGTTGCGGCCCCGAGGCTAGTCGGTGCTCTTGCGGCTACCGTCCGCGAGCATCGTCTCGATCAGGCCTGTTCGATGTCCTGGTGAGCCTTCGCGAGCATGATGTAGCCGGCGCCGTTGGCGGTGATACCGGCCTTTTCGCCTTCGGAGAGTTCACGTTTGACCTTGGCGGGCACGCCGGCGACCAGTGACCCAGGCGGGATTTGCATCCCCTGAGACACGACCGCACCGGCTGCAATCAGTGATCCCGAACCGATGTGTGCGCCGTTGAGCACCACGGCACCCATGCCGACGAGAACGTCGTCTTCGACGGTGCACCCGTGCAGCACTGCGTTGTGGCCGACCGAGATTCGCTCGCCCAGCACTGCGGGGAACGTGGGGTCGGCGTGCACCGTGCAGTTGTCCTGAATGTTGGTGTCAGCGCCGATGGAGATCGATTCTGCGTCGCCGCGGATAACCGCGCCGTACCAGATGCTGGCTCCCGCAGCGATGGTCACAGCGCCGACAACGGTGGCGTTGGGTGCGATGAATGCACTTTCGTCGATCTGCGGGGTGTTACCGAGAACGGTGGCGATGATCGGGTTGGTCATGGTTCTCCTGTGCGTTGGAATGACGTGCTCTGACGGTACCTGGACTATTTCGGTGTGGACTTTCGATTCATGACGACCGTCCCGACACCCGCGGTCACCACCAGTCCGATGGCGACGAGTGTGAAAGCGTCGAGCGTTTGCCCGATCACGAGGACTCCGGCCAGTGCGGCCGCTGCCGGTTCGAGGGCGATGAGGACCGCGAAGACCTTCTTGGCCAAGGAGCGCAGCGCCCACATTTCCAAGCTGTACGGGATGACGGACGAGAGGATGGCGACGGCGGCGCCTGCGGCGAGCATCTTCGGATCCAGCAGTTCACTTCCGCCCGAGACGACGCCGAAGGGCAGCGTCAATACGGCTGCGACGATGCTTGCGCCTGCCAACCCGTCGGCGCTCGGGAGCGTCGCGGCCAGGTGGGAACCGGCCACGATGTATCCGGCCCACGCAGTGGCGGCGATCAACGCGAACATCACCCCGATCGGGTCCAATCCGGATTCGCCGTGATCCCCCAACCCGAGCAGCAACACTCCGCCGAAGGCGAGCAGCACCCACGCTCCGTCGGCCCACCGACGCGACAGAACTGCGGCCAGCGTCAACGGTCCGAGGAACTCGATGGTGACGGCGGTGCCGATGGGCACCGTGTCGAGGGCGAGGTAGAAGGCGCCGTTCATCACGGCGAGGGCGATGCCCAGCGCGAAGATGCCTTTGCGTTGCCGGTTCGACCACCTGCTCCATCGCGGGCGGACGATGACGCCGAGGATGATCGCGGCGATCGTCAGCCGAAGCGTCGTGGCTCCGGCCGGCCCGATCTGCGAGAACAGGGTCGTCGCGAATGCCGCTCCGAACTGGAGCGACAGTATCGAGGTGAGGACCGCGCCGACCGGCAGTAGCTGACTGCCCGCCTTCATTCTCCGGTGAACTCGGGACTTCGACGCTCGAGCATCGCGGCGACGGCTTCGTGGTGATCTCGGGTGTGGTGGGCGATCGACTGCATGGCGGCCGAGAGTTCGAGCAGGCTCTCGAGGCTCTGGTGCTGGCCTTCGCGGAGGAGTTTCTTGGTCATGCGGAGTACCTGCGGGGGATTGGCGGCTACTCGAGCTGCCAAAGCGTGCGCTGCGGAAAGCAATTCCTCGGGTTCGGTGATCTGCGAGACCAGACCCCAGTCGAGTGCCTTCGCAGCATCGATGGGTTCGCCGGTGAACGCCATCTCGGCGGCGCGGGCGTTGCCGATCGCGCGGGGGAGCAGCCAGGCTCCGCCGTCGCCGGGGATGAGTCCCACCTTGACGAAGCTCTCGGCGAAGACTGCGGCGGTCGAGGCGATGCGGAGGTCACACATGAGGGAGAGGTCGCAGCCCGCTCCGATGGCCGGGCCGTTGACGGCTGCGATGGTCGGCACCTCACATGTGTACAGCGCGAGCGGAATGCGCTGGATGCCGTGCCGGTAGCCCTGGCGGATCTCGCCGGGAGCACCACCGAACATGCCTTCCTTGTCTCGCATGTGTTTGACGTTGCCGCCGGAGGAGAAAGCCGACCCGGCCCCCGTGAGGATGACCGCTCGCACACTCTGATCTCGGTTGACTGCGGTGACCGCGTCTTCGAGGGCCCCGATCATGTCGATCTCGGAGATCGCGTTGCGGGTGTCCGGGCGATTGAGGGTCCACGTGACCACATCGCCGGTTCGCGAGATCAGTATGGCGTCGCTCATGGGTGCTCCTGGTAGTCGATGGCAGTTGAGCTCAGTCTCTCACCACAAGATTTCTCAATAACAATCATTCGTGCTTGATTTTTATGGACCCGGGTGTGATGCTGGTCGCATGGCCGAACTTCAGACGTTCATCGATGACTTGCGGGCCGAAGGCGAGAGCCTCGACGCCCTGGTTGCGGATCTGCCCGAGGAGAAGTGGGCGACAATGACGCCGGCGGAAGGGTGGAGCGTCGCGCATCAGATCGGGCACCTGCACTGGACGGACAGTGCTGCGATCCTGGCGATCACCGACCCGGACGGGTTTGCGGAGCAGTTGAAGGCGGCGTTCGTGAATCCGGCGGGATTTGTCGACGACGGTGCTGCCGAGCAGGCGGCCCGCCCGCCGGCGGAGTTGCTCGCCGATTGGCGAGCGGGGCGCACCGCTCTCGTCGAGGCTCTCACCGCCGCCCCGTCCGGTACCAAGTTTCCTTGGTATGGCCCGCCCATGGGCGGTGTCTCCATGGCTACCGCGCGACTGATGGAGACGTGGGCGCACGGGCAGGACGTTGCCGACGCACTCGGCGTCGAACGAGCCCCGACGGCGCGCATCAAGAACATCGCTCACCTGGGTGTGCGGACGCGAAACTTCGCGTACTCGGTCAACGAGAAGACGCCGCCCGCCGACGATTTCCGGGTTGAGTTGACGGCGCCGGACGGTTCGCTCTGGACCTGGGGGCCGGAAGATGCACCGCAGAAGGTGACCGGGCCCGCGTTGGACTTCTGCCTGCTGGTCACCCAGCGCGCCAATCGCGCCGATCTCGATCTGGTTGCCGTTGGTGCCGACGCAGACGAGTGGTTGGGGTTCGCGCAGGCATTTGCCGGACCCAGCGGCGAGGGACGAGCCGCACGAGAAGCGAAGGTGGATAAATGAGTTCGGTACGGATCGGTAACTGCTCCGGTTTCTACGGCGACCGCGTCTCGGCGATGCGCGAGATGCTCGAGGGCGGCGAACTCGACTACCTGACCGGCGACTACCTTGCCGAACTGACGATGTTGATCCTCGGACGGGACCGGATGAAGGACCCGTCGCTCGGCTACGCGAAGACGTTCCTGCGACAGGTGGAAGACACCCTCGGACTTGCGCTCGACAAGGGCGTGAAGATCGTCGCGAATGCCGGCGGTCTCAACCCGGCTGGACTGGCCGAGGCGCTGCGCGAGGTCAACACCAGGTTGGGGTTGAACGCGAAGATCGCCCACGTCGAGGGCGACGATCTGGTCTCTCGGGCAGACGAACTCGGACTCGGCTCCCCGCTGACGGCCAACGCGTACCTCGGCGCCTGGGGCATCGTCGAAGCATTGTCGGCCGACGCCGATGTTGTGGTCACCGGACGTGTCACCGACGCTTCGGTGATCGTCGGTCCCGCCGCTCACCATTTCGGTTGGAAGCGAGATGATTTCGATCAGCTGGCCGGTGCTGTCGCGGCGGGCCACGTCATCGAGTGCGGAACCCAGGCCACCGGCGGCAACTACGCGTTCTTCACCGAGGTTCCGAATCTGGGCCGTCCTGGCTTCCCGATCGCCGAGATCAACGCGGACGGATCTTCGGTCATCACCAAGCATGCCGGTACGGACGGCGAGGTGAGCGTCGGCACCGTGACGGCGCAGCTGCTGTACGAGATCACGGGTGGACGCTACGCAGGCCCGGACGTGACCACCCGCATCGACAACGCGGTGCTCACCCAGGAAGGCCCGGATCGGGTGCTGATCAGCGGAGTCACGGGCGAGGCTCCGCCGCCGCAGTACAAGGTCTCACTCAACACGCTGGCCGGGTTCCGCAACGAGGCCACTTTCATTCTCACGGGTCTCGACATCGAGGCCAAAGCGGATCTGGCGAAGACTCAACTCGAATCCTGGCTGACGAAGAAGCCCGCCGAACTGGTCTGGACTCTCGCTCGCACGGATCACCCGGATTCCGACACCGAGGAAACCGCGAGTGCGTTGCTGCGCTGCGTGGTTCGCGATTCCGATCCCAAGGTGATCGGTCGTCCCTTCTCTGCGGTTGCGGTGGAAATGGCGCTTGCCAGTTACCCAGGCTTCTCGCTGACCGCGCCGCCGAGCAACGGACAACCGTACGGAGTGTTCACCCCCGGCTACGTCGACGCGGGATCGGTGCCTCACGTGGCCGTACTGCCCGACGGCACTCGCGTGGACATCGCTCCGTCGACGCTGACGCAGGACCTCGAAGCCGTCGACGAACCTGAGCGTCCGGAGCCGTTGCCGCCACAGTCTTCGCTTTCGGTGCCACTCGGCACGATCGCCGGTGCCCGTAGTGGCGACAAGGGTGGAAATGCCAACGTCGGCGTCTGGGTTCGCACGGACGATCAGTGGAAGTGGTTGGCGCACAATCTGACCGTCGAAATGCTCAAGGAACTGCTACCGGAAGCAGCAGACCTGAACGTCACTCGCTACCAGCTTCCGCACCTTCGTGCCGTCAACTTCGTGATCGAGGGAATCCTCGGTCAGGGTGTTGCCTCGCAGGCGCGGTTCGATCCGCAGGCCAAGGGAATTGGTGAATGGCTGCGTTCGCGCCACATCGACATCCCGATTTCGCTACTCCCCGTAACTGACGAGAAAGAGGATTCACGGTGACCGTGTGGACCACACCGGAAAGGCTTGCGCTTCGCGAGACCGTACGCGGATTCGTGAACCAGGAGATTTTGCCGCATCTGACGCAGTGGGAGCGTGACGGTGAGATTCCGTGCGAATTGCACCGCAAGGCAGGCGCTCTCGGGCTGCTCGGCGCCAGTGCTCCCGAATCGGCGGGCGGTGAGGGCGGCGACGCCGTCGACTCCATCGTGATCTGTGAGGAGATGCATCAGGCAGGTGCGTCGGGCGGGCTGTTCGCTTCGCTCTTCACCTGCGGCATCGCGGTGCCGCACCTGATTGCAGCGGGCGACGAGGCGCAGATCGAGAAGTGGGTCAAGCCGACCCTGCGCGGCGACAAGATCGGCTCGCTCGCCATCACCGAGCCTGGCGGAGGCAGCGACGTCGGGCATCTGACAACCACAGCCAAGCGCGACGGCGATCATTACGTCGTGAACGGCGCCAAGACGTTCATCACCTCCGGCGTTCGAGCGGACTTCGTCGTTACAGCGGTGCGCACCGGTGGTCCCGGCGCGGGTGGTGTCTCACTGCTCGTGATCGAGAAGGGCACACCGGGTTTCACCGTCTCACGCAAACTCGAGAAGATGGGCTGGCGTGCATCCGATACCGCGGAACTGTCCTTTGTCGATGCCCGGGTTCCGGTGGAGAATCTGGTCGGCGCAGAGAACAGCGGCTTCGCGCAGATCGCCCAGGCATTTGTTTCCGAACGTGTCGCGCTCGCCGCGCAGGCGTATGCCAGTGCAGAACGTTGCCTGGAGCTGACCCTCGAATGGTGCCGCGCCCGCGAAACTTTCGGTCGCCCCCTGATCAGCCGGCAGGCCGTGCAGAACACCGTCACCGAGATGGCCCGCAAGATCGACGTCGCCAAGGTGTACACCCACTCGGTGATCGAGCGGTACATGGCCGGTGACGGCGACCTGATCGCCGAGGTGTGCTTCGCGAAGAACACGGCAGTCGAGACGGGCGAATGGGTTGCGAACCAAGCCGTTCAGCTGTTCGGCGGCCTCGGATACATGCAGGAAAGTGAAGTGGAGAGGCAGTACCGGGACATGCGAATTCTGGGAATCGGTGGCGGAACCACCGAAATCCTCACCGGCCTCGCGGCCAAGCGATTGGGGTATCAGTCATGAGTGTCATCCGGTCAACGCTGGACACCAATTCCGAGGTGTATCAGACCGCAACATCGACCATGAACACCAAGCTCGCCGAGATCGAGGTCGAGCACGCCAAGGCGCTTGCCGGTGGCGGCGAGAAGTACACCGAGCGGCACCACAAGCGGGGAAAGCTTCTGGCGCGCGAGCGGATCGAACTCCTGCTCGATCAGGATTCGCCGTTTCTCGAGCTGTGTCCCCTCGCTGCGTGGGGGAGTGACTTCCCGGTCGGCGCCAGCACCGTGGTCGGTATCGGCGTTGTCGAAGGTGTCGAATGCCTGATCGTCGCCAACGATCCCACTGTGCGCGGCGGCACCAGCAATCCGTGGACGCTGCGTAAGGGATTCCGCGCCAACGACATCGCCATGCAAAATCGTCTCCCGGTGATCTCGCTGGTCGAGTCCGGCGGTGCAGACCTGCCGACGCAGAAGGAGGTGTTCATCCCGGGCGGGCGTATGTTCCGTGACCTCACACAGCTTTCCGCAGCCGGTATCCCCACCATTGCACTGGTCTTCGGTAACTCGACTGCCGGCGGCGCGTACATCCCGGGCATGTCCGACCACGTCGTGATGATCAAGGAACGCTCCAAGGTGTTCCTCGCAGGCCCGCCGCTGGTCAAGATGGCCACCGGTGAGGAATCAGATGACGAGGCACTCGGCGGCGCCGAAATGCACGCTCGCAAGTCCGGGTTGGCTGACTACTTCGCAGCCGACGAGCAGGACGCGATCCGCATCGGTCGCTCGATCGTCAAGCGACTCAACTGGACCAAGAAGGGGCCGGCGCCTCGCGGGGAGATCATCGAACCGCTCGAGGATCCGGAAGAGTTGCTCGGCATCGTTCCGGCCGACCTGAAGATTCCGTTCGATCCGCGTGAGGTCATCGCCCGTATCGTCGACGGTTCCGACTTCGACGAGTTCAAGCCGCTCTACGGTTCCTCCCTCGTGACCGGCTGGGCCGAACTCAACGGTTACCCGATCGGCATCCTGGCCAACGCACGTGGAGTTCTCTTCAGCGAAGAGTCCCAGAAGGCAACGCAGTTCATCCAGCTTGCCAACCGCTCAAACACGCCGTTGCTGTTCCTGCACAACACCACCGGCTACATGGTGGGTAAGGAGTACGAGGAGGGCGGCATGATCAAGCACGGATCGATGATGATCAATGCGGTTGCCAACTCCAAGGTTCCGCACATCTCGATCCTGCTCGGAGCGTCGTACGGCGCCGGTCACTACGGCATGTGCGGACGGGCATTCGATCCGAGATTCCTCTTTGCCTGGCCCAGTTCCAAGTCCGCCGTCATGGGCGGTGCGCAGCTCGCCGGCGTCATCTCCATCGTGGGACGCGCTGCTGCCGAGGCCCGCGGCCAGGTTTTCGACGAGCAGGCTGATGCCGGCATGCGCGCGATGATCGAGAACCAGATCGAGGCCGAGTCACTTCCGATGTTCCTGTCCGGGCGTCTGTACGACGACGGCGTCATCGATCCCCGAGACACCCGCACCGTGGTGGGAATGTGCCTGTCGGCCATTGCCACCGCCCCGATCGAAGGCACCGAGAACTTCGGCGTCTTCCGTATGTGAGGCACGCCGTGACAATCACTTCAGTACTGGTCGCCAATCGTGGCGAAATCGCCCGCCGTGTCTTTGCAACCTGCCGCAAGAACGGAATCGGCACGGTTGCGGTTTTTTCCGACGCGGATGCCGACAGCCCGCACGTCGCCGAAGCCGATGCTTCGGTTCGCCTGCCGGGTAACACGCCTGCCGAGACCTACCTGCGGGGTGAGCTCATCATCGCCGCCGCCAAGGCTTCGGGCGCCGACGCGATTCACCCCGGCTACGGATTCCTCTCCGAGAACGCGGAGTTCGCGCGCAGCGTCATCGACGCGGGGCTGACGTGGATCGGTCCGCCCGTCGAATCCATCGAGCTCATGGGATCGAAGGTCGAGTCCAAGAAGATCATGGACGCGGCCGGAGTTCCGGTGCTGTCCGAACTCGATCCCGCTGCGGTGACCGACGCTCATTTGCCAGTGCTGATCAAGGCGTCGGCGGGCGGCGGCGGACGCGGAATGCGTGTCGTTCGTGAATTGTCGGCGCTGGAAGGCGAACTGGAAGCAGCGCGGCGTGAGGCGCAGTCCGCCTTCGGTGACCCGACTGTCTTCTGTGAGCGCTACCTCGAGACCGGTCGTCACATAGAGGTCCAGGTGATGGCCGACCGCCGCGGTGGGGTGTGGGCGGTGGGGGAGCGCGAGTGCTCGATCCAGCGTCGGCATCAGAAGGTGGTCGAAGAGGCACCGTCGCCGCTCGTGCAGCGCATCCCCGCCATGCGCGAGAAGCTGTTCGACGCCTCGCGGCTCGCAGCCAACGCCATCGGCTACGAAGGCGCAGGAACCGTTGAATTCCTGGCTGACGAAAAAGGCGACTTCTTCTTCCTGGAAATGAACACCCGTTTGCAGGTAGAGCATCCGGTCACCGAGTGCACCACCGGACTCGATCTGGTGGAACTGCAATTGCAGGTCGCTTCAGGTGAAGCACTTCCGGACGAACAGCCGGAGATCCGGGGGCATTCGATCGAGGTGCGACTGTACGCCGAGGACCCCGCCAAGAACTGGCAGCCTCAGAGTGGAACCGTTCACCACATCGAGTTGCCCGGTGACCCGCAAGAATTCAGTGTTCTGCGTGAGCAGGGCGTTCGCCTCGACTCCGGCGTCGTCGACGGCAGTGTTGTCGGCGTCCACTACGACCCGATGTTGGCCAAGATCATCTCGTACGCGCCGACGCGGACCGCAGCTGCCCGGCTGCTCGCGTCGACGCTGGCGCGCACCAGGATTCACGGCCTGCGCACCAACCGCGATCTGCTCGTCAATGTCCTGGCTCACCCCGCCTTCATTGCCGGGGACACCGATACGGCGTTCTTCGAGACCCATGACCTCGAGAAGTTGTCAACGCCTCTGGCCGACACCGACGCCGAAAGGCTTTCGGCGCTAGCGGCGGCACTTGCCGATGCCGCGCACAACCGGGCGTCGGCGCGCGTCATCGGCCGCTTGCCCAGCGGGTGGCGCAACCTGCCGTCGCAGCCGCAGAGCAAGAGCTACTCCACTGCGTCGGGCGACTACGACGTCCACTACTCCCTGAGCCGAAGCGGCGTGTTGAACGCAGAATGCTTCGACGACGTGAGCCTGGTATCGGCAACTGCTGCCCGGGTAGTGCTCGAGCAGAGCGGAGTACAGCGTTCGTTTGACGTGGCGGCATACGGGAGTGAGATTTTTGTCGACTCCTCGCTGGGGCCGGTCGCGTTGACGGCAGCACCGCGCTTCGTGGATCCGTCGGCGGAAGTCGCCGCCGGTTCGTTGCTCGCTCCGATGCCGGGATCGGTTATCCGCCTCGGTGCCGCACTCGGTGACACCGTCACTGCCGGCCAGCCGATTCTGTGGCTAGAGGCCATGAAGATGGAACACACCGTCACCGCGCCGACTGCCGGTGTCCTGGTAGAACTTCCGGTCGCCGTCGGCCAGCAGGTCGAAGTCGGATCGGTACTCGCACGTGTGGAAGAACCCGCTACAGAAGAGGAAGCATGATGAGTTTCATCGAAACCGAAGAGCAGAAGGAACTGCGGGCATCCGTTTCCAAACTGGGTGAGCGCTTCAACTACGTCGACTACGTGCTGCCCAAGGCGCGCAAGGGTGAGCCGCTCACCGAATTGTGGAACGAGGCGGGCAAACTCGGATTCCTGGGCGTCAACCTGCCGGAGGAATACGGCGGCGGCGGTGCCGGCATCTACGAACTCGCGCTGGTGCAGGAGGAATTGGCGGCACAGGGTGCCGGTCTGCTCCTGGTTGTCGTATCCCCGGCCATCTGCGGCACCATCATCGGCAAGTACGGCACGGCGGAGCAGAAGCAGCAGTGGCTACCCAGCCTCGCCGACGGTTCCAAGATCATGGCGTTCGGAATCACCGAGGCCGACGCTGGTTCCAACTCTCATCAGATCACCACGACGGCACGCAGGGATGGCGACGACTGGATCCTGAGCGGCAACAAGATCTACATCTCGGGTGTCGATCAGGCTGACGCGGTCCTCATCGTCGCGCGCACCGAGGACTCCAAGACCGGCAAGCTCAAGCCCGCTCTGTTCATCGTCCCCACGGATTCTCCCGGATTCGTGAAGACGCAGATGGAGATGGACATCATCGAGCCGGACCACCAGTTCATCTTGTTCCTCGACGACGTCCGTCTGCCGGCCGACGCTCTGGTCGGCGAAGCCGATGCCGCCCTGATGCAGTTGTTCGCCGGCCTCAACCCCGAGCGCATCCTGGGTGCGTCGATGGCCATCGGCATGGGCCGTTACGCCCTGAACGCTGCGGTGAAGTTCGCCAACGAGCGCACGGTGTGGAAGACGCCGATCGGTGCGCACCAAGGTATTTCGCATCCCCTCGCGCAGGTGAAGATCGAACTCGAGCTCGCCAAGCTGATGATGCAGAAGGCCGCGGTGCTCTACGACAGCGGCGACGATTTCGGTGCTGCCGAAGCCGCGAACATGGCAAAGTACGCCGCTGCCGAAGCCAGCATCAAGGCGCTCGATCAGGCGATCCAGACGCACGGCGGCGCAGGCCTGACGAAGGAATACGGGTTGGCCGCCATGCTCGGTGCGGCTCGTATCGCCCGTGTTGCGCCGGTGAGCCGCGAGATGATCCTCAACTTCGTCTCGCAGCACTCTCTCGGTCTGCCGCGGTCGTACTAAACGGTCCTACTGAAGAGGAGATTCATGACGGATCAGGACAAGCCATACGTACTGTACGAAGTATCGGGCGGTGCTGCCACGATCACTCTCGACTCACCCCACAACCGCAACGCGATTTCGACGCGGTTGGTCACGGAGTTACAAGCGGGGTTGACGTCAGCGGCCGCCGATCCGGCAGTTCGAGCGGTGGTGCTCACCCACACCGGTGGAACATTCTGTGCGGGAGCCGATCTCAGCGAGGCTTCCGGATCGTCCGCGTCACCGGAAGAGGCCGTCAAAGAACGAGGGCGGGGAATGCTGACGCTCTTGCGCAGCATTCTCGAGCTTCCCAAGCCGGTGATCGGGCGCATCGACGGTCACGTCCGAGCCGGGGGTATGGGTCTTGTCGGGGCGTGCGACATCGTCGTCGCCGGACCGGCGAGCACCTTCGCGGTGACGGAATCACGGTTGGGTTTGGCAGCGTCCATCATTTCGCTCACGGTCCTACCGAGGCTCGACCAGCGATCTGCGAGCCGATACCTGCTCACCGGAGAGAAGTTCGGCCAGCACGAGGCCGAATCCATCGGACTCGTCACCGCCGCGTCGCAGGACACGGGGGAGTCGATCAACGAACTGCTCGGCACCTTGCGCCAATGTTCACCGCAGGGACTTGCCGAATCGAAGTGGATCACGACGCGTTCGGTCCTGGCCGGATTCGACCGTGACGGCGAGGAGATGATCGCGCAGTCGGCCCGGCTGTTTTCCTCTGACGAGGCTCGTGAGGGCATGATGTCTTTCTTGCAGAAGCGTCCAGCAGCCTGGGCGCAGTAGAACTGCGCACTGGAACACAGCGGTAGAAAGGATGGCGGCGCGATGACTCGAGAACCCAAGCAGGACCGAAGTCGAGTCACGCGCTCCCACCTGCTCGAAGTGACTGTGGAGTGTCTCGCCGAACTCGGATGGAGCGCAACGACGATGAGCGTCGTCGCCCAGCGTGCCGGGGTGTCCCGCGGTGCGATGCAGCATCACTTCCCGACCCGCGAGGACCTCATCACCGCGGCGCTCGAGGTGATGTTCGACGCCAGGATGGATCAGGCACGAAAGGAATCGACCGACCTTCCGGTGGGTGCCGGACGAACCGAGGCGGTCATTTCGCGGTTGGTCGAGTACTACACCGGGACTCTGTTCAAAGCAGCACTGCAGGTGTGGACGGCCGCTGCCTCCGACCCCGACCTGCGGGCCCGCGTGTTGCCCCTCGAGGAACGGTTCGGGCGCATCGCGCACCGCATGGCCGTCGAGAGTCTGGGCGTCGACGACTCCGATCCGGTGACGCACCGTTTGGTACAGGCGACCCTGGACCTGGCCCGCGGGCTGGGGCTGGCAGACGTCTTGACCGACGACTCGCGTCGACGCACCGAGGTGGTCAAACAGTGGGCGGCGCAATTGGATTCCACGCTGGTTCGGGTACCGGTCGCAACTCCCTGAATCGGTAGCGGCGTGGCGGGACCGATGAGCGAGGTGCGCACGTGGCGTGTGTCGGGGGCCACCGAGAAGTACAGTCGGCTCCATGGCCGCACGCACCCTCACTTCGATCGGGACTTCGGTATTGGTCTCGGCTGCCGTGCTTTCGGCGGTGGTCGGCTGCAGCTCCGACGACGGGGCCGTCGATCAGCCGGGCGACGGCGCGGGTTCGCAGGCACTCGCACCCACCGATCCCGGTCCGATGTTCGCCGAATGCGGCTCGGTGACCGACGAAGAAGTTGTCAATGCCTTCAACCTCGGCGCTTTTGCGACGACGACGCGCAACGGTGTCGGTTGCCAGTGGGAGGTCGCTGGTTCGAGCGGTCCGAGCGTCAGTTTCTCCTGGTACCGCGGTAGCCCGATCGGCCGCGAACGGGCAGGGTCCGACCTGCTCGGACGTCCTGCCGACGACATCACGATCGGCGGTCATCAAGGCTTCATCGCGTCCACGGCAGGTTCGTTGTGCGAGTTGGGTATCGCGTTCGGCGGAGACTTCGTGCACTGGTCGATCACCTACGGCTTGCTGCCACCGACCGCGGATCCATGCACGGTGGCGCGGGATCTGATGGAAAAAACAGTTTCGAGGGCACAGTGAAGTTCGAGGGCGCCGTGAAGCGCGTAAGGATCGGGCTCGCCCTGGCTGGGTCGCTGGTTCTACTCACGGGGTGCGGCTCCGTGGTCACCGGGACTCCCCGTGCGGAGGGCAGCTACGGCGGTAGTGACAGCCAGGAATTCGCGAACGTCCTCCAAGAATGCGAAGCCGTCACCGACGAGCAGATCGCCGGTGCCGTGGGTGCCGACGCCGTCGGGCGTGGGTTCTTCGGCGCCATCTGCCGTTGGGACGGCATCGGGGCCGCGGGTCCGATCAAGATCACCTTCAACTGGTTCGAGACGGGCACCCTCGATCACGAGCGCGCTGCTTTCGAACATCTGGGATACGTGGTGGCGAAAATCGACATCAACGGTAGTGGCGGTTACGAGGTTCGCCAGCCGGCCGATCCGCAGAGTTGCGGCGTGAGCGCGAGCGCACCGGCCGGGGGAGTGTTCGGGTGGTGGGTCACCGAGCCGCAGGGCGGCGCGGATCCGTGCGAGGCCGCGGCAAAGCTCGGCGCGTTGACGTTGAACCGCAGCATCTGATCGTGACCGGTCCGGCTGCGTGGTCTGAGTTTGCAGCCAGAGTGTCTGGTCAGAGCGTGAGGTCACTATCACCGTGGCCTCGCTTTGACCTCGTGGCGCGCCGACAGGTATCGTTATGGGTCGTGTCCGGCATGCCCGGGCCGATCTGTGTGCCTAGCTAGGTATTGCCGTGCGCGCGTTCGAGCAGAAACTGCTGATGAACGAGCATCCGGCTGCCTGTGTGGGGGTATGCGACACGCCCGACCTCGGGGGCAGTGCGCGGCATGAAAGTGCTGAGTACAGACTCTGAGGTGGGTGAGGAGCAGCAGCTCTCTTGCTCCAACTGCTAGATCCCTAATTTCAGAACAGCCACGTTTTCGAACGGCCCGAGTTCGCTCGAGCAGTCTGTTCGTCACAAGAAAGCCGGTAAATGCCAACCATCAACCAGCTGGTCCGCAAGGGTCGCCGCGACAAGACCGCCAAGGTCAAGACGGCAGCCCTCAAGGGCAGCCCGCAGCGTCGTGGCGTGTGCACTCGCGTGTACACCACCACCCCCAAGAAGCCGAACTCCGCGCTCCGTAAGGTCGCACGTGTTCGCCTCACGACTTCGGTCGAGGTCACCGCGTACATCCCCGGTGAAGGTCACAACCTTCAGGAGCACTCCATGGTGCTCGTCCGTGGCGGTCGTGTGAAGGACCTCCCGGGTGTCCGTTACAAGATCATCCGCGGCTCCCTGGACACCCAGGGTGTCAAGGGTCGCAAGCAGGCACGCAGCCGCTACGGCGCCAAGAAGGAGAAGAGCTAATGCCACGTAAGGGCCCCGCTCCGAAGCGCCCGCTCATCAACGACCCGGTTTACGGTTCCCCGTTGGTGACGCAGCTCGTCAACAAGATCCTGCTGGACGGCAAGAAGTCCACCGCAGAGCGAATCGTGTACCAGGCTCTCGAGCAGGCACGCGAGAAGACCGGCACCGATCCGGTCGTCACTCTCAAGCGCGCCCTGGACAACGTCAAGCCTGCACTCGAGGTTCGTAGCCGCCGCGTCGGTGGCGCTACATACCAGGTGCCGGTCGAGGTTCGTCCCGGTCGTTCCACCACGCTGGCACTGCGCTGGCTGGTCACCTTCTCGCGTGCACGTCGTGAGAAGACCATGGTCGAGCGTCTCGCCAACGAGCTCCTCGATGCCAGCAATGGCCTCGGTGCAGCTGTGAAGCGTCGCGAAGACACTCACAAGATGGCCGAAGCCAACAAGGCATTCGCCCACTACCGCTGGTGATGTAAAGCGTCGGAGCAACTGCCATCGGGTGGGGCTCCGACGCTTGTCGCCGTTGGCGACCTGATCATCTCGCCGGTTTCCGGACGCAGGTGGCCAGGTTCGCCTCGGCAGAGACATAATTGAAAGACCATGGCCTTGACGGTGGAACACACCGGATACGGCCGACACCCGAAAACCAAGCAACGAGCGGGGAAGAAACCTGTGGCACAGGAAGTGCTGACTGACCTGAACAAGGTCCGCAACATCGGCATCATGGCGCACATCGATGCCGGCAAGACCACCACCACCGAGCGCATCCTGTTCTACACCGGTGTCAATTACAAGATCGGTGAGACGCACGACGGTGCGTCGACGACGGACTGGATGGAGCAGGAGAAGGAACGCGGCATCACGATCACGTCTGCCGCCGTGACTTGCTTCTGGAACAACAACCAGATCAACATCATCGACACCCCCGGCCACGTCGACTTCACGGTCGAGGTGGAGCGGTCGCTGCGCGTGCTCGACGGCGCAGTTGCTGTCTTCGACGGTAAGGAAGGTGTCGAGCCGCAGTCCGAGCAGGTTTGGCGTCAGGCTGCCAAGTACGACGTTCCGCGCATCTGCTTCGTCAACAAGATGGACAAGATGGGCGCGGACTTCTACTTCACAGTCCAGACCATCATCGACCGTCTCGGCGCGAAGCCGCTCGTTCTCCAGCTGCCCATCGGCGCTGAGGACGACTTCGACGGCGTCGTCGACCTGGTCGAGATGCGTGCCATCACCTGGCGCGGCGTAGTTCCGACCGGTGCACTGCCGACCATCGAAGAGATCCCCGCGGACCTCGTCGAGAAGGCTGCAGAGTACCGCGAGAAGCTGCTCGAAACCGTTGCCGAGTCCGACGAAGCTCTCATGGAGAAGTACTTCGGCGGCGAAGAGCTCACGGTCGAGGAAATCAAGGGCGCCATCCGCAAGATGACGGTCGCTTCCGAGCTGTACCCGGTCATCTGTGGCTCCGCGTTCAAGAACAAGGGCGTTCAGCCCATGCTCGACGCAGTCATCGATTACCTGCCGAACCCGCTGGACATCGGCGAGGTCGTCGGCCACAAGCTCGGTGACGAAGAAGTAGAGATCACTCGCAAGCCGAGCAAGGAAGAGCCGTTCTCGGCTCTCGCCTTCAAGATCGCTGCTCACCCGTTCTTCGGCAAGCTGACCTTCGTCCGCGCGTACTCGGGTCGTATCGATCCGGGCGCTCAGGTGCTCAACGCAACCAAGGGCAAGAAGGAGCGCATCGGAAAGCTCTTCCAGATGCACGCCAACAAGGAGAACCCGGTAGACGAGGCCGTAGCCGGCCACATCTACGCAATGATCGGCCTCAAGGACACCACCACCGGTGACACCTTGTGCGATCAGGCGAGCCCCATCGTCCTCGAGTCGATGTCGTTCCCCGCGCCGGTCATCCAGGTCTCCATCGAGCCCAAGACCAAGTCCGACCAGGAAAAGCTGGGCGTCGCGATCCAGAAGCTCGCCGAAGAGGATCCGACCTTCTCGGTCGAACTCGACGAAGAGACCGGTCAGACCGTCATCGGCGGTATGGGCGAGCTCCACCTCGACATCCTCGTCGACCGCATGCGTCGCGAGTTCAAGGTCGAGGCGAACGTCGGTAAGCCGCAGGTTGCGTACCGCGAGACCATCACCAAGAAGGTCGAGAAGCACGACTACACCCACAAGAAGCAGACGGGTGGCTCGGGCCAGTTCGCAAAGGTCATCATCGCTCTGGAGCCTTTCGTGGGCGAAGACGGTGCTACCTACGAGTTCGAGAACAAGGTCTCCGGCGGACGTATCCCGCGCGAGTACATCCCCTCCGTGGATGCCGGCGCGCAGGACGCGATGCAGTACGGTGTTCTCGCCGGCTACCCGCTCGTGAACCTGAAGCTGTCGCTGCTCGATGGTGCTTACCACGACGTCGACTCCTCGGAAATGGCGTTCAAGGTTGCCGGTTCGCAGGCACTGAAGGAAGCCGCCCGCAAGGCCGGCCCCGTCATTCTCGAGCCGCTCATGGCTGTCGAGGTCACAACGCCCGAGGAATACATGGGCGACGTGATCGGCGACCTCAACTCCCGCCGTGGCCAGATCCAGGCCATGGAGGAACGCAGTGGTGCCCGTGTCGTGAAGGCGCTGGTTCCGCTCTCGGAGATGTTCGGTTACATCGGTGACCTGCGGTCGAAGACCCAGGGCCGTGCGAACTTCTCCATGGTGTTCGATTCCTACGCAGAGGTTCCCGCGAACGTCTCGAAGGAAATCATCGCCAAGGCGACGGGCGAGTAAGCACAGCGAGCTCCCCAGCCCGCGCCGGCAAGTGACCTCGGTTGCTTCCGGCACGAAGCACGACCAAGTAACAACCAACCGCACTGCTGCATACGGCAAGCAACAACAGTCCAGGAGGACACAAAGTGGCGAAGGCGAAGTTCGAGCGGACGAAGCCGCACGTGAACATCGGCACCATTGGTCACGTCGACCACGGCAAGACCACGACGACGGCGGCCATCACCAAGGTTCTCGCGGATGCATTCCCCGACCTGAACGAGGCTTCGGCCTTCGATCAGATCGACAAGGCTCCCGAGGAAAAGGCTCGTGGCATCACGATCAACATCTCGCATGTTGAGTACCAGACGGAAAAGCGCCACTACGCGCACGTCGATGCACCGGGTCACGCCGACTACATCAAGAACATGATCACCGGCGCAGCTCAGATGGACGGCGCTATCCTCGTCGTCGCAGCTACCGACGGCCCGATGCCCCAGACGCGCGAGCATGTCCTGCTCGCTCGCCAGGTTGGCGTTCCTTACATCCTCGTCGCCCTGAACAAGGCCGACATGGTTGACGATGACGAGATCCTCGAGCTCGTCGAGATGGAGGTCCGCGAACTGCTGGCCGCTCAGGAATTCGACGAGGAAGCCCCCGTCATTCCGATCTCGGCACTCAAGGCACTCGAGGGTGACCCGAAGTGGACGCAGTCCATCCTCGACCTGATGGCTGCAGTCGACGAGTCCATCCCGGACCCGGTCCGCGAGACGGACAAGCCCTTCCTCATGCCCGTCGAGGATGTCTTCACGATCACCGGCCGTGGCACGGTTGTCACCGGTCGTATCGAGCGTGGCTCGGTCAACGTGAACGAGGAGGTGGAGATCGTCGGCATCAAGGAGACCTCCACCAAGACCACCGTCACGGGTATCGAGATGTTCCGCAAGCTGCTCGACTCGGGCCAGGCCGGCGACAACGTCGGACTGCTCGTTCGTGGCATCAAGCGCGAAGATGTCGAGCGCGGACAGGTTGTCGTCAAGCCGGGCACCACGACTCCCCACACGGAGTTCGAGGGCCAGGCATACATCCTGTCGAAGGACGAGGGCGGCCGCCACACCCCGTTCTTCAACAACTACCGCCCGCAGTTCTACTTCCGTACCACGGACGTTACGGGCGTCGTGACGCTGCCTGAGGGCACCGAGATGGTCATGCCCGGTGACAACACCGAGATGTCCGTCAAGCTCATCCAGCCTGTCGCCATGGACGAGGGCCTGCGCTTCGCAATTCGCGAAGGCGGCCGTACGGTCGGCGCCGGCAAGGTTGCCAAGATCATCAAGTGAGACTCTTGTCTCGCTAGCTGATTCACAGCACTAGGAAAGGCGCTCATTCCCTTCGGGGAGTGAGCGCCTTTTCTGTGTCTATGGCCAGGTGGTCTGCGATCGGTTGTTCGGGGTGCTTCTACTTGGAGGCTTCTACCCGGTCGAGATGCAACAGAACCTGTACCGCGACAGGTGAGCCGTCGAGGCTTCGCCTGGTTGCACGGGCGATGTGTTCGGCCGAAGTGGTGAAGCCGACGACATCGATCGCCGGGTCTGCGGTGACGACAATCGACAGCGTTGGCAGTCCGCGATCGATCGTCGCTTTGCTTCTGGTGCTGCGCACGCCGCTCAGCTGGGCGAGTTCTGCCGCTACGCCGTCGGCGACTGGTCCCAGATCCACACTGACGTCGGTACCGGACTCGTTGTGCCGCAATGTGACTGCGCTCGTTCGGCGTCGACGAAGGTTCAGGTACAACAGCCCGAAACCGGCGAAGACGCAGAGGATGAAGGTGCCCGACAGCACCCAGTGCCACCAAGGCTCCTCCGGAAGACCGAAGAGGACCTCACGATCGAGTCGTGACACCCAGGTCCTGATCAGTGAGGCACCCGCGTCCCACGCGATGGCGTATGCGCCCGCCGCGAGGAGTGCGATTCCGACGATGAGGACGATGGTCCGATCGACCGCGGAGATCCAGCGGTTCACGAGGCGTCCTTTCGTCGTACTGGCGTTTCTCTCACGACTACCGAAAGCTGCAGTGGCTGCTGGAGTATCGCGAGATGAGGCCGAACTGCCGCGTCGACGGCCGCGGCAAGTTCGGTTCGATCGCCGCCGGTGGATTCGATGTGGACCTTGATGTGTTTGCGGTCGACGCTGGTGTGGGCCGAGTCGACGCCGGGAACGACCGCTGCGTGGCTACTGCACAGACGTGCAATGTCCGTCGGTCGCATCCACACTGTCGATGCACTCGGGTTACCCAACGGCACATGGGTTTTCGCCCGGCGTTTGAGGGCGGACATGATCAGGACAACGCCCGCGACGACGGCAGCGATCGCCACCGGAAGCAGCCACGGTTGCCAGTGCAGACGCGACGTCCACTCCACGGAGTTCCGGATCCAGGGCGCCGAATCGAAGGTTCCGCGGTTGATGAACCATTCGCGCGAGACCACGAAAGCGAGTGCGAGTAGACCGCACGCGATGACGACGGCTGACACCGCGGCGGCGGGGTTCGCGGAGGGAACTCTGGGTGGAATTGGATCCGAGAGTGCCTCCTGTGCGGGGCCTTCTGCGATTTCGACGCCGGAAACACAGGATTCGTCAGAACCCTCGGTTGCCGCGATCATGACGTTCATGTCGTGGAGGGGCAGGCCGGTCAGCGACTCGACGCTGCGCCCGACTTCTGCCCGCACGCGACCGGTCAGTTCGGTGACCGAACATGGCCAGGACACAGCGAGGAACAGATTGATGGCCACGGCGTCGCTGCCCATCGAGATGTCGGCTCGCGGAAGGTCGCGCCCGGTCAGGCGGGTCAAGCCGCCGGACTGGCGGACCACCCCCGGGACGTTCACCGCTGCGGCAGTGGCTATCTTGGCCATCGCCCGGTCCTTGATGACCAGTGAACCTCGTAGGCCGGGATCGTCTGCCGCGTTCGGAGTGGTCGGCTCAGCCACGGCCACGGCTTCGGAGGATCGCGCCGAGATCGAGATGTCCGTCGCGGTGTGCTCCGATCGCCATACCGGCGGCGCCGAGCAGGACGGCGAAGACGAATCCGCTGAATCCGCCCATGATTCCGGCGAGCGCGAGGAGCAGACCGACCAGCAGTCCGACGGTGGTGCTGTTCATGTCAGTTCCCTTCTCGAATGTTCGGTGCGATCTCGGTGACGGCGGAAAGCTCGGTGACTGCATCTTCGGAATTTTCGGGTGGATATCCCGCTGTCGACAAGTCTCCGACGGTCACGTTCACCGGTACGTCGACCAACCGTGCCACCACCGCTCGGACGCGTTCGGCGACGCCGCGAACATCGGCCGGATAGTGAACGGAAATGTGTACCGCACAAGAGTTTTCGTCGACGACGACGCCGGTGACTCGACGTCCGGGGAGGTAGGTTCCCACCTCACCGAATTGCCCGCCGTGCAGATCTGCCACTTCCGGGATCGCAAGAACTGCGTCGGCGACGATCTCGGCCGCGTCGATCTCGCGGCCGGCGTCGGCGGTACTCACTGAACCCTCGGCTTGGCTTCCGGATCGGTACTGCCGCCGCTCTCTGCATCCTCGAAGAGCATGACGTCGAAGACGGTGATGTTGACCTCGGTGACCTCGAGACCCGTCATGCTTTCGACTGCGGCAATAACGTTTCGGCGGATACCTACCGCCAATTCGTGGAGTGCGACGCCGTATTCGGCGACAATGCCGATGTCGATGGCGGCTTGTTTCTCGCCCACTTCCACCGCGACGCCCTGGGCATGGTTGACGCGGGCGCCCGGAATGCGGTCGCGAAGTGCCCCCACCGCGCGCGCGGTGCCCCCACCGACGTCGTACACGCCGTTGATCTCGCGGGTCGCGATACCGGCGATCTTGGCGACCACGGCGTCGGCGATGATCGTCTTGCCCTGGGTGCTGACTAGTTCCGCGCCACCGTCGGCGCCGAATCGGACGCTGTTCTTTTCACTGGAATCGCTGGTCATGGGGGCTCCCTGCTCATGTGTCAGTGCGTGCGTCTGAAGTACCTCCAACTGTAGTGACTGGTAGGTGGCCATGCGGGATGCACCACACCTACTCCGGCATTTGGTATGGCAGAGTCGGGGGCAAATAGTGACGGCGTTCATAGTGAGCGCTGCTAGTGACGTGGGTCGGACAGGGTGGTACGTGGTGGCACGGATAGTGATCGTGGGTGCGGGGTTGTCGGGGCTGCGGACCGTGGAGGAACTGCGACGAGCAGGCTTCGAGGGTGAATTGACGCTCGCCGGTGGGGAAACACATCTGCCATACGACCGGCCGCCGCTGTCGAAGGAAGTGATCCGCGGCGACAAGGACGAGACGACGCTGCGTCCGGCAGAGTTCTACGTCGAGAACAAGGTGGATCTCAAGCTCGGTTCGCCCGCGACCTCGGTGGACACTGCCGCAAAGTCGGTGGCGTTCGCGGACGGATCCACCCTCGACTACGACGAGTTGGTCATCGCGACCGGACTGACTCCGCGTCGCATTGCCGGCCTTCCGGAGCTGTCCGGAGTGCACGTTCTGCGCTCCATCGAGGAGGCGCTGGCCCTTCGCGCCGAGCTGGCTCCCGGCAAGCGTGCGCTGATCGTCGGGGCCGGCTTCATCGGCTGCGAACTGGCCGCCAGCATGAAGTCTCACGGCGTCGACGTCGTGTTGCTCGAACCCCAGCCGACACCGCTGGCGTCGGTGCTCGGCCCCACCGTTGGCGCCCTCGTCGAACGTCTGCATCGGAACGAGGGCGTCGATGTCCGCGTCGGCACGGGCTTGACCTCGTTGTCCGGCGACGGAGCGGTTGCCACTGCGACCTTGAGCGACGGTTCGGAGATCCCGGTCGACGTGGTGGCGATCGGAGTCGGTTCGGTGCCGGTCACGGGATGGCTCGACGGTTCGGGAATCGAACTCGACAACGGAGTGCTCTGCGACGGCGTCGGCCGCACCAGTACCGACCACGTCTGGGCCGTCGGCGACGTCGCGTCCTGGCAGATCGGTGATCGACGCAAGCGCGTCGAACACTGGACCAATGCGGGCGACCAGGCCAAGATCCTGGCGGGAGCGCTCACCGGAACGGGTGATCCCGATGCGCCGGCGCAGGTTCCCTACTTCTGGAGCGATCAGTACGACGTCAAGATCCAGGCGTTGGGGACCGTCGCACCCACGGACACCGTTCACATCGTCAAGGACGACGGCCGAAAGTTCGTCGCCTACTACGAGCGCGACGGTGTGCTGGCAGCTGTCGTCGGCGGAGGTAGCGCGGGAGCGGTGATGAAGATGCGCGCCAAGATCGCAGCCGGCACGCCCATCTCTGACGTGTTGGAGTCCACACCGGCCTGAACGGATGAGGCAGGACCGGTTCCGAGGCGATAGATTTGTGCGGTGATCGTTGCACTCATCGACTCGGGACTGGGCCTGCTCCCTACCTCTGCGTGGCTCAGACGCCTGCGCCCGGATCTCGATCTGGTGCTCTCCCTGGATCCGGACGGCGCCCCCTGGGGCCCCAAGCCTGAGCCGTGGGTCGTCGACCGGGTACTCGGTGCGGTGCGGCGGAGCCTCGATCGTGGGGCTCAGGTCATCGTTCTTCCATGCAATACCGCCAGCGTCACCGCGCTGCCACACGTGCGAGAACTGGTCGGGCCGGAAGTACCGGTCATCGGAACGGTGCCCGCGATCAAACCCGCCGCTGCCGCGTGCGATTCAGTGGCGATCTGGGCTACAGCCGCGACGACGGCCAGCCGGTACCAAGCCGATCTGATCGAGCAGTTCGGCAACGGCGCCAAGGTCGTCGGAGTGCCGTGCCACGGCCTGGCCGATTCGATAGATCTCGGTGATCGCGCAGCCGCACTTGCTGCCATCGATTCCGCGGTTGCCCGGACGCCGGACGACGTCAGCGGCGTTGTCCTCGGGTGCACCCACTACCCACTGCTCGCCGACGAGATCGCAGCACGGCTACCCGCCGGCGTCACACTCTTCGACAGCGCCGAAGCCGTTGCACGACAGACTCTGCGGCGGATCGACGGGCTCGGTGCCGTGGGCGAAGGATCGGGAACCGTCGAGGTGTTTGTGAGCGGTCGTCCGGGCGCACTACCGCCCAGCGCCGAAGCCTTCGACGCCGGGCGGTTGTTGGGCGCGATCAAAGCCTGATCCAGCCGTTCTGTCAATGGGCGGCTAAACCGCTCTGTCAATGGGCGGCTACGCCGCCGTGACCCCCGTGATGCATCCGCGCACTCATCACCGGCATCGCACTCACCGCGACCACAACGGTCAGAACCCCGACCACCCAGGCCGTCCACGACGCACCGCGCAGAGCGTCGAAGTTCATCACCCAGGGTGAAATGAACATCAAGACGCCGAAAACACCCATCGCGTAATCCGCCATGGTCATGTCCGGACGTGCCATGTGCGCCAGACCCGACAGTGCAACCAGGACACCCAGGACGACGAGTGACCACATTGCCCGATCGGTGGTGTCGAGCCACATCGGCGAGAGAGCCGCAAAGACGCCGAGAACCACCGCGACGGCATCTTGCATTCGATTCCACGACTTCATGACGAGACCTCCAAAGACGAGAGTGTGTCCACCTGTAGTACACGCCCGCGGAAGATCGAGATCAACTCTCCGCCAATTGCATTCGCGTTGCAGTTAGAGGCGATGGGGAGGCTCGAATATCAAGATTTGTGACCATTCGTCCGGATGGCCACGAGCCCGCGCGGCGCGCTTGCCGCGATTTGTCCCGAGAGTGCCATGAGGGTGAGAGTGGTGAATGCGATAGCGGCGGTGATCATGGGTGGTCCTTTCACTGACTGTCCTCGAGTGTCGTCTGCCGACCTGTGGCCGAGCAGGGCACACGGTGTGAGGACGCTGAGAGAATCGAAGAGTCCGCACAGACGACCCGTGAGAAGGTTCTGGGGTGACGCAATCGAGTGCCCCGGACGTGATCGAGCAGTTGGCCGACCTCGCGGATCCCGCAGATGCCGTCCACTTGCAGCGGTTCTTCAAGACAGCGCCGGGGGAGTACGGCGAGGGTGACGTATTCATCGGCGTGCGAGTACCGAAGACGCGATCGGTGGTGAAGAAGCACGTCGGACTCGCGTTGCCTCAGATACGTCTCCTTCTCGACAGTGACGTTCACGAGCACCGATTGGCCGGGCTGCTGATCCTGGTCGCTCAATTCGAAAAAGTCAGTCGCCCAAAATTTTTCGACGACGAGGGCCGCGCTCGCATCGCAGGTTTCTATCTGACCGCTGTCGAGGACGGGCGGGTCAACAATTGGGATCTGGTGGATTCGTCCGCCGGACAGATCCTCGGCGGCTGGCTGTACGACCGAGATCGCCGGCTGATCTTCGAGCTTTCCGATTCGGGTGACCTGTGGCGACGACGGGTGGCGCTGCTGACGACGTACGGATTCATCACTCGCGGCGACGCGTCGACCACGCTCGAGCTTGCCGCTCAGGTGCTGGGTGATCGACGAGACCTGACCCAGAAAGCGATGGGCTGGATGCTCCGCGAGGTGGGCAAGCGGGTGGATCGGGATTTGTTGACCGGCTTCCTTACTGAGAATGCAGCAGACATGGGACGCACGGCGCTGAGCTACGCGTGCGAACACCTGACCGCAGACGAGCGAGCGCACTTCCGGGCGGCCCGCTAGCGAAGTACCGCTCGGTAGGTTGTGGGACGATTCTCGGTATGCCCGCCACCCGTGTCGAGGCGTCTCGAATTGTGACGATCGGTTCACTGATCGCTGCCGGCGTCGCAGCTCTGTGTTATCTCGTGTACTCCGTTCGGGCCGTCGAACCCGTTGATTTTCTCGTCTACCGCTACGCTGCCCAGGCATTTGCCGCAGGCTCGAACATCTACGAGAGCAACCTTGTCGGCCCGTTGATCGTCGACGAGGGCATGCCGTTCACCTACACCCCGTTCGCGGTGATCTTCCTCTGGCCGACTGTTCTCTCCGACTGGTGGACGGCCTATCTGCTGTGGTCGGCGTTGTGCATCGCGGCGGTGGTGTGGACAGTCGCCAAGTTCACTCCCGCTCGCGTCCCCAAGCGGCCGCTCGTCATGGCGGCATTGGTCCTGGCCGTGTCGGTGACACCCATCGTCAGCGCGCACATCTCCTTCGGCCAGGTGAACCTGGTGCTGATGGTGCTCGTACTGCTCGACGTGACCCGCAGAGGCGATTCGAGATTCGGCCGGTGGTTTCCACGAGGACTTTTGATCGGCGTCGCAGCCGCGATCAAGCTGACGCCGGCGCTGTTCATCGTCTACTTCGTCGTCACGAAGCAGTGGCGACTCGCGATCTGGAGTTCGATCGGATTTGCCGCGGCGACCGCCGTCGCAGCAATGGTGGACCCGGCCGTCAGCTGGACCTTCTGGTCGGACGTCGTCTGGAACCTCAGTGACCGGGTGGACTTGAGCGGGCAGGCGATCGCGAGTGCCGGTAACAGTTCACTGCAGGGCGGACTTGCGGCACTGGGCACATGGACGGCGTCTCTGGCGATGCCGTTGACCGTGCTGTGCGCGGCGGTAGCGCTCTGGGTCGCCCGAGATGTACATCGCGTCGGTCGTGCGGTCGATGCGGCGTTGGTGATCGGATTGAGTGCGCCGATCCTTTCGCCGATCAGCTGGATTCATCACTGGGTGTATCTCGTGCCTGCTGCCGTCACGGTTCTCTTTCGGCTTCGATCGCCGCTGCAGTTCGGTGCGGCCGCTGTGGGGTTGGCCGTCGTCTATTGCGGGCCGAGTATGGGGCAGCAGTTCATCGAGACGTCGCCGCTGCTGCTTCCTCTGGGGTTGGTCCTTCGTGAGGGCTTCCTGATCGTGACCCTGGTGCTGATTCTTGCGCTGTGGCGGTTGCCCACAACGGCGCCGGAGTGGATTACGGGGCGGGACTCGGAAGATGGCGCGGATGATGGCTCAGAAGATGACAAAGCCCCCGATTCCGCAGGGAATCAGGGGCCGTCATGCATCGAAGCAGGGTTCAGAACTCGATCTTCAGGCGATCGGTGATCGGCTTCGCCTGGCAACCGAGGATGTAGCCGTTCGCCACGTCCTCGGCGTCGAGGATTTCGGAGTTGTCCATCTGAACTTCGCCTTCGGTGACGGTGCAGGCACACGACCCGCACTCACCTTCCTGGCAGGAGTACGGAACGTCGAGACCCTTGGCGAGCATGATGTCGACGAGCGTCTGCTTGCGCGGCCAGACGAGGGTGTGGGTTTCACCGTCCAGTTCGACCTCGACGGTTGCGGCGTCGGCAGCTTCCTCGTCGGAGACTTCGGCTACCTCGACGTCACGGAACGGGTCGCCGGCGAGTGAATTGAAGACCTCGGCGTGAACCTGCGTGCGGGGCATGCCCGCTTCTGCCAGTGCCTTGTGGACGGCGTCCATGAAGGGGCCTGGACCACACATGAAGGCCTCGTAGGCGACAAATGGCTTGGCCAGTGTCGCCAACTGTGAGACGGCGGGGAGTCCCTGCACGGTTTCGATCCAGTGGACCACGGTGAGGCGGCCGGGGTGTTGCGCTGCCAACTCGCGAAGTTCGGCGCCGAAGATGACGGACTTCTCGTCGCGATTCGCGTAGATCAGCACGACGTTGCCGCTGCCCTGCGTGAGGGCGGACTTGAGGATCGAGATCACCGGAGTGATTCCGCTGCCTGCACCGAAGAGCAGGAAGTCGTGATCGAGCGACTTGGGCGTGAAGACACCTGACGGCGGCAGCACTTCGATGGTGTCGCCGACCTGGAGCTTGTCGCACAACCAGTTGGAGCCGTAGCCGTCGACGGTTCGCTTGACGGTCACCTTGGGGGCGTCGTCGGTGAAGGGTGAACTGGCCAGGGAGTAGCAGCGTGCGACCGAGCCGGTCTGATCACTCGGGATGCGCAGGGTCAGGAATTGACCTGGCTTGTAGTCGAACTTGTCCTTCAGTTCTGCGGGAATCTCGAACACCAGCGACCGGGCGTCGGAAGTCTCTTCGATGACTCCGGACACGGTGAGTACCGCCGATCGCGAGCTGTGCGGTACCTCGACTGTCGTCATCGCGAAGCTAGTCCTCTCGTGAAGCTGGGTAAAGCGCAGGTCAGTGAAGTGCAACATCTAGAACGTGTTCTAGTTCAATGTTAGCAGTGATGAAAAGCTACTGGGGATCGTAGTCGCCGAGCAACACGTTCCCGATCAGCGGGAACCACGGCAGTCTGATCCGGCCTTCCTGGCGGTCCGGGGTGGCGACGACCTGCCCGAACGGGCGGTTCGCGGGCGGCGTCCGGGCGGTTGAGCTGCCGAAGTCTGTGCACGGGGTGTTTGTCGGTACACAGTGGGAACCAGGTGAGACGCCGGTCACAAAGAATCGGCTCGAATCCCTCCCGCAGTCACATTCGTGCACATCCATGAGGAGATACCGATGGCTATCGAGCTCAACCAGATCTGGGACTTTCCGATCAAGGAGTTCCACCCCTTCCCGCGCGCCCTGATGGGTGTGGGCGCTCACGACATCATCGGTGTGGAGGCCAAGAATCTCGGCTTCAAGCGCACCCTTCTGATGACGACCGGTCTGCGCGGTTCGGGCATCATCGAGGAACTCGTCGGCAAGATCGAGTACCAGGGTGTCGAGGTCGTGCTCTACGACAAGGTCGAGTCGAATCCCAAGGACTACAACGTCATGGAGGCCGCGGCTCTCTATCAGAAGGAGAAGTGCGACTCGATCATCTCGATCGGCGGTGGTTCGAGCCACGACGCCGCCAAGGGTGCTCGCGTCGTGATCGCACACGACGGTCGCAACATCAACGAGTTCGAGGGCTTCGCCAAGTCCACCAACAAGGAGAACCCGCCGCACATCGCCGTATCCACCACGGCTGGAACGGGTTCCGAGACGTCGTGGGCATACGTCATCACTGACACCTCGGACATGAACAACCCGCACAAGTGGGTGGGCTTCGACGAGGCGACCATCGTCACGTTGGCGATCGACGATCCGCTGCTCTACTACACCTGCCCTCAGCATTTCACCGCGTACTGCGGCTTCGACGTACTCGCGCACGGCAGTGAGCCTTTCGTGTCTCGTCTCGATTTCGCGCCTTCGCTCGGTAACGCGATCTACTCGGTCGAGTTGGTCGCGAAGAACCTGCGCGAGGCCGTCTTCGAGCCGCGCAACCTCAAGGCCCGCGAGGGAATGATGAACGCGCAGTACATTGCCGGACAGGCCTTCAACTCCGGTGGCCTCGGCATCGTTCACTCGATCTCGCACGCGGTCAGTGCATTCTTCGACAGCCACCACGGTTTGAACAACGCCATCGCCTTGCCGCGTGTGTGGGAGTACAACCTGCCTTCGCGCTACGAGCGCTACGCCCAGTTGGCCGGCGCACTCGGTGTCGACACTCGCAACCTCACCACGGTTCAGGCCGCGGATGCTGCCGTCGAGGCTGCCATCCGTCTGGCCAAGGACGTCGGTATCCCCGACAACTTCGGTCAGGTTCGCACAGACTCGTACGCGAAGAACCAGATGAACACCAAGAAGTACGAGGGTCGTGGTGATGTCATCAAGGGTGACGAGAAGACTGTGCGCGCCATCTCCGAGCACATTCAGGACGACTGGTGCACCCCGGGTAACCCCCGTGAGGTCACTGTGGAGTCGATGATCCCGGTTGTCGATCACGCGATCAACAAGTCGTACTTCTAGCAGGGCCTTCGGCCCCGTGCGCGCTTAAGGAGTCCAGAGACTCCTCGAGCGCGCACAGGGGCTGTGCCCCTATCGAAAGGTATTCCATGTCCGGTCCCAGTTTCTCCAGCGGAATCGAAGTGAAAGATGCTCTGCGAGAGCAGGACTACATTGCCGATGACGAGTTCGCGGTAGTCGTTCATCTGGCGACGGCGCTGGGGCGTCCGCTCCTGCTCGAAGGGCCGGCCGGTGTCGGCAAGACGGAACTGGCGAAGTCTCTGGCTGCGATCGGGGGCCGCAAACTGGTGCGATTGCAGTGCTACGAAGGGCTCGACGACAATCGGGCCCTCTACGAATGGGACTACGCGAAGCAACTCCTGCACGTGCAGATGCTCCGCGACCGGATCAGCGATCAGGTTTCCGAATTCGACAGCGTCGCCGAAGCGTCGAAGTTTTTGGCCGATCAGGATTTCGGTTTGTACTCCGAGAACTTCCTGTCCGTGCGGCCGCTGCTCGAAGCGATCCTCTCACCCGATCCGGTAGTGCTTCTGGTCGACGAGGTGGACCGCACCGAGGAATCGATGGAAGCACTGCTCCTGGAGATTCTCGCCGAACAGCAGATCACCATTCCCGAGGTCGGTACGTTCGTTGCCCGCTCGCAGCCCTGGGTCATCCTGACGTCCAACGACACCCGCGAGCTCTCACCCGCGCTCAAGCGTCGTTGTCTGCATTATCATCTCGGCTATCCGACGTCGGAGCGTGAACGCGAGATCGTCACGGCCCGAGCGCCGGAGGTGGATACGGCTACGGCCACCGAGGTTGTCGAATTGGCTCGCATCTTGCGTGATCTCCCGCTGCGCAAGAGCCCGTCCATCTCGGAGGTCATCGACGCGGCCAGAGCGGCAACTGTGCTCGCCGCCAGCGGATTCGACACCGCTTCCGACGCCAAGGTGCGCGACATCCTGCTCACGGCGTTGCTCAAGTACTCGTCGGATGTGACGCTGGCCAAGGAACGATTCGGCGGAAAGCTTCTCGAATCGCCGTCGCGTGACGGTGGTGAGCCGATCGAGCGATCCACGGTGGCAAGCAAACCCGCCAACACGACGACGGCCGTGTTCCGGGGCACGGGTGGACGTGACCCCCATCAACAGGGAATCCGCGGCGGCAGCGGAATCCGTTCGACGCGATGACGACGCTCGGTGGCCTCGCCGTGTGGCAACCGTCGTTTGTTCTCGACGTGGTGTCCGCGAGTTTCGGCCGATTGCTGAGGGCAGCCGGGGTTTCCGCGTCACCGGCCGAGGTCATCGAGGTTCGGCGTGTACTCGCGATGGTCGGAGCTTCGGATCGTGAGACGTTGCGCGCATGTCTTCGGGCAGTGTGCGCCAAGTATTCTCACGAACAGGCCGGTTTCGATCGGGCGTTCGACGCGCTGTTCCGGCCGGCCGCAGGCAAAGCGCACGCCGAGCGGATGGCTTCGCGCGCCGAGGTGGCGGACGGTCTGCCCACCGCGCTGGGGATCGACGAGGATCAAGAAGTAGGCCGGTATGCCGAGTACAACGAGCGCGCGGCCGAGGTCGGCGACTACTTCGACACTCCGGAAGCGGAGAAGGGGTTCAACCCGCACAAGGACGACGACGATGTGTCGATGACGTCCAGCGATGCGGAACTGTCGGTGGATACCGGTTCGGAGACCGGTCGACGCGGAGTCAGTTACACGGTCGACGTGGACCGTGCCGCATCGGCAGTGGTCGGTGACTTGAGCACCAGTGTTGCTGCAGCAGTAGTCGGTTCGTTGTCCTGGGACGATCCGACGTCGATCCTCGCCTGGCTGGATGCATACGACCCGAGCAAAGCGTATGCGGACGTCTCCGACGACGGGCCGCTGACGCAGGCGCAACTGAACCGGCTCGTCGAGGCGGTCGAAGCGTTCGTGCAAGCACTCTCGGCCGCTGCACTCGCCGAAAGCGCTCCCGATGCGCCCGACAGCGAATCTGCTGCGGGCGCAACGCACAACGACATCGAACTCGCGTGCCACGAGGTGCTTCGGCGGATGAGAGGACCGTCCAGGCCTCGTCCTCGGGAGCGCTCTCGTGGGCATCTCGACATGCGACGCACGGTGCGTTCGAGTCTGCGCACCGACGGAATTCCCTTCCATCTGGTCGTGAAAGCTCCTCGCCCCGATCGTGTTCGACTACTTCTCATCGCAGACGTGTCGCTGTCCGTGCGCCCGATCACCGCGTTCACTCTGCGGTTGGCTCAGGCAATGCATCGCCGGGCAGATCGTTGTGAAGTCCTCGCATTCGTCGATCGTCCGGTCGACGTGACCGACACCCTTCTCGCCAGTAGCGGTGACGGCGCACTGGCTGCGGTACTCGCGCACCCGGGTCTGGATCTGGAAGCCAGCAGCGATTACGGGCGGGTGCTCACAGAATTGTTGGACGAGCACGGAAACGCCTTGAACTCACGGACGTCTGTCATCATCGTGGGCGACGGTCGGTGCAACGGGTTGCCCCCACAGGTGGACAAGCTCGAGGAACTCCGCCGAAAGGTTCACCGTCTGGCCTGGATCACGCCTGAACCTCAGCGTTACTGGAACCAGGCATCGTGCGCGATGCCGGAGTATTCGGAGATCTGCGACGAGGTTGTTGTTGCCCGAGATGCCGCGCAACTGATGGCAAAGGCCGCTGAACTGGGGCACGCACTTCGCTGATGTCACTGCACTTCACCGATGTCACTGCGCGATCCGTCGTGAACTAGTTTGATCTCATGTCCGAAATCAGGGGATCGATCTGGCGGCCGATCGCGGCGCTGACAGTGCTCGGCGCCGTGTGTGGGTTGGTGGCGCTCGGCGTGTTTCAGTGGTGGTGGAACTCGTTGGCATCACCTCACATTCTCACCGGCGGGTCCTATCGGGAGCCGTTTGCCGAGCCGACATACACCGGGCCCATATTCATGGACCTCTTTCCGGCAGAACCTGCTCCGTGGCTGTATTCGGGACTGGTCCTCGGACCGACGGCGGTCGGCTTGCTTGCCGGGATCGTGTTCGTGGTGTTCGTCCGGCGTAATCGCGCGCAGGACCGCGCGATTACGCCGGACGATCGATCAGAGCGCTAGCAACGCGCGCGAGCTCAGTCGAGGATCCGCCAACGGGCGTAGCGCCAACCGCAGCAAGACCAGGGCGTTGTCGTCGCCGGCGATCCTGTTGACTTTCAACGTATTGCACTCGATGCACTGGTGAACGAGCATCCACTCACCGTCTTGCCGGACCGACAGGGACAGCGCCGCCATGGCACCTCTGCACTGTTGTGCCCGGTCACCCGGAACACGACCATCGACGTGGCGGCTGGCCAGACAGTTCGGGCAATGGTTCCGATGTGCGGTACCCGGGGCCGCAGTGGAAATGTCCAAACGGCATGTGAGACAACGGAAGCTCGATCCTTGTTCGCCGCCGATTCCGTGCAATACGTGCTTGGTCCGTTGCGGTGCCCGCCGCGCGCGGGTGCTGGGATTCCTACGTGGCATCTGCTTTCTCACCCCTCACAAGTCGCCGAAGGCTTCGAGCGGGAAGGGTGGTTGTGCGAGCGGCCGCACCGCCATCCTCATCAACAACAACTGGTTGTCGTCACGGCTGACGGGGTTGGAGGTGAGTTCGAGGCACTGTGCGCAGCGGTGGATGATCATCCAATCGCCGCTTCGCAGCACCGCGATCGAAATGGGGGCCATCCGCATTCCGCAGTCCGACGGTCCACCTTCCACCTGGTCGAACAGGTGTCGGGAATGCAGGCAACTGGGGCAGTGGTTTCGGCGATCACCATCGGGGCCGTACGTCATGACGGTGAGTCCGCACTGAATGCACGAGAAGGTGTCGGTTTTCGAGATGGAATTGTGTGATTGAGGCACTGGAGAACTCCTAGCTGAGTGAACAAAGCAGGTAGGAGCAGGCCGAGTGGGCCTCGCGGCTGTCAGTCCGTCGTTTCGGGGATCAGCAAGTGACCCTCGAGGTTGCCGGCAGTGCAGGGGCGAGAGGCGCGCTCGGCGCGGGCTGGGTCATAAACACCTTCTGGATCGGTACTACGGGCCGCTCTGGCCAGAACCGAAAGTACAACGGGATCTGATTGCCGCGCCATCTATTTTCCGGCGACGACTACCTGCCCGAACGGGTAGGTAAGTGCCTCTCCTTCGGTGGGTGTGCCCCGACTGCTGTCCGCGTAGGCTCGGGGCCAGCACTTGTAAGGTGGATCACACCAGTTGGTGCTCGGGCGAGCGAGCTGGGAATTCGCGAAGCGGTGATCTCGGTGCCGCGCGAGAGGAGAGTGGGGTCGTGTCCGTGGCATATCCGGATGCTGTGAACCACGGTGTTCATCGCCGCGGCACTGCTGCTCGACTGGTCAAATTTCACGCCCCCGAGATCGTCTTCGGTATCGGTTCCCTGGTCGAGGCAGCACACGCGACTCTGCGGTTCGGCGGGTTCCGCCCGTTTCTGGTCACCGATCCCGGCTTGATCGACGCGGGGTGGGTCAGCGAACTCGAGGACCATCTCACGGAGCAGGGCTTGACCGCGACAGTGTGGTCAGGGCTGACGCCCAACCCCAAGGACTTCGAGATCGCGGCCGGTTTCGAGGTGTACCAGGAAGGCGAGTGCGACGTCATCATCGCGCTCGGTGGCGGTTCCGTCATCGACGCGGCTAAAGGTGTAGCCGTCCTCGCTGCCAACGGCGGCAACATACTCGACTACGAGGGTGTCGATCAGGCGACAAAACCGATCCCGCCGTTGGTGATGGTTCCCACCACGTCCGGAACGGGCGCTGACGTGTCGCAGTTCTGCATCGTCACGGACACGACCCGCGGCACCAAGATCACCATCATCGGCCGTGCCCTCGTGCCAGATGTGACGGTCATCGATCCGCGGTTGCTCACGACGATGCCCGAGTGGCTCAATGCTGCAACGGGATTGGACGCACTGACGCACGGAATCGAAGCCTTCGTCTCACTGGCGCACAATCCGTTGACCGATCATCACGCGCTCCGCGCGGTCGGCCTCGTGACGGAGAATCTGGTGAACACGATCCAGGACCCGATGGAGATGGAAGCTCGATCGGTGATGGCGCAGGCGAGTCTCGAGGCCGGGTTGGCGTTCACCAACGCGATACTCGGAGCCGCGCACGCCATGAGCCATCAGGTGGGCGGCATGCTTGATCTGCCACATGGCGTCATCAACGGAATTCTGTTGCCCCACGTCATCCGATTCAATTCCACGACGGACGCTGCCCCCTTTGTCGCCATCGCTGCGGCACTGAGCCTTCCTGAACAGCACGGCACCCCGGAGGAAGCAGCGCTGGCGGTGGCCGACCGGGTCGAACGTCTCGCCCGGGAGGTTGGGGTTCCGAAGGGGCTGGGGGAGTTGGGTGTTCGCGAGGGAGACCTCAGTCGACTTGCCAGCTTCGCGTTGCTCGACGCCTGCATGTCCACCAATCCCAGGGAAGCGACGCAGGAGCAGATGGTGGCGTTGTTCCGAGGTGCGTTGTGAAGAGGGACAGTGTGATGCGGTGCAGGGTGATGCGGTGCAGGGTGAAGCGGTGCAGACGATGACCGCGGACCTGTCGCGACTCACCGGTTTACGTTCGGGTAAGAGTTCGTTTTATCCGCAGTACCGCGGCGCTGCCGAGCGTCTCGAACGCGTCGTACATGCGTTGGAATTGATCTCGCGGGCTTTGGTGCGGACCGTCGAGGGGCCGGAAACCCTCGTCTGTGCGGTGGCGGAAGCTGCCCGTGCTCATCTGAGTGCCAACTGGATAGTCTTCGCCTTGGCCGACGGAACATTGCCCGACGCCGGACCACGGCGATTGGTTCTCGGCCCGGACGCCACCCCATTTCTGGTCGACAACGTGGAGGGGCCACCACTTCCGGAGGATGTAGTCGAATGCCTCGACGACATCCGCTGCGGAAGAATCGAATCCAACTCGGTGATCGACGCTCACTACGCGTTTGTGCCGATCGTGCTCGGCGGCGGTGTGGTCGGCGCCTTTGCGGCCTGGACGCCGGCCAACCGGACGCTCGACACGACGGACGGTGCTGTGCTCAGCATTCTGGCCAGCCAGACTGCCGTGGCTCTGCAGAACTCGGCGCTCTATCAGCGCGGACAACTACTGCTCGAACGAGCCGAAGACGCATATGCGGAGGCCAACCGCACTGCAGCCGACCTCGCGGTGCGCAACAGTGAATTGGAGTCCACGCAGCGTCAACTCGGAGTGGCTCACCGGCACCAGGTGGTCGACGACGAACGGCACCGGATCGCCCGCGAACTTCACGACAGCGTGACACAGGCGGTGTTGTCGGCCGGCATGCAGATCGAGGTCTGCCGGAGCGACATCCCGGAGGCGGAACGCAGTGAAAGACTGGACTTGGCAAAGGATTTGACCAGGCGGGCGGTCGAGCAGCTTCGCTCGGCGATCTACGCGCTCAATCATTCCTCGGACGCGGACCGGACGTCGCTGCCCGAGATGCTCGAGCAGCTCGGCGTGGTTCACATGCCGGACGAGTTGGCGGTCAGCGTTCGCGTCGGCGGCACCCCGACCGAGCTTCCAGGCGATGCCGAACACGCTCTTCTGCGGATCGCGGGGGAGGCGCTGTTCAATGTTGCGGTGCATGCCCATGCGAGTCGAGCGGTCCTGCGGTTGACCTATCGAGCGGATACGGTGCTGCTGTCGGTTTCCGACGACGGTGACGGCGACCCTGCGCGGATGCGTCTGATCCTCAAACTCGCAGCCACCAACGACGTCGACGGCCGTCATCGCGGACTGGCGAACATGCAGACACGAACTCTCGAGTTGGGTGGTGCGCTCGAAGTTCGGCGCGCGCGGATCGGTGGAATTCAGATTCTCGTGCGACTGCCACTACCACTGCCACAGGCACTTCCGCTCCAGGCGGATGTCGACAATCTTTGCTCCACCACTGAAATCGAGAGCGAGGAATCATGACCACTGCGCGTCCCGTCATCACCCGCGGAGCATCGCCGGTTCAGGGATTGGTTCGAATCGTCCTGGTCGACGACCATGCAATTTTGCGGCAAGGGCTCCGCTCGGTTCTCGAGCGCGAAAGCGACCTCGAGATCGTGGGGGAGGCTTCGTCTCTCGCCGAGGCGCTTGCCGTGGTCGACAAGGTGGGTCCGGACATCGTCTTGATGGATCTGAAACTCTCCGCCAGTTCCGACTACGAGGGACTGACCCTTTGTGGCCAGTTGTCTACGGCGCATCCCGGGCTCGGACTGTTGGTTCTCACCACCTTTCTCGACGATCAACTGGTGGTGCGAGCGGTACACGCGGGTGCTCGCGGCTATGTCGTCAAAGACGTCGACACCACCGAATTGGTGCGTGCGATCAGGGCGGTCTCGCGGGGTGAGAGTGCGTTCGATTCTCGCAGCGCATCGGCTGTCGTCCGATCGCTCAACGGGCAGTCGTCATCCAAAGAACGATTGACCGATCGTGAACTCGAAGTACTGAGACTGCTCGCAAACGGCTTGTCCAACATCAAGATCGGTGAGCGACTGTTCATCTCGCCGACCACGGTCAAGTTCCACGTCAGCAACATCATGCGCAAACTCGAGGTGAGTCGGCGAGCAGAGGCCGTCTACGCCGCGAGTAAGCAAGGTCTGATCTAGCTCCGCTCGGAGACCGCCCAGGCGCGCAGCGCCTGATGCTGTACGAGGAGCACGCTCGATCGAGTTGTGCGCAGAGTCGACGCGGTCATCTCGGCAGTCAGACCCACTGCGATTCGCAATACCAGGACCTCACGTTGGTCGTCGGTGAGGCGACGTGGGCATTTGAATTGTCCGTCGATGTTGCGTGACTGGGGAATTGACGCAATCCGTTGCGAGGCCAACTCGTAGGCGAAGTTCTCGATTCGTGTGTCGGCCGAGATCGTTTCGGACATTCGTGTGACGACGTCCAGGGTGCATTGATGGGCGAGATCGTCGGCGAATGTTGCGACAGGCGTCCCGAGAAGCCTGGCGCGATAGTAGAGAACGACGCGAGGGTGCAATCGGGCCAGGAGTTTCGACAGTGCGTGATGATCGCCGGCGAATGCCCCGGCGGCGTTGCGGTTCAAGGAAATCGATTGTTCACAGGTTTCGGGTGAAGCGGTTCGTGCGGAGGGTGGCGTCGGTGAAGTCTTCGCGCCCCTGATCGACAGCTTCATCAACAACTCCTCGGGTACAGCGCACCTCATCATGCTGGAACGAGAATTGAGGTACCCCACCGAAAATGCGGGTAAACCTGAAGTTACCTTCCAGGTGTCCGGTCTTTTCGCTGGGAGCGCCAGTCCGCGAGCATGCGCGGCATTTCCGCGGCCATGAAGTCGAAGAAGTCGCGCAGATCTTCCATACGATCGCCGGCCGTAGTGCCTTCACCGAGGACCCGAATGCCCTCGTCCGCAACTGCCGAGACCTGGTAGAGGGACGATTGTTTCGTGACAAACGCGTCGGCCCACATCTCGACGCTGACGCAGTAGTGCTGACGCCTCGATCCGGGGACGGCCACTCGCTCGATCAATCCGACTTGCTGGAGGTATCTGACTGCTCCGGAAATGGCGGCGGGGCTCACTCCCAATCGGGATCCGAGATCTCCTGGCGTGGACGAGGGTGTCTCGCTGGTCATCAACGCGGCCCAGACGCGTGCAGGCATCGGCGGAAAACCCATGTCGCTCAGAACGAGTGAGAGTCGCTCGACAAAATGTCGGCTCTCGTCCGGTGCAACGGTGCGGCTGATGTCGGTCATCGGAACCCTTCGATCTTTCTTCTTTTCTATCTTCACACATTTGTGAAATCGGCGTACGGTCAAATTCATGGGTGCGGCAATTTCAGTGAAAAGCCTCGTCAAGACCTTCGGTACCACCCGCGCGCTGGACGGCCTCGACCTCGAAGTCTCAGCAGGTGAAGTGCACGGATTCCTGGGACCGAACGGCTCTGGAAAGTCGACCACTATTCGGGTGCTCCTCGGCCTGCTCCGCTCGGACTCCGGAGACGCAACTGTTCTCGGCGGCGATCCGTGGCGAGACGCTGTTACCTTGCATCGACGTCTCGCTTACGTGCCTGGCGACGTGAATCTGTGGCCCAACCTCACCGGCGGGGAGGCTATCGATCTGTTGGCGGGTCTGCGCGGTGGCTTGGACCGAAAACGCCGCAGCGAGTTGCTCGATCGCTTCGAACTTGACCCGACCAAGAAGGCGCGGACGTACTCGAAAGGTAATCGGCAGAAGGTTGCACTCGTGGCGGCGTTTTCGTCCGACGTCGACCTTTACGTACTCGACGAACCGACATCGGGGCTCGACCCGTTGATGGAAGCGGTGTTTCAGGACTGCGTCGAAGAGGTGGCTCACGCCGGAAAGACGGTCCTGCTGTCGAGCCATATCCTCGCCGAGGTCGAAGCGCTGTGCGATCGCGTGAGCATCATCCGCGACGGGCGGACGGTGGAAGAGGGAACGCTGTCCGAACTCAGGCATCTCACGCGCACGTCCATCTCGGCGGAGACACAGCGCCAGATCGGCGGACTCGACGGGCTCGGCGGTGTCCACGACGCGGTGATCGACGGTAACCACGTCACCTGCGAAGTTGACAGCGCGCAACTCGGACCACTCATGACGTACTTGGTCGGATTCGGAATCGTGGCGCTCACTTCCACTCCGCCGACACTCGAAGAACTCTTCTTGCGTCATTACGGTGACGAGCGCGCCAGGGAGACTTCGGTCCACCTGCGAGCCGAGACCGGTGTACGGCCATGACCGTTGTTGTCGAGGCCGCTCCACCGGTACCGGCCTCGGCAAGTCAATTCACCGGCACGCGCCGACTGGTCCGGTTGGCTTTGCGACGGGACCGAATTCAGCTTTCCGTGTGGGTCATCTCGATCGTCCTGTTCATGCTGCTGGTTGTCGCCAGTGTGACCGGGCTGTACTCGACCCCCGAGGAGTTACGAAACATCGCAGTCAGTTCTGCGGTATCGCCGGTGGCGCTGGCGACCAACGGAATCGTGTCCGGCGATTCGCAGGGCGCGATAGTCGCCAGTCAGTCGGTGCTCGTGTTCGCGTTGGTGGCGGCATTGATGAGCACCCTTGCGGTGGTTCGTCATACACGACAGAACGAAGAGACCGGCCGTGCCGAGATGATCGGTGCTGCGGTGGTGGGTCGGCGAGCGCTTCTGACGTCCGCACTGATTGTCACGGTCGGTGCAAACCTGGTTCTGACATTGGGAATTGCGCTGGGATCGATCGCCGTCGGTTTGCCGGTGTTTGGTTCGCTCGCGTTGGGTGCCTCGATAGGTGGGGCCGGAATCGCGTTTGCCGGCGTGGCGGCGGTGACTGCGCAGATCACCGACGGTGCTCGTACGGCCAACGGTCTGGCGGGTGCCGCGATCGGTGTTGCCTTCATGCTGCGCGCGATCGGCGACGTGAACAGTACGGTCGTCGACGACGGAACTCGCGTGGTGAGCGGTTGGTTGTCGTGGCTTTCGCCGATCGGATGGGCGCAACAGATCAGACCTTTCGACGACGACGCTTGGTGGATCCTGCTGTTGCTGATCGGATTTGCGGTTGTGCACGTGGTGGTGGCGTTTGTTCTCATCGGCCATCGCGATCAGGGAGCGGGGCTCGTGCAGCCCCGGCCCGGCCCGCCGACCGCAGCATCGTGGTTGCCGTCGGCTTGGGGCCTGGCGTGGCGCATGCAGCGAATGACGATGTTCTGGTGGATCTTTGCCGTTGTCATTCTCGGGTTCGCCTACGGCGCTGTGGGCAACGAGATCGACGCGATGGTGGGATCGTCGCAGCAGACCGCGGAGATGTTCGAGAAACTTGGTGGCGGCGGTACGGATCTGGTGGATTCGTACTTGGCCACTGCTCTCGGTCTCACCTCGATAGTGATCGCGGCATATTCGGTCCAGAGTCTTCTCCGGATGCGGGGCGAGGAAACATCGGGACGGCTCGAACCGTTGCTGGCAACCTCTTTGTCGCGGTGGAGGTGGATGCTTTCCCACCTGGGTGTGGTTGTGGGCGGGGTGATCCTCGCGCACGTCTTGATGGGTGCCTTCACCGGATTTGCCTTCGGGCTCGTCACGGACGACATCGGCGGCAACACACTTCGCATGACAGGCGCTGCCTTGGCCTATCTACCTGCAGTGCTTGTAGTCGTGGGGTTGGTGTCGTTGGCTTTCGGACTGTTTCCGACCTACGCGTCGGCGCTCTCCTGGGGAATCTTGGCGGCATGCATCGTGCTCGGGCAACTCGGAACGTTGCTGAAGCTTCCACAGTTAGTGCTGGATCTGTCACCCTTCACCCACGTGCCGGGTGCCCCCGCCGAGCCAGTGACAGTTCTACCGCTGCTGGCAATGATCGTTGTGGCAGTAGTGCTATCGACAGCATCGCTTGTTGCGTTCCGTCGTCGCGACCTCCAGGGGTAGTAGGACTGAACTCAATTGGGAGTTCAACCCAGAATTCGACGAAGCTGGCGAGCCCGAGCGGCGAGCCGTCCGGTCGAGTCGAATAGTTCGGATTCGTCAACACAGAGAGTGTCTGTCGCCCAGGCGGTCCCGTGGCGTAGGCGATACCACGGTGACAGTGTTCGGGGATCTGCCGTGAGGTGCTCCGGTGTGAAATGCGCGGTGAACTCGATAGTGGGTATAGCCACGGGCATCGTCAGTGTTGCGAACAATCCGGGCGGAAGCGCGTCGAGAAGGACCGCGGCGCGCTCTTGGGCCGTGAAATCGAGGTCTGTGAGCAATCGGATCCAGACGTCGAATTCCGGGGCGTCGCCACCGGCGAACGGCCTCGCGGAATTGATCGGCCGGATGTCGAGGTGCTGGGAGAACGGCACAAAATCCACCGGGATCTCCAGCGGCGGCAGGGTTGACGGGTCGGCCGGAGTCGGTTCGGCGACAGGGGCGGACATCGTTGTGCCTCCTGTGTCGCGGGCTAGCCGAACGAGAGCGGATCCCGAACCGGTCAGCGTGACGTGGCAACTGACGGTCCGCCCGCCCCGCATATCGTCGACAGTCAGCTCGGCCGGCCCCGGAGGGACGGGGCGGTCCAGGTGCGCCGTGACTGCCAGAGGTTCGGCTCCGGACGCGTCGGCAGCCACTCGCAGCATCCGTGCAACGGCGAGTCCGCCCTGAATGCCGTCGAAACTCCGCCAGCTGGAGTCGAATTCGGTGTGATGACACGCTGCGTCGGTCGACGGCGATACCGTCGCGGACGCCTGACTATTAATTGCCATAGTCAGCACCCTAGATGCTGACTATGGCTATGGCAAGCTAGGGTCTACTCGGGAGTGCTGGACGACCCACCGAAGAGCATGTAGATGAGGATCTGAAGAATGCCGAGAGGATTGATCTCGCCGAGGCTGCTCATGTGTGAGGAACTCCTGTTTGCGGGGATGGGTACTGTTGCGTCGCAACGTCACTGAAAGTACGGCAATTCAGACAATGCGGTGCGGAATTTACCGATAATTCACTGTCCGCGAGTCGGGCGACAGTGCAGGTAGGCGTCAGTGACTACGTCGAGAACGCGATTGCCGTCTGCATCGACCAATTTCGCTGTGATGGTGACCAATCCCCGCGCGCGATTGTCGAACACGACGTTGTCGACGGTGACCTTTCCGCTCAGGGTGTCACCGGGGCGAAGTGGACGTAGGAAGCTCACGTCGCGCATGGACTTTCCGGCGATCACGTTCCACTGGTCGTAGAGACTGGCGACCACCAACTTCTGGCAGATCGACAGGGTGTGCAGCCCGCTGGCGATCAACCCGCCGAAGACCCCGGACCCGGCGGCTTCCTTGTCGATGTGAAACCACTGGGGATCCCACTGGGTTGCGAACTCGACGATCTCCTCTTCGGTCACCGAATACGAGCCCAATGGGATCACTTGGCCGATCTCGAGATCTTCTGCGAACACTGTGCGTTGGTGAAGGGCGGCCGAATCGTTCATGTCTGTGTGAATCTCCTGCGTGTTCCGGATGTACTCGGAACATACTCCCCGCAGTGCGTTCGGCCCCTTCGCAAGTCCTTGTCCAGGGTCACTAGAATCGTCACATGGTTGACGACGCGAAGATCGAGCCGAGGGCGCTGGCAGGAACGTGGCACTTCGAGCGCGACATAGTCGACCGCCTTTCCGGTTCCACCAAGCATGTCTTCGGCGAGACCACTATCTCCGACGCCGGTGACGGTCGGATGCGCTGGTACGAGAGTGGCACTCTGCGTGACGGCGATCTGGAATTGCCAGTGTTCCGCACTCTGTTCATTGCAAAGCGCGGCCTCGAATGGGCCGTGACATTCGAAGACGGCAGAGAGTTCCACGACTGGGCACCGGGGGAGGAAGTCGAGCACCTGTGCGGTGCGGACACCTACCGCGGGCGAATCGACGTCACTGCAGTAGATGGATCGGCTTGGGCGGTCGTCTGGACCGTGACGGGGCCGAGCAAGAACTACACGATGACCACGCATCTCACCCGGCCCTGATCGCAGCGATCACCAGTTATTCGACGCCGATCGTCACCTCGGTGGACTTCACGAATACCGTTGCAGCTTGGCCTGGTTCGAGGTCGAGATCCAGTGCGGCGTCGCGGGTGATCGACGAAGTCACGATCTGGTTGCCGCCGTCCAACTTCACCTTGACCGTTGCCATGACGGTGCCGAGGTTGACCTCGGTGATGGTGCCGGTGAGTTGATTTCGTGTGGACAGTCGCATCTCTGAAACTCCTGTGCTCTGGGGTGGGTGTACTTCGACCATAATCCGATGGTCGCGTATCTACCCAGCGATTCCGCAGGTGCGGACATGCGGGCACCGCAGGTGCGCGAATATTGTCGGGCGGTGGAGGTAGATTCCGGTCATGACTGAACCCGTGAAAGGCCCGGCGTCGTATTTTCCGTCGATCGAGAAGAAATACGGTCGGCCGATCGGTGAGTGGCAAGAGCTGATCAAAAGCTCAGACCTCACCAAGCACATGGAATTGGTGAATTGGTTGAAGTCGGAGCACGGGATGGGGCATGGGCACGCGAATGCACTTGTCGCCCATACGCTGAAAGAAGGCTAGTTCTTTTCAGGCGGCCGATGCGTCCAGCACCAACCAGCCGCCGTGATGCTCGAATACCTCGAACGGCACACCGGTCTGCCGGCCGACCGCACGCAGTGACTCGAGATCGAACGTACGGATGTGGCCGTGGCACGCGGTGGCTTCGTCTTCGAAGGGGACGGCTATGACGACCCGTTGACGTGCGATTCGGAGTGCCTGCGCGATCACGGCTTCGCCGACCGAGTCGTCGACGTGCTCGAGGAGATGAATTGCGGTGACGGTGTCGGCGCTGTTGTCCGGTGCCGGTACTTCACCCGCGTCGCAGATCACCGTGTCGATCGTGATGCCGAGTTCGGGGGCTACCGCGTCGAGCAGGATCATCGTTCCGGGCAGGATGTCCGTGGCGGTCACGTCCATTCCGGCGCGCGCGAGCCGCAGGGGCAGGAAACCGAAGCAGGAACCCAGATCGAGTACGGAACCGCGAACCAGTTCTTCGGCTTTGTCGTGAATCGGCGCGAAATCTGCAGTGCCGTCCAGTAGTTCGGCAAGGGAGTTCCGGTAGTAGGTGGTCCAGGATTCGAGAGCGCCGTCCACGGTGGACCGAACCAGTCCGACCATCGTCAACTCGAATTCGTCCTGACCGAACTCCGCGTCCTGGATCGACGAGGTGACTCCGGCTACGAGTCGCTCGCTCAGATCGGCGGGAGTGAGGGAGTGCCTGACGTGGAGTCTGCCGCCTCGACGATCGAGCGAGATCGGACCGGAATCGACACGTTCGACGGTGACATGCCCGAACGACCACAAGCCCGGCGTCGACGGTGCCAGTGAATCCAGGACCGGTTCGTTCGTGATGGTGGACATGATCGCCTTTCTCAGGTGGTGATGCCGGTCCGCAAGGACTGCGTACCTGTTTTCAAGAGTTCCGGTAGCTCGAGTGAATCGTCGGTGAGCCACTGTTCGTACGCCGACATGGCGACCCCGAGCAGAAGATAGCCGACCGTGCGTGGGCCGTGATCGGTCGGCTCGAGATTCATTCGGCGTGCGACGTAGTCGGCGACCACCTGCCGCCAACCTTCGTACATCACCACAGAGTATGCCTGAAGCGTCGGAACTTCGAGGATCAATTCCATCCGTTTGCGATGTACCGCAGTCTCTTCCGGCGGGAAGGTGTTGAACGTCAACAATGCGGATTCGAGTGCGTCGACCAACGGTATGTCAGCGGGCAGTGAATCCAGGTGCTCGCGCATCTCGTCGAGATGTCCGTCGAAGTCGCCCCAGGGGACGGCGTTCTTGGACGGAAAGTAGCGAAAGAAAGTCCGGCGCGCGATGCCGGCGGCGTCGGCTATCTGGTCGACGCTCACCTCGTTGAAGCCGACGGTGGAGAACAGTTCGATGCCGATCGTGCTGATTCCCTCCCTCGTTGTGGAGGGGCGACGACCTATCCGAGCGGACGGTTTCTTGCGGCTACGCATACTTTTTTCGCTCCATGTGTGTCATTCTGCACTCGATGCCATTACAGTGGTGAACCGAGTCACAGTGAAGTCCCACTAGTGACCACCAACTCCCAGGTTGGAAGTCTGATCTACAGACTTCCAGACGGAGTGCGACCGCAGGAGGAATCCATGTCAGATCGTGACAACAAGGCGCTCGAGAACGACCTCGTCGAGGAGTCCCTCGTTGAGGAAGTTTCCATCGACGGCATGTGCGGCGTGTACTGACCGTGTCTGCTTTGGATCTCGATGCGGGGTGGAAACTCCACCCGCAGGTAGCGCTTCGCCCCGAACCTTTCGGGGCGTTGCTCTACCACTTCGGAACGCGCAAGCTGTCGTTCCTGAAGAACACGACCATCGTTGCGGTGGTCAAGGCGTTGCCAGACCATCCTGATGTCAGGTCCGCACTACGTGCGCAAGGCATCGAAGATGACGCGGCTCCCCAATATGCCCGCGCGCTGAGCACTCTCGCCGATTCGCACATGATCGTGCCTGTCTGAGCCAGACGCTCGCCCCCACGTGCGGAACAGCCCTTCTGCACGTTCGCCCGCTTCATTTCTTCGCGAGGACACAGCCATGACCTCAGTTCTTGAACAGCCCTCTCCGCCCGCCAAGGTGGGTCGCCTCGTCGATCAGTTCGAACTCGGACTCGACGCCCCCATCTGCCTGACGTGGGAACTCACCTACGCCTGCAACCTGTCCTGCGTGCACTGCCTTTCGTCGTCGGGTCGCCGTGACCCCAACGAGCTGAGCACCGAACAGTGCAAGTCCATCATCGACGAGCTGCAACGTATGCAGGTCTTCTACGTCAACATCGGTGGCGGCGAGCCGACGGTACGCTCCGACTTCTGGGAGCTCGTCGATTACGCAACGGACCACCAGGTTGGCGTGAAGTTCTCCACCAACGGCGTGAAGATCGACAAGAAGGTCGCGGCACGGCTTGCGGCCAGTGACTACGTCGACGTGCAGATTTCCATCGACGGTGCCACCGCTGAGGTCAATGACGCTGTGCGCGGGCCTGGTTCGTTCGCAATGGCCGAGCGGGCTCTCGCGAACCTGAAGGAAGCCGGCTTCAAGGACGCCAAGATTTCGGTGGTCGTCACGCGGCACAACGTCAGTCAGCTCGACGAGTTCAAGGCTCTCGCGGACAAGTACGACGCGACCCTGCGCATCACTCGACTGCGCCCTTCGGGTCGCGGCGCCGATGTGTGGGACGACCTGCACCCACGCCTGGAGCAGCAGCGTGAGCTCTACAACTGGTTGGTGGCCAACGGCGAAGGCGTCCTGACGGGCGACTCGTTCTTCCACCTCTCCGCGTTCGGCGATGCACTGCCCGGTCTCAATCTCTGTGGCGCGGGCCGCGTCGTGTGCCTGATCGACCCGGTCGGTGACGTGTACGCATGCCCGTTCGCGATTCACGAGCAGTTCCTCGCCGGAAACATCGTGAAAGACGGTGGATTCCAGGAAGTCTGGCAGCACTCGGACCTGTTCGAGGAGCTGCGCTCGCCGCAGACCGGTGGCGCCTGCAGCAAGTGCAATCACTACGACTCCTGCCGGGGTGGCTGCATGGCAGCCAAGTTCTTCACCGGACTGCCGATGGACGGACCTGACCCCGAATGCGTCATCGGCAACGGTGAAATGGCATTGGCGTCGGCGGGAGAGGTCCCGAAGTCCAGCGTCGATCACTCCCGTTCCGGTCAACGTAAGACCCCACGTGCATCGGTGCCACTGACACTGATGATGCGTCCGCCCGCCAAGATTTGTGACGAAAACCCGCTTGCGGGAATGCAGTAACTACTGCGCGATACCGACAGTGCGGCGAAAGCTGCACCCCAGAGAGGTCAGTTCAATGGCTAAGAATGCTTTCTTCGAGACGGTGGCAGAAGCACAGCGCCGTGCGAAGAAGAGGTTGCCCAAGTCCGTGTACGCGGCGTTGGTGGCGGGATCCGAGAAAGGGCTGACGGTCGACGACAACGTCGCGGCATTCAGCGAACTGGGTTTCGCTCCTCACGCTGCGGGACTGTCGGACAAGCGCGAGATGTCCACCACCATTATGGGCCAGGACATTTCGTTGCCCGTCATGATTTCACCGACAGGTGTGCAGGCAGTGCACCCCGACGGTGAGGTAGCGGTAGCTCGTGCGGCTGCAGCACGGGGAACAGCCATCGGACTGAGTTCTTTCGCCAGCAAGTCCATCGAAGAAGTTGCCGCGGCCAACCCGCAGGTTTTCTTCCAGATGTATTGGGTCGGCAGCCGCGACGTGCTCCTGCAGCGTATGGAGCGCGCTCGCGCTGCCGGTGCCAAGGGCCTGATCATCACCACCGACTGGTCCTTCTCGTACGGTCGCGACTGGGGCAGCCCGTCCATCCCCGAAAAGATGGACCTCAAGGCGATGTTCCAGTTCGCTCCCGAGGGCATCATGCGCCCGAAGTGGTTGCTGGAGTTCGCCAAGACCGGCAAGATCCCCGACCTGACAACACCCAACCTCGCGGCTCCCGGCCAGCCGGCACCGACGTTCTTCGGCGCGTACGGCGAGTGGATGCAGACCCCGCTTCCGACGTGGGAAGACATCGCCTGGCTTCGTGAGCAGTGGGGTGGACCGTTCATGCTCAAGGGCATCATGCGCATCGACGACGCCAAGCGAGCTGTCGACGCCGGTGTCTCCGCTATCTCGGTCTCCAACCACGGTGGTAACAACCTCGACGGCACCCCGGCGCCGATCCGCGTGCTCCCGGGCATTGCCGAGGCCGTGGGCGATCAGGTGGAAGTTGTTCTCGACGGCGGCATTCGACGCGGCGGCGACGTCGTCAAGGCGCTAGCACTCGGAGCCAAGGCCGTTATGCTCGGGCGCGCCTACCTGTGGGGTCTCTCGGCAAACGGCCAGGCCGGTGTCGAGAACGTGCTCGACCTGATGCGGATGGGCATCGACTCGGGGCTGATGGGCCTTGGCCACTCGTCCGTCACGGAACTGAGCCCGGCAGACCTGGTGATCCCGGAAGGCTTCACACGCTCACTGGGCGCCAGCTGAGATTGCGGTTCCGATAGAGCTGTGAATTGACACTCGACGAACACACAACCCTGGCCGGACGCTTCGTCCGGTCCAGGGTTGTTTTCGGTCCGCATGAGACCAATCTTGCTGTGGGAAGATCACTTTCCGATCGGCACCGTGCGTACTACCAGCGCCGCGCCGAGGGTGGAGCCGGAATCGTCGTCACCGAAGTGGCCTCGGTATTGGAGAACGACTGGCCGTACGAGCGGGCACCGCTGGCGTCGGAGTGCGGCCCGGGGTGGCAGTCGATCGCGGCTGCATGTGCTCCGTACGGAACGCTGGTTCTTGCCGGGCTCGGTCATACCGGGATGCAGGGATCGAGCGCCTACTCCCAGTCGGTGCTGTGGGGACCGTCAAGAGTGGCCGACCCGGTGACGCGTGAGTTGCCGATGGCAATGGGGCAGCCGGAAATCGACCAGCTGATAGCCGGATTTCGTGAAGCGTCGGCAATGGCCATCGCTTCGGGAATGGACGGAGTGGAACTCGATGCCGGTCCTCGAAGCATTTTGCGACAATTCCTTTCGGGTCTGACCAACACTCGGCAAGACCGATACGGCACTGATCGCGTTGCCCTTGTTCGCGAGATCATCTCGGCAGTGCGCGAGGAAGTCGGGTCGGACCACGTTGTCTCCCTGCGGTTGTCCTGCGACGAGGAAGCACCATGGGCGGGACTGACACCCGATCTCGCCGCCGGTTTTGCACGCGATCTGTCGCCACTACTCGATCTCCTTGTCGTCGTTCGTGGCGGACTCTATTCGTCAGAGGGGTACCGACCCGACTTTCACTGCCCGCCGAACTTCAACCTCGATCTGTGCCGTGAGATCAAGGCCGCGGTCTCGATTCCGGTTGTCGTGCAGGGGAGCGTCGTGGACATTGCCGACGCTCGTGCAGCGCTGGAAGTGGCCGAGTTCGTCGAGATGACCAGGGCCCAGATCGCGGACCCGGACCTGGTCGTGAAAGCCGCGCGCGGTGATCGTCCACGGCCGTGTGTGCTCTGCAATCAGACGTGCCTCGTGCGTGATCCTCGCAACCCGGTCGTGACGTGCGTGGGGAATCCGAGCGCGGGTTTCGAGACGGTGGACCCCGATGAGCGAGAGCAGATTTCGGCACCGGGAGCCGTGCTGGTCGTGGGGGGTGGCCCCGCCGGGATGGAAGCCGCGCGGATCTCGGCGGTGGCGGGGCACTCGGTCACACTCGTCGAGAGTTCATCGCAGTTCGGCGGCATGATCCGAACTTTTGCGCGAGGTGACGGCCGCAGCCGGTTCACACTCCTCGCACAGTGGCTCGAGGACGAATGCCGTCGTAGCGGCGTGACGATGCGGACCGGGGCGGCGGTCGACGCGCAGGACCTGCGTGATGCACGTAGTCGGGGCGAGCTGGTTGTGGTTGCCACCGGTAGTGCTGCGCGGCCGCCGACGTATCCGGTCGACGACTCGGTTCGGTGGTTGGATGCGTCGGAAGCCTTCGGGAAGTTGACCACCGTGGGGCCGGGTCCGGTCGCGCTGATCGATCCGCTCGGTGGACCGATCGCGGTGGCGCTCGCAGAAGCACTCGCGGCCGAGGGCGTCTCCGTCTCGATTGTGACCCCGGACAGCATCGTCGGTTCGAGGCTCGGTGCGAGTGGGGATCTGGTCGGCGCCAACACGCGCATCCAGCAGGCCGGGGTCACCAGGGTGCTCGCGTCCCGTGTCATCGAAATCGCCTCAGGGGCCGTCTGCGTCGAGCACGCTCATACCGGCGAGCGGTCACAGCTCGAGTGTGAAGTGGTGATCGACTGTTCGCCTCGTCTGCCGAACGAAACGCTGAAGGAAGCGGCCGACATCCAGGTGGGTGACTCGGTTGCCCCGAGAACTGTTCTCGAATCCATCCGCGAAGGGCGCTTTGCAGGGTTTACTACTAGAACGAGTTTCAATTCTGCAGAGAGGGCTATCTCATGACACAGGGTTCAGTTCGTTCGCTCGAAGGTCGCGTTGCTTTCATCACCGGCGCAGCGCGCGGCCAAGGACGTGCGCACGCAGTCAAGATGGCGCGCGAGGGAGCAGCGATCATCGCAGTCGACGTGTGCGCGTCGGTGGCGTCGGACAATTCTTACGACGCAGCAACTTCCGAGGACTTTGCCGAGACGATACGTCTGGTCGAAGCGGAGGGTGGGAAGATCCTCGCCCGCGAGGTAGATGTCCGTGACGGCGCAGCGCTCACCGCGGTGGTCAAGGACGGTGTCGAGCAGTTCGGACGCCTCGACATCGTGGTCGCCAACGCCGGGGTCTGTAACTGGAATCGATTCTGGGAAATGTCGGACGAGCAGTGGGAAACCCTGATCGACATCAACCTGACCGGAGTCTGGAAAACTCTGAAGGCATCGGTGCCGGCGATCATCGAAGGTGGGCGCGGTGGATCGATCATCGTGGTCAGTTCGGTGGCCGGACTCAAGGCGCTGCCCGGACAGGCGCACTACGCGAGCGCCAAGTTCGGTCTCGTCGGTCTGACACAGGCCGCGGCAAAGGAACTGGGGGAGTACAAGATCAGGGTCAACTCGATCCATCCCTACGGAGTAAATACGCCGATGGGTGTCGACCAGGGTGCGCTCGAGGTGTTTGCCAAGTTCCCGCAGTACCTTCCCAACTTCACTCCGATCCTCTCGGACATCGCGTTCGCCGAACCCGACGAGATCGCCGATACCGTTCTGTGGCTCGCGGGTGACGGTTCACGCACCGTCACGGCAAGTCATATCGCTCTCGATCAAGGAAACTCCAAGGTCTGATGACGCCGTACCCGCGCCTCTTCGCGCCACTGCGCCTGGGCAACCTGACACTCCGCAATCGGGTCGTGTTCTCCGCACACCTGACCAATTACGCGGAGAACGGGTTGCCGACGGAGCAGCACGCGAGCTACTACGAGGCGCGGGCACGCGGCGGTGCGGGTCTGATCATCACCGAGGAGCACTCGACGCATCCTTCGGATCGACCGTACGAGAAGATGATTGCGGGCTATCGGCCGGAAGCGATCGAGGGATACCGGCGGATCACCGACGCCGTTCATGCACATGGTTCGTCGATTCTCGCGCAGATCAACCACAATGGGGGTCAGGGCGCTGGAACCTATTCGCGATCGCCGCTGTTGGCGCCGAGCGCCGTTGCGGATCCGTTGTTCCGCGAGGTGCCCAAAGCTGTCGACGACGCGGACATCGCCGAGATTCTCGCAGGGTTCGCCCTTGTTGCGCGCAACTGCGTCGCCGGTGGCTTCGACGGGGTGGAATTGCAGGCGTCGCAGTCGTCCATCGTGCGCGCGTTTCTCGCACCCTCGACCAACCTGCGCACCGATCGCTACGGCGGGGGCGTGGCGAATCGTGCGCGTTTCCTTCTCGAAGTGCTCGGGGTACTGCGTAAGGCCATCGGCCCGGATCGTGTGCTCGGTGTGCGCCTGAGTGGATACGAAGGAACGCGGGGTGGCATCGAACTGTCCGACGCGGTAACCACCGCCCAACTGATCGAAGCTGACGGTCACGTCGACTACATCAACACCACCGTCGGAATGGCCACGGAAACACTGCATCTGGTCGAAGCATCGATGGCTGTACCCACCGGCTACGCCAACTTCGTCCCGTCTGCGATCAGGGAGGTCGTCGATCTTCCAGTCGTCGGAGTCGGCCGTTTCAAGACGCCGGAGCAAGCCGAAGCTGCACTCGAGGACGGTGTATGCGATCTGGTGGGCGTAGTTCGCGGGCAGATCGCCGATCCGGATTTCGTGAACAAGGCGCGTGCCGGTCAATCGTCACAGGTGCGAACCTGCCTGTCCTGCAACCAGGAATGCGTCGGGCGGATGGGTCTGGGGCGTTGGTTGGGGTGCACCGAAAATCCGCGCGCCGGTCGGGAATCGGTCCCACTGCCGATGCCGCGGCGACGGGGCCGCACGGTGATGGTAGTTGGCGGCGGCCCGGCCGGCCTGCAAGCTGCGGCCACCGCGGCCCAGCGAGGTCATGCGGTGACGCTGTTCGAGCGTGAACGAAGACTTGGCGGACAGATTCTTACCGCCTCGGTGGTCCCCGCTCGACGGGAGCTCGCCGACCTCGTCCGAAATCTCGAATCGGAGTGTCGCCGAAGCGGTGTGACGATCGAGCTGGGTGTTGGAGCTGACCTTGTGATTGTGGAGGAAAGGGCGCCCGACGTGGTAGTGATCGCAACCGGGGCGCGGCCCGTGCGCCCAGCATGGGCGAGCGAGTCGAGCCGAGTGGCGGGCGTACGGGACGTGCTCGACGGCAGGGTTCTACCGAGCGGAACGGTGCTCGTATACGACGAGTTGGGATTCCATCAAGGTACGTCGGTGGCGGAATTCCTGGCTGATCGAGGTTGCGCTGTCACGATCGCGACCAACGGTATGGTGGTTGCCCAAGATCTGAGCGTCACCCTGGATTTCGAGGGGTGGAACCGCCGGGCGTTCGAGAAGTCGATCGTGCAACGGACGGATCTGATGGTGACTTCGGTGAGCACTGGAGCCTCGCCGCTCGTGAGCTTGGTTCACCTTCCGACGGGTGTGGTCGAGGAAGTTGCGGTCGACTGGGTGGTCTTCGCGACACAGCAGGAACCTGTAGACGAGTTGTGGAACTCCTTGCGGGGAAGTTCTTTCGAGATATTTCGCATCGGTGACGCCTTGTCTCCGAGACGTTCGCACGCAGCGGTCATTGAGGGGCATCGGGCTGCGTTGGCGATATAAGTCGTCCGTTTTGTCTCTGGTTCTCGAAAGTATGTTCGATTAAACTTTCGGTATGAACAGTCGGGAAGCATGGCAGCTGGATGGCGAGGGCCTCAAGGGTGAGGTTCTCGATCTGGTGCGTGTCCGGCATGAGTTGCAGTCGCGGATGGTGTTGCTGATTGTGGAAATGTTTTCCCGTGAGGTTCTCGGTGGGAAGGGTTTTCGGGCGATCGCGCAGTGGTTGCATGGTTCGACGAATTTGGAGATCGGTGAGTGCAGTCTGCTGGTCGGGTTGGCGCGGTTGTTGATGCTCGAACCTGTTGTGGCGGATGCGTTTCACCGGGGTGATGTGGATGCGTTGAAGGCGCGTCAGGTGGCGTCGTTTTGTCAGCATCCGCCGAAGAACATGACCCTGGCGGATGTGGACAAGGCTCGCGGGATTCTGCTCGGGTTGGCGTCGAAGAACATTGCCGATTGTGATGCGGTGCGGGCAGCGATTCGGCGGATCGAGAAGCAGTACGGCAAGCGTGAGGACGGTGTTCCGGTCGGGGAGGATTCGGAGCGTAATGAGTTCTACGCCTCGAAAGGCTTGTACGGCAGAGTGACTGTGAAGGGTGATCTGGATGCTGTGAACGGGGCGCGGTTGATCACGTTGTTGTCGAGTTTGTCGGCGCCGACGCCGGAGAAGGACGGTGTCAAGGACACGCGTACTCCGGCATTACGGCGTGCGGACGGGTTTTGCGAGTTGTTGCGCCGGTATGAGCGGGCGGGGTTGGGTCCGATCGAGGGCGGCGTGAAACCGCACATCACGGTGACTGCGTCGGCGAAAGACATGACGGACCTTAAAGTTCTGAAAGACCTCTTGCCGTCCACCGAGGAGCTGGGATTTGCGTGGGCGGATTGGGTGGGCCCGATCAGCATCGACACTGCACGGATGCTGGCGTGCGACTGCACGGTCACGCGGATTTTGTTGGATGAGAACGGTGTTCCGCTCGACTGCGGCAAGGAAGCGAGAACAGCGACGGTGCCGCAGAGGCGGGCGTTGGCGGTTCGTGATGGTGGGTGTGCGTTTCCGGGGTGTGGGACGCCGTCGGGGTGGTGCGATGCTCACCATATTGTTCATTGGAATGACGGTGGCCCAACGGATCTCGACAATCTGATCTTGTTGTGCGGTCATCATCATCGGACGATGCACCACACGGAGTGGCGGGTGGAGATCGGTCCGGATCGGAAGTCGGTGTTCTATCCGCCCATGTCGATCGATCCGTATCAGCATCCGATCGGCGGGAACAGTCCACCGACAGCGGCGTGAACCGCGACAACTGAAAACTCATACACCGGGGCACAACCATGCCCCGGTGTATCCGCATGCTGTGTTGCGGTGAGAGGAGCCGGCACCAATACGATCGGGGGATGAGTTCTCCGCGTGACCTTGCTGCCATCCCGAGTCCTGCGCTCGAGGGCACTGCGCTCACCGTCGTGGTCCCGGTCGGTTCTTTCGAACAACACGGACCGCACCTGCCTCTCGATACCGACACCCGGATCGCGAGAGCAGTCGCACAGGCCCTGCCCGACGTCGTCGTGGCCCCGGCCATCGAATACGGGGCGAGCGGCGAACACGAAGGGTTTGCCGGCACGATTTCGATCGGTGCCGAGGCTATGGAAACCCTCGTCGTCGAATACGGAAGGTCGGCGTTCAGGTGGACGAAGCGGGTGCTGTTCGTCAACGGCCACGGCGGAAATGGTCCCGCGCTGGCCAAAGCTGTGGCACTTCTTCGATACGAGGGACGTGACGCCGCTTGGGTGCCGTGCGCTGTTGCGGGTGCCGATGCGCACGCGGGGCACACTGAAACGAGCCTATTGCTGCACCTTTCGCCCGATTTGGTGCACATGAGCCTTGCTGAGACAGGAAATTTGTCTCCTATCGCGGACCTGATGCCAGGAATGCGTTCGGGCGGTATGGTCGCTGTGTCGCAAAACGGCGTTCTCGGCAATCCAGTCGGGGCTACCGCCGAAGACGGCGCATACATCTTCGGTGAGTTGGTAGGACGCGTGACGGATGGACTGGCCCGGTGGGAGCCTGGTCCAGATGGGAGGCTTCGGTGACGACCACGACCGAGTGGGGGCGGACGGTCCACCTGCGACGGCTTTCGAGGCTGCGACGAGTTGCAGCACGACGGGCTACGTCCCTTACGATCATCTGATGCGACCAGCAAGACTCCCCGACGGCTTCGGCATTCGGTTGGACCCCAAGGTGCGCACGTACTCGGGCGGCCGGGTGCTCATCGGCGGCTCTCCGACACGGATGCTCAAGCTGGCTCCGACGGCTGCGGCGATGATCGGTGACGGCTTCCTCGAGGTGGTCGACCAGCAGAGCGCTGCGGTTGCTCGTCACCTTCTCGATTCAGGCGTCGCGAATCCTCGTCCGATGTCGACACCGTCTGCTGCAGATGTCACCGTCGTGATTCCGGTCAAGGACAACCAGGCCGGCGTCGAACGCCTACTGCCCGTCCTCAAGGATCTGACCGTCATCGTTGTCGACGACGGTTCGGAAGTGCCGGTGGAGCCCCGTCGCGCCTGCCCGGGCACCGGAACCATCACAGTGGTGCGGCACGAGAGCGCCCGCGGACCCTCGGCAGCGAGAAACTCGGGATTGCGTTCGGCCCAAACACGTTTCGTAGCTTTCCTCGACTCCGACGTCATACCGCGTGCCGGTTGGCTCGAGTTGATGTTGGGCCACTTCAGCGATCCAGGGGTTGCCCTTGTTGCGCCCCGCATCGTCGCCCTCGATCCGTACGGGACGGCGCTGGCGCGGTACGAGAACATGCGATCGTCTCTCGACCTCGGACGCAAAGAAGCTGCGGTGAAGTCGGGAAGTCCGGTCGCCTATGTTCCCAGCGCGGCCGTGATCGTCCGGCGCGACGTGGCACTCGAATGCAACGGTTTCGACGAGAGTCTCGAAGTGGCCGAGGACGTCGATTTCTGCTGGCGACTGCAGGCTGCGGGTTGGCGACTGAGGTACGAACCGGTTGCGCATGTCGCCCACGATCATCGAGTTCAGTTCGACAAGTGGTTCGCCAGGAGAGCGTTCTACGGCACGGGCGCGGCGCCGTTGGCTGCAAGACACGAGGGTTCGGTTCCGCCGATGGCGATGTCGTTCTCGACGCTCTTCGCGTGCATCGCCGCCGCAACACTGACCCGTTCCGGTCTTGCGAGTGCGCTGGGTGCTCTGCTCTTCACGGTGTATCGCCTGCGAAAGATGTTCAACGGGCTGAGTCAGCCCACCCGGATCGCAGCGATCCTCACTGCGCAGGGGTTTGTCGGAGGATTCTGGCAACTCGCCTCGGCGATGTGTCGTCACTACTGGCCGGTGACTCTTCTGGCGGTGATCGCTTCCCGTCGAATTCGGCGACTGGCCGTCGCTGCGGCAGTCACCGAAGGTTTGGTGGACTGGTATCGCCACCGTGAGCCAGGCGGGCTGGGTCCGGTTCGGTACGTCTTCTTCAAACGAGCAGATGACATCGCGTATGGAGTCGGACTCTGGCGGGGCGCGTTCGACGCTCGCGACTGGGCGGCGCTGAAACCTCGAATCACCAAGTGACAGAAGCCGACTACGCAGACTTCCTGGTTGTCGGTGGTGGCACGTGTGGCTGCGTCGTCGCAGCTAGGCTCAGTGAAGATCCATCCGCCACGGTGATGCTCCTCGAATCGGGAAGCGGATATCGTTCGGCGCTCGAACTTCCGGACGTCCTGGGTGATCCGTACCGACTGCCGGTCGGACCTGCGAGCGAATACACGTGGACGTATCCGGTCGAACTGACACCGCGTCGGGCGTCCACGATTGCGCGCGGGCGGACGCTCGGTGGGTCCGGGGCCGTCAACGGTGCGTACTTCACTCGAGCGACCCGCGCAGATTTCGAGAACTGGCCGAGTGCTTGGCGATACGACGACGTCTTGCCGTACTTCAAGAAGTCTGAGACGGATCGTGATTTCGAGGGCGAGTTCCACGGGACCGCCGGTCCGATCCCGGTCGAGCGTCGAGCGTGGGACCAACTGCATCCACTGAGCGGTGAGTTTCATGCGGCAGCGCTCGGAGCAGGTTTTCCCGACGACGTCGACAAGAATGCGCCGGACTCGTTCGGCGTCGGCCGAGTGCCACTGAACGTGGCGGATCATCGTCGGATCAGTACTGCGATCGGGTATCTGATGCCGGCGTTGCACCGCCCGAATTTGCGGGTGGAATCCGGAGTGAACGTCATTCGCATCGTATTCTCGGGAACCCGTGCGATCGGCGTCGACGTTCTCGACGACGGCAACGTCCGACGCATTCGTGCCGACCACGTGATCGTGTGTTCGGGTGCGGTGGCGACGCCGCACATTCTCTTGAATTCCGGTGTTGGTCCGGCGGAACAACTTGCAGAGCAAGGAGTTTCCGTCATTCTCGATCGGCCTGGCGTCGGCCAGAACTTCGTCGACCATCCGGAAGTGCTGCTGCCGTACCATTTTTCGACGCCTCGTACGATTCGCTCGCAGACACCGGTGCTGGAGACTGCGCTCAATCTCGCCGAGCTTGAAATCCGTCCGTACACCGCATCTTTCACAGACTTGGTTCCCGGTGTGCCTCGCATGGATCACGGCGTCGGGGTGGTCCTCATGGCGCCGCGCAGTCGTGGGAGCATCGAACTGGCATCGGGGGATCCCGCTGGGGCACCGCGTATTCGATACAACTACGTCGCGTCGACGCACGATCGAGCAGCCATTCGGGAAGGAATGCAGATCGCCGAGAACCTTCTCGAGTCGATCGCCGACACCGGGTTGATCGATCGCCCCGTCGTGGAGTACACAGACGAGTGGATCGAATCTCGCCTCGGTACGTCCTTGCACATGTCCGGTAGCTGCGTGATGGGTGCCGAATCGGACCTGTTCGCAGTCGTCGATGATCGGTGCCGTGTGATCGGCGCGGCAGGACTCAGTATTGTTGACACGTCAATCCTGCCGACGATCCCGACCCGCGGCCCACACGCGACCGCGGTGATGGTCGCGGAACGAGCAAGCGCCATCCTGCTCGGTGACGAGTGGCCGCGAGGGGCAGCAGGCTAGGTCGACAGTCATACCGAATGGTCGTTCTCGCCTATGGGCTGTGATCGGCGTTACAGTGGTCCACGGAGCGGAGGAACGCAAAATATGGCACGTGAACAGGCTGTGTCCGGCAACCCGTGGGTGGCGGTCAGGCCAGGCGATGACGTCGCGTTACTCGCGCGGCGACTTTCGTCTGCCCATCAGTCGTTCATCGATGCCCGCGGCGTGCCCGGCCAAGGGCTGACCGACGACTCCCATGTCCGTTCGGTCGTGCTCGAGTCCTGGATGCGGAGCCGCAACAAGGGAGTAAATCCTGACGTTGTCGGCAATCCTGAGATGCTCGAGGGGTTGGAACTCGAAAAATATCGGTCCGCGCATCCCATGTCACTGATCCGTCCGGTGATTCGGAAACTCCTGGTGGAAGATGCTGCCGAGACCGGATTGCTGATCGCGATCAGCGACGCACACGGTCGACTGCTCTGGGTGGAGGGTGACAACTCGGCCAAGGACAAAGCGTTGTCCATGAACTTCGTCGAAGGCGCCGACTGGAGCGAAGATCGTGTCGGCACCAATGCGCCGGGAACGGCGCTTGCTCTCGACCACTCCGTACAGATTTTCGGATCCGAGCATTTCAACCGAACCGTGCACGACTGGAGTTGTTCGGCCGCACCCGTCCACGATCCCACCACTGGGCAAATCCTTGGTGCCATCGACATCACCGGTGGTCCCAGGGTCGCGGTTCCCGAAGTGCTGTCGCTGATCCGTGCAACTGTTGCGGCCGCCGAATCGGAATTGCGATTCCACCTCTTGAACTCGCCTATCCCGCTCAGCGCCACGGCTCCGCGCCTCGAAACATTCGGTGCCGGCCGGCCGACGCTGGTTCGCGGTGGTGACCGCATCCCGATTTCGCAGCGTCACGCCGAGATTCTCCTTCTGCTCTCCGAACATCCGGAGGGTCTGAGCTCCGACCGCCTTGCGGTCCTGCTCGACGAGGGGGAGCTCGACGCAGTGACCATTCGCGCGGAAATGTCGCGGCTTCGTAAGGTTTTCGGCGCCGACCGGCTGGCTTCGCGTCCTTATCGGATCATCACGGAGTTCACGACAGACGTCGGCGACGTGCGGGCAGCGTTGGATCGCGGAGACGCGGCGACGGCGATGAAACTGTATTCGGGCCCGGTACTGGCAGGCTCGGCCTCCCCGGGAATCGAAGAGGTGCGGGAAGAACTACGCACCAGGGTTCAGGCGGCTCTGCTGCGTGGAGGTGACGCCAACCTTCTGGCCCGGTGGACCACGTCCGTACATGGGCGCGAAGACTCCGTCGTGTGGGAGGCCTACCTGTCCACGTTGGATCCTCAATCTCCGCTGTATTCGCAGGTCCAGGCAAGAATTGATCTCCTCGACCGCCAATTGGGCATCTGAGAATCATCTGCGTTTCTCGCACGCAACGTACTTGCAACGTTGCAACTCCTAGTGTTGTGAATCACACCCCACCGGGGGGTGGGATTGCAGTCACCGAATTGGTGGGTGCGCCCAGGAAGATCACGTTTACATAGGAGCTTGCAATGACCGTGTACGCCCGCCCAGGTACCGCCGACGCGATCATGTCCTTCCAGTCTCGATACGACAACTGGATCGGCAACGAATGGGTTGCTCCGGTCAAGGGTCAGTACTTCGAGAACCCGACACCGGTGACCGGACAGAATTTCTGTGATGTGGCTCGTTCCACCGCAGAAGACATCGAGCTCGCTCTCGACGCAGCGCACGCAGCAGCTCCGGCCTGGGGCAAGACCTCGGTCGCCGAGCGCGCGATCATCTTGAACAAGATCGCTGATCGGATGGAGGAGAACCTCGAATCCATCGCACTCGCCGAGTCGTGGGACAACGGCAAGCCGATCCGCGAGACCCTCAACGCCGACATTCCGCTCGCCATCGATCACTTCCGTTACTTCGCGGGAGCTATTCGCGCACAGGAAGGTTCGCTTTCGGAGATCAACTCCGACACCGTGGCGTACCACTTCCACGAGCCGCTCGGCGTAGTCGGCCAGATCATTCCGTGGAACTTCCCGATCCTCATGGCCGTGTGGAAGCTCGCACCCGCCCTTGCTGCCGGCAATGCCATCGTGCTCAAGCCTGCCGAGCAGACACCCGTCTCGATCCTGCACCTCATCGGCATCATCGGTGACCTGCTGCCTGCCGGTGTGCTCAACATCGTCAACGGCTTCGGCGTCGAGGCCGGAAAGCCGCTCGCGTCGAGCCCGCGTATCAAGAAGATCGCGTTCACCGGTGAAACCACCACAGGTCGCCTGATCATGCAGTACGCGTCGCAGAACCTCATCCCCGTGACCCTCGAACTCGGTGGCAAGAGCCCCAACATCTTCTTCTCCGACGTCCTCGCCTCCAACGACGACTACCAGGACAAGGCACTCGAGGGCTTCACGATGTTCGCCCTCAACCAGGGCGAGGTCTGCACCTGCCCGTCACGTTCGCTGATCCAGGAAGACATCTTCGACGAGTTCCTCGCGATGGCCGCCATTCGCACCAAGGCTGTGCGCCAAGGGGATCCGCTCGACACCGACACCATGATCGGTGCCCAGGCCAGCAACGATCAGCTCGAGAAGATCCTCTCGTACATCGAGATCGGCAAGGCCGAAGGCGCCAAGGTCATCACCGGTGGTGAGCGGGCCGAACTCGGCGGAGACCTGTCCGGCGGCTACTACGTCCAGCCGACGGTGTTCACCGGCAACAACAAGATGCGCATCTTCCAGGAAGAGATCTTCGGACCCGTCGTCTCGGTCACCTCGTTCAAGGACTACGACGAGGCCATCGAAATCGCCAACGACACGCTCTACGGTTTGGGCGCCGGTGTCTGGTCCCGCGACGGCGGAGTCGCGTACCGAGCAGGCCGCGACATCCAGGCCGGTCGCGTCTGGACCAACACGTACCACCAGTACCCGGCACACGCCGCTTTCGGTGGATACAAGCAGTCCGGCATCGGCCGCGAGAACCACCTGATGATGCTCTCGCACTACCAGCAGACCAAGAACCTCCTGGTCAGCTACGCCCAGAAGGCTCAGGGCTTCTTCTGATCGACCCACCGGCACCCGTGAGCCCCTCGCTGCGGGTGCCGGTGCGCAAGACTGCAACACGCGAAACCTGCACAAACACACGGAGGTTGGAATGAGCGCCACGGACACACCCGATACCGGCGCCGTTCCACCCCGGTTGGTGACCACCGCTGGGGCGGCTGACCTGCTACGCCGCCTCAGCGGGACTCACGGCGAACTGATGATGCATCAATCCGGCGGATGCTGCGACGGCTCGGCCCCGATGTGTTATCCCTCAGGCGAATTCATCGTCGGGGACCGTGACGTACTACTCGGAATCGTCGATCTCCGACTTGCTGTCGGAGAGATTCCCGAAGACCTTCCCACCGGAACCGACGCTGTACAGGTCTGGATTTCCGGATCACAGTTCGAAGCCTGGAAGCACACCCAGTTGGTGCTGGACGTCGTGCCCGGCCGCGGCAGCGGATTCAGCCTGGAGTCTCCTGAAGGATTCAGATTCCTCAGTCGAGCAAGGGCATTCACACCGGACGAAAACGAAGCACTCGGCGCGTCGAGCATTCTCGTGGGCGCTGATTGGGAAGCGGGCGTGCGTCCATCGCCCCCGACGGTTCCCCAGGTCGTCGCCGAGGCCGTCGATGCCTGCCCGGTGCCAGGCGCGGCCGCCCGATCCTGAGAACGGCCGCCTGAAGAAGATCTGAACAGACTCGGGGCCGCTCACATGACAGCCAGTTAACAGCACGGTCATCTTCACGCGACCTTCTCCGTACATCGCCCACATACCGTTCATTTCACGCGACGCATCCACCGTGCGTCGTCTCATTCTTGACCGATTCAGAGGATGGACATGTCTCTTTCCGACCACGCAACCGGCAAAAACGCCGGTGCCGCGGGTGCACACCACGACGGCGCAGACTTCCATGCGGAAGACAATTCGTATCTGGAGAAACGAACACTCCGAAAGGGAACAGCAGGGTGGGTGCTGCTTGCGGGGTTGGGTGTCAGCTATGTGATTTCCGGTGACTACGCCGGCTGGAACAACGGTCTGGCCGAAGGTGGTTTCGGTGGCCTTCTCATCGCGGCCGTCGTCATCGCGGGGATGTACCTGGCGATGGTGCTCGGTATGGCCGAGATGTCGTCGGCACTTCCTGCCGCTGGTGGTGGATACACGTTTGCCAGACGGGCCATGGGGCCCTGGGGCGGATTTGCCACCGGCACAGCAATTCTCATCGAGTACTCGATAGCACCCGCAGCGATCGCGACCTTCATCGGTGCGTACGTCGAGTCCCTGAACCTGTTCGGGATCACCGACGGGTGGTGGGTGTACCTCGCGGTGTACGCGATCTTCATCGGCATTCACCTCACCGGCGCCGGTGAGGCACTCAAGGCGATGTTCATCATCACCGCCATTGCACTCGTCGGCCTGGTCGTGTTCGCGGTTTCGGCTGTCGGCCTTTTCGATTCGTCCAACCTCACCGATATCGCCGTCGACACCAGCGCAGTCGGATCCTCGTCGTTCCTGCCATTCGGTCTGCTCGGAATCTGGGCCGCCGTGCCCTTCGCGATCTGGTTCTTCCTTGCCGTCGAAGGTGTGCCGCTGGCCGCCGAGGAAGCGCGTGAACCGGAGAAGAACGTCCCCCGCGGCATCATCATCAGCATGTTGATCCTGATCGTCACAGGCGCAACGGTTCTCTTCCTCGCCACCGGTGCGCTCGGCGCCGATGCCCTGTCCACCTCCGGAAATCCGCTCGTCGAGGCTCTGGGGGACAGCGGAGCGGCAAAGGCCGTCAACTACATCGGACTTGCCGGTCTGGTCGCGAGCTTCTTCTCGATCATGTACGCCTACTCACGTCAGACGTTTGCGCTCTCCCGCGCCGGCTACCTGCCGAAGAACCTGTCGGTGACCAACAAGCGCAAGGCCCCCACTCTCGCGCTCGTCGTTCCCGGAATCATCGGCTTCGCGCTCTCACTCACCGGTGAAGGTGCCATGTTGCTCAACATGGCGGTGTTCGGCGCGGCAGTCAGCTACGTCCTGATGATGGTGAGTCACATCGTTCTTCGTAAGCGTGAGCCGAACATGCCGCGCCCGTACCGCACGCCCGGCGGTATCGCCACCACCTCGTTTGCGCTCGTGATCGCGGCAGTGTCGGTGGTGGCCACCTTCCTGGTCGATCCCGTTGCGGCATTGCTGACGTTGGTCGCCTTCGGAGTTCTGATGGCGTACTTCGGTCTCTACAGTCGTCACCACCTTGTTGCCAACTCGCCGGACGAGGAGTTTGCTGTACTTGCACAGGCGGAAGAAGAATTGGGATGAGTCGCGGGATGGCCAAGTATCACCAGCAGGTATCCGGAACCAACTACTCGTTCGACGGTCTCGTCGATCTGATGGCAAAAGCGACACCACTGCGGTCGGGTGACGAACTAGCCGGTTGCGCGGCAAGCTCCGACGCCGAACGTGCTGCTGCCCAATGGGTTCTGGCTGATCTTCCGTTGACTGTGTTCCTCGAAGATCTGTTGGTTCCGTACGAGGACGACGAGGTCACCCGGCTCATCATCGACAGCCACGATCGCCTCGCATTTGCGCCAGTGGCCCACCTGACTGTTGGCGGATTACGGGACTGGCTGCTCGAGACTGCGTCGGCGCCGGAAGCTTCAGCACGCTTGTCCGCCGTGAGTCCCGGTCTGACCCCCGAGATGGTTGCCGCGGTCAGCAAGATCATGCGCAATCAGGACCTGATCGCCGTCGCCAAGGCCATCACGGTCACCGCGGGGTTCCGCACCACCATCGGACTGCCTGGACGGCTGAGCACCCGACTCCAGCCAAACCATCCGACGGACGATCCACGCGGCATTGCGGCGGCCACATTGGACGGTCTCCTGATGGGATGTGGCGACGCCGTCATCGGCATCAACCCCGCGACGGATTCACCCCAGGCCACCTCGGATCTGCTCCACCTGCTCGACGACATCCGTCAGCGATTCGAGATCCCGACTCAGTCGTGCGTGCTCTCTCACGTGACCACCACGATCGGACTGATCGAATCGGGGGTGCCGGTCGATCTTGTCTTCCAATCGATTGCCGGTACCGAAGGCGCCAATTCCGGTTTCGGAGTGAACATTCCGCTACTGCGCGAAGGTAACGAGGCCGGACGCTCCTTGAACCGCGGAACGGTCGGCAACAACGTCATGTACCTCGAGACAGGGCAGGGGTCCGCCCTCAGTTCAGGTGCCCACTACGGCACCGGCGGAGCCCCGGTCGATCAGCAGACACTCGAGACCAGGGCATACGCCGTGGCTCGAGATCTCGAGCCGCTGCTGGTCAACACGGTGGTCGGTTTCATCGGTCCCGAGTACCTCTACGACGGCAAGCAGATCATTCGCGCGGGCTTGGAGGATCACTTCTGCGGAAAACTCCTCGGG
>NZ_LEKE01000048.1:0-9612 GCF_001029585.1 Rhodococcus sp. ARP2 | reverse complement strand
GCAGCCATTGCTTTGTCAGGTGTTGCTATAGGCGGATTCCTGGCGCGTTCTGGTTGTCGCGAGTAGTTCACTCAGGTGTCAACAGCTGATTCACGATGAGGGAAACGCCCCGAACCGACCAGGTTCGGGGCGTTTTTCACGTCCGCGTAACCCATGGGGGCGCCGGCGAAGATCCGCTCGTGATCGTGCGCCGAACCTTGGTCCCCCGATTCGGCGAATTGTGACAAAGAATCCGCCCTTCCGAACCTGTGGAATAGCACTACACGTCAGGTACGAGCCACTCACCGGCTAGGCCGCAACCGTCGATCGGTACCAGACGAGACGAGTCAAAGATCTCAGGAGGAAGCGTGGAACCCAGGAAGATTCGGGTCGGTATCGATACCGGCGGAACGTTCACCGACATCGTGGCAGTGGACGACGAAACCGGCGCCATCGTCACCACCAAGACCCCGTCCACCCCGGCGGATCCCGCCGAGGGCTTTCTCGCCGGTATCGAGAAGGTACTCGCCAAGCTCGGCGAGAGCGGCGACTCGATCGGTGCGGTCAGCCACGGCACGACCGTTGCGACCAACAAGCTGCTCGAAGGCAAGGTCGAGAACCTCGGCTTCATCACCACCGAAGGCTACGAGCACGTTCTCGAAATCGCTCGTCAGTCGGTGCCGGACGGCTACGGCAACTCGTACTTCTGGGTCAAGCCCGAACGCATCGTTCCCGCCGATCGTGTACGCACCGTCGGTGGACGGCTTTCCTTCGACGGCAGCGAGATTCGTCCGCTCGACGAAGAGAGCGTTCGCAGCGCAGCGCAGTTCTTCAAGGACCGCGGCATCCGGACCATCGGCGTCTGCCTCATGCACTCGTACGCCGATCCGACGCACGAGGAGCGCGTTCGCGACATCCTCTTCGAGGTCTTCCCCGATGCGACGGTGAGCATCTCGAGCCAGGTGCTTCGTGAGTACCGCGAATACGAGCGGTCCATCACCACTCTCGTGGACGCCGCGGTCAAGCCGAACATCCGAAACTACGTGAACAACATCGCGAATCGTCTGCGTGAGTTCTCGACCACCGACGGCGAACCTCGCGACATCCCGTTCTATGTCATGAAGTCCAACGGCGGTGTCCTGTCGGCCAAAGAGGTTGTTCACCAGCCTATTACGACAGTTCTGTCGGGGCCGGCTGCCGGAGCTCTCGGTGCTGCGCTGATCGCCGATGCGGCCGGCGTCGAGCAGGTGTTGACCTGTGACGGCGGCGGAACATCGACGGACGTCACCGTCGTGGTTCGCGGCGAGCCCGCGCTGACCACCGAAGGGCGAGTGGGCAACTACCCGTCGAAGATCCCGATGATCGACGTCGTGACCGTCGGCGCCGGAGGTGGCTCGATCGCGTGGATGACGCCGGAACGCACCCTCCGCGTCGGCCCTCAGTCGGCGGGCGCCGATCCCGGACCGTTGTGCTACGGCAAGGGCGGCAGCGAACCGACCATCACCGACGCGCACGTCCTGCTCGGCCGCATCCCACCTCACCTGCTCGGTGGCGAGATTCCTCTCGACACGGAATTGGCACGCAAGGGCCTCGAAGAGCTTGCAACACAGCTCAGTCTGGGCTTCGAGGAGTGCGCGGTCGGCGTCCTCGAGGTTTCGGCGTGGAACCAGGCCAACGCCCTGCGTCAGATCACCGTCAAGCGTGGCCTCGACGTTCGCGACTTCACCCTCGTGACGTTCGGCGGTTCCGGCTCCCTGCTCGCCTGCCGTCTCGTCGACATCCTGGGTCTGAAAGACGTTCTTGTCCCGCTCAATCCGGGTAACGTCTCCGCGTTCGGTCTGCTGACGGTCGATGTCCGCAACGACTACGTCCAGACGCATGTCAGTCGTCACGACCGGTTGAAGGCTGAAGACCTGCAGAGCCAGTTCGACGCGTTGGCCGGCGAGGCCGAAATCGCGCTTGCCGAAGAAGGATTCGACGAGACGCAGCGCAAGTACTCCCGTACTGCGGATCTGCGTTACCTCGGTCAGGCCTTCGAGGTACGCGTCCCGGTGGCGGAAGGTACCGTCACGGCGCAGATCATGGACGACGCGGCCGAGGCGTTCCACCAGGCGCACCGCGAACTGTACGGCTACGACTTCCGGGGAGACCCGTCGCAGCACGTGGAATGGGTCAACCTGCGCGTGAGCGGCATCGGCCCGATCAAGCGTCCGACGCTCAAGGAGATCCCCGCCGGCACTGGCGCCGACACCGCCCGAACCGGTTCGCGGCAATCGTATTTCGACAGCTGGGTCGAAACTGCTACCTACGACCGCACGCTGCTCGGTGCGGGTGACGTCATCGAAGGACCGGCCGTGATCGAGGAGTTCAGCTCGACTGTCCCGATCCACCCCGGATTCTCGGCACGTATCGACACCTTCGGGAACATTCGTATCTCGAAGTCTTCCGACTCGAACGGAGTGAAGTGATGACCGCCATTCTCGATGCTGCTGCTGCCACCGCGGCCAAGCCGTACCGACTCACCGCTACCGACGGCGCGTCACCTGATCCGATTCTGGTCGAGATCGTCGCCGGTTACCTCGCCAGCGTGGAAATGGAAGTCGAGACCTCCATTTCGCGCACCTCGCGTTCGCCGATGATCCGTGACGCTCACGATTTCCGCGCCGGTATTCACGACCGGAACCTCCGCAAGCTCACGGGCCGTTCGTATTCCGCCCTGGTTCATCCGATCGCCCGGGACTTCCCACTCGAGACGATGAAGCCGGGAGACGTGTACTTCCACAACGACGTCTACCTGTCCGAAGGTGGCATCGGCCATCTCCCCGACCTCTGCGTCACGGTGCCTGTCTTCGCCCGCGTCACTCCCGATGCCGAGCCCAAGGTTGTTGCGTTCGTTCAGGCATTCGGTCACCACGACGACATCGGCGGTTGCTGCCCCGGCTCCATGCCGTCCGGCGCCACCACGGTGTACGAAGAGGGTTTGATGGTTCCGCCGATCAAACTGTGGGACCAGGGAGTTCCCAACGAGGCGGCGCTGCGCATCATGACGCGTAACTCCCGCATGCCGGACGCTCTCGCAGCTGACCTCGACGCCGAGTGCTCGGCGTGCCTGATGGGTGCGCGTCGACTCACCGAATTGTTCGAGCGCTACGGCGTCGACACCGTCGAGTCGTGCTTCGACGCGATGATGGACGCGACCACCGAGACGTACCGCCGCGAGATCCTCAGCAAGATCCCGGTCGGTGAGTACACGTGGGAGGACTACGCCGAGCACGACGGCGTCGACGAGCCGATGCTCCACATCCAGCGCATCACGCTCACGAAGACGCGACCGGAGGACGAGGGCGGCGAGCGACTCATCCTGGACTTCAACGGAACCGGACCGCAGGCAAAGGGCCCGATCAACCACTGCGGTGACTACGCGGACGGAAACTTCCTCATCAAGTGGTTGGCCCCGATTCTGCGTAACCTCGCGGACACCCCGGAGCGCATGGCCGAACTGGATGTCAACGAGGGCGTCGTACCGCTGATCGAGATGAAGTTCCCCGAAAAGGGAACATTGATCACCCCGATCTTCCCTGCCCCCACCAACGCGCGCACGTTCGTCATCCTCCGTCTGCTCGGAGTGCTGGCCGGCGTTGTCGCCAAGGCTGTGGACGGCAACATGCCCGCCGACCAGGAGACCATCAGGTACACCGGTGTTTACGGTGAGGACTTCGAGGGTCACTCGTACCTCATGCGTGAGGTGCTCGGCGGCGGTTCGGGCGGACGCTATTATGCCGACGGTGAGGACACGATTCACGTCGTTCCCGATTCACGGAACCTGCCGACCGAATTCACCGAGAGCCGTTTCCCCTTCATCGTCGAGAAGCTCGGTCTGGCCATGGATTCCGGCGGAGCTGGACGCTACCGCGGCGGCCTGGGATACGAGAAGCACATCCGGATGCTCAAGGATGCGCACTTCATGTCCATTGCGGATCGTTCGATCCTCGCCTGCTGGGGAGTCAAGGGCGGCAAGGCCGGTCGGCCGTTCTCCGTGGTCCTGGATCCGGGTGGACCGAACGAGCGTGAGTTCGACGCTCTGACCGATGCCGAGCCGATCAAGGCCGGCGAGGTCGTACGGATTCGCACCACCGGTGGTGGCGGTTGGGGAGATCCACTGGAGCGCCCGATCGAGGAGGTCTTGCGAGACATTCAGTGGCGCAAGGTTTCCGTCGAGGGTGCACGCGACGACTACGGTGTTGTCGTGATCGAGGGTGACGAGCCGTCGGTCGACGAGGCTGCTACCACGGAGCTACGGGATCAGTTGCGCTCGGAGCGCGGTGAGAACGAACCCTTCTTCGATCGGGGTCCGGGCTACGCGCAGCTTTCCGGTGGCGCCACCTCAGCGGTCTACGACTACGTCTAGGACGGAAAACTCTCATGGAGAACGGAATTGCTCGCGGCGCCGACATCGCGGTGATCGGCGCCGCGGGTAAGACCGGTGAGGCAGTCGTCGCTGCACTGCCGCCGAGCGTGACAGCTCGGCGACTGGTGCGAAAGGCGCGTGTCGACGGGGACTTCGAGGTAGAACTCGAAACGGGAAGAGGGCTGCGCAAGGCGCTCGCCGGGTGCCGAGGGGTGTACTTCATTGCCCCGAACGTCCATCCCGACGAGCCGGCGCTGCTTCGCAATGCGCTGACGGCAGCGGCTTCGGCGGGGGTGGAGCACTTTGTCTATCACTCCGTGGCGTGGCCGTTCAGCCCGTCAATGCCGCATCACCTGGACAAAGCCAGGTGTGAGGACGAACTGCATCGTTCTCCCTTGAAATGGACTGTGCTGCAACCGTGTGCGTACGCGCAGAATTTCGAAGCGGTACTCACGGGTCGGTCAGAGACCATCGTCGTGCCGTACAGCGCGGACACGAGGTTCTCGTTCGTGAGTTTGGCGGACGTGGCAGCTGTTGCCGCGGTCGTCCTGAGCGAGGGCCCGGGCGAGCATCACGGAGCGACGTACGAGGTGGGCGGCCCGCAAGCTCTGAGCGTCATGGAGGTGGCACAGATGGTGGAGAAGCAGACGTCACGTACCGTCGCGATAGAACAGATCAGCGTGGATCAATGGCGTGAACAGATCGGCAGCGGCCTGGATGTCAACGCCAGCTCACGATTGGCGGCGATGTTCGAGTTCTACAACCACCACGACTTCCTTGCGGGCAGTGCTGCCGTGGAACTGCTTCTGGGTCGCCGACCGATGGGCGTCGAGAGCCTGATTCGGTGATGCTTGCTACGCAATGCCTCCTGCCGCCCAGACAACCAGTGGGGGCAGGGCGGCGAGGATCAGGCAGACCGTTCCGTTGAGCCACTTGTGTTCCACCGTGACGGCGGCGAACTCGCGCAGAATAGCGCTCGGCAGGTAGTACCGGGCGGTGTGGGAACCGATGACTTCTGCGTCCAGATCGAGGCTTCGGGCAAACGTTGCGGTTCGGAGTATGTGGAAGTTGCTGGTGACCAGAACCATTCGAGGCTTCGTGGTGTCGGCGCGGAGAAGGTCCCTGGTGTACTCGAGGTTCTCGAGCGTGGTGGTCGAACGGTCCTCTAGCATCACGTTCTCGCGCGGGATCCCGTGATCGACGAGGTAGACGCACATTGCCTCAGCCTCGCTGACCACCTCGTCCGATCCCTTCCCGCCGCTGACGACCAACAGTGGTGAACGTCCTTCGCGGACCTCGGCGCGGAAGATGTCCGCGGCCTTGTCCAGACGGCTGGCCAGCAGGGGCGTCACGTCGGCACCCGAAAGCCCGGCGCCGTGCACCACTATCGCGTCCATCCCGGGCTGGTACTTCTGGCGTCCGTACACGTAGGAGTAGAGCAGAAAGCTCGTGAACAGAAACCCCAGGTACGACGCGACCAGGCTGAACGATCCGAGAACGACTGCGAGCCAATATCTCTGCGTCAGCAACGCTGATGCGAGCAGTACGTAGGGAACGAGCAGTCCGAGTCCGGCGACGAGGGAGAGCAGGTTCGCCACGCTGAATCCCTCGCGCCGCAGCATCGTGACCCCGTTGACGATCAGGAATCCTGCAAGCAGGAGCACCAGCAACGGCGAGAGGAGAGCGATCGTCGCGATGACGAACGACGGGATCTCGGTCCCCGGTGCACCCGACTGCAGCATCCACAGACCGGTGAAGATCACTCCGAGAAGTAGATAGACGCCGTTGCTCAGCCTCCGCCGATCCTGCCTGAACCGGTAGCCGCAGAATCCGAGCAGCGCGAGGCCGATGAGGAGAAGGATCACGGAGCCAGACTAGGCGAGGTGCCCACTACACGGGCGCCACCGTTTTGGACTGCTGGATTGCGGACAGCACCCTGGTACGGCACTCGATGAACAGTGGGTCCGCCTTGGTGGTCAGTTGATCTCGAGCTCCGGTCAACGGGACGTCGACGATGTCCTGCATCAATGCCGGCGTTCCGCCGAGTACGACCACTCGATCGGACAGGTACACCGATTCGTCGACGTCGTGGGTGACCAGGAGGACGGTGATACCAAGATCACGTTGAAGCGTCAGCAGCAGGTCTTCGAGTTCCGCGCGGGTCTGCGCATCGACCGACGCGAAGGGTTCATCCATGAGGAGTACCTGCGGCCGATAGGCGAGAGCGCGAGCTATCGCTACTCTCTGCTGCATTCCGCCGGACAACTGCCAGGGGTAGGAACGCGCAGCACCGCCTAGACCGACAACGGCGAGTGCATCGGTAACCCTTTCGTTCTGAACCTTCCGCGCCAGACCGTTGCCCCGCAGCGGCAGGCGAACGTTCTCGCCCACTCGAAGCCACGGCATCAGTGTGCGGCCGTAGTCCTGTGACACGAGAGCCAGAGTGGCCGGCGGTGCATCGATCGCGATCCCGGCGATGCGGACCTCACCGGTGGTCGGCTTCTGCAGACCGGCGATGCAACGAATCAGCGTGCTTTTGCCGATGCCGGAATGGCCGACGATGCAGACGATTTCTCCCGGTGCGACCGTAAGGTCGATCCCGCGGAGCACTTCGCGGCCGGTGGGGCCGCCGTAGGTCACCCCGAGGCCGCTCAGTTCGACTGCGGGTATCGATGCCGCAGATTCTGTGGATGACATCAGTTTCCTTTCACTGCGAGAGCGTCGTGGGTCCGCGGCTGCCATCTGAGCAACCATCGTTCGATCACGCCGTATCCGAGGTTGAGCACGTATCCGATGATTCCCAGCAGGAGAATTCCGGACCACATGTCCGCGATGGCGAATGTCTGTTGCGCGACGATCACGAAGTGGCCGATTCCTGCAGTGGAGACATACATTTCGCTGCCGACCATGATGACGACACCGATCGCGAGACTGGTACGGATACCGACCGTTATCTGTGGCATCGCTCCGGGGAGGAGTACCTGCGTCACCAGGAGGGGTGTACGGATCCGGTAGCTGCGCGCCACCAATCGGATACTCGGGTCGATGGAGCGAATGCCGTCGAGGGTGTTGAGGAGTATCGGCCAGACCGCACCGAAGGCGATGGCGGCAACGTTACCCGTCGAACCGGTTCCGAAAACGATGAAGAGGGCGGGCAATACGGCCAGCGCCGGAATGGCGCGGAAGAACTGGAGAAACGGATCGGCAATATCGGCAGTCAGCGGGAACAGTGCCAGCAGGAGACCGGCGCCGATGCCGACCACCAGTGCCACGGCAAGACCGAAGGCAAGGTTGGTCAAGCTCGGTACGACGTCGTTGGCGAATCCCGGACCGAACCAGTTGTCCACAAACGCTTTCCAGATACGCGACAGTGGCGGGAAGTAGGGCGACTTGCTCGACTCCGAACCGAAGTACCATACGACGACGATCAAGATCGGCAGCCACAACTCCCACGCGAGGAGTCGAAGTCCTGACATCATCTTCACGTCGTCATCCTCCTCGGGATGTAATGCCAAGCAAGTAAACGATTCTCGATCTCCATCACGGCGAAGGCGAGCAGCATTCCGAGTAGTCCGGCGACGATGATCAGTGCGAACATTCGATCGGGGACGGATTGGCTCAGCAAGATCTCCTTACCGAGTCCCGGCACGCCCGCGATCAATTCTGCACCGATGGTCAGCAGCAAGCTCAGTGTTGCCGAGATGCGAATCCCGGTGAAGATGTAGGGCATCGACGCCGGTGCGACGACGAGAGCGAGTCTGCGCCACAGCGGAAGTCGGAAGGAGCGTGCGGTCGCCAGCAGTTCCGGGTCGACGTTGCGCACACCGTGAATCGTCTGGAGCAGAATCGGCCACACACTTACTGCCACGATCAGTGCCACCGCCATCCGTTGCGTCGGGCCCATGATCAGCAGAAAGAGCGGAATGATTGCGAGCGGCGGAACGGTTCGGCAGAAGTCGATGACGAAACGGGAGGAGACCGTCAGGAACGGGTGCGCGGCGAGCAGCAGTCCTGCCGGGATCCCGATGACCAGGCACAGCGCCAATCCGATCGCTGTGGTGGTCACCGTTTGTCCCAGTGATGTCCACAACGAGGACGTGCCGAGTTCGTTCACAAGTGCCACTGCCACGTCGCTGAACTTCGGAATACCTTTGACGTCCTCGTCGCCGAGCATTCCGAAGATCTGCCAGGCGGCTGCCAACGCGAAGAGCGTCAGCAGCCGACCGAGCAGAACCTGCCTGCGGCGAGTCTGCAGGGTTGTCAAGGCGGACAACTCAGTTGGCCGGGGTCAGCAAGGAATCGGCCTCGACCGAATCCGTCAGTACCCCGTACTTGACCAGCAGTTCGATCTCCGTGCCGAGAGCACCCGGTTCCACTACTGCGACGAACTGAGGATTCTTGCTGTTGGCCAGCATTTCGAGCGGAATCCTGGCTTGTGTCGAGAGTGCAGCCTTGACGGCGCCCGGATTCTGATTGGCGTAGTCGACGGATTTGGCAAGCGCCGTACGGAATTTGGCGAGTGAGTCCGGGTTCGCGTCGACAAACGATTCCGAAGCGACCAGCGAGGTCCCTGGCACACCGGGCGCGGCCAAGGGGAAGGGGTGGCCGAGGATCTTCAGCCCCGAGTCGGTTGCTTTGCTCAGGAACGGATCGATGAGGAATGCCGCATCGGCTCCGCCAGTGGAAACAAGGTCACCGAGGTTGGGCATGGGCGCCTGAATGAACGAGATCTTGTCCGCTGCTCCACCGGACTTCTCCACCGCAGCAGAGATGACTGCCTCGCTGACGGACTTCAATCCGCTGATCGCAACGGTTTTGCCTTCGAGGTCACGGAAGCCGCTGATGGAACTGTCTTTGGCGACGGCGAGGCCGGACTGGTCGACGCCGTCACTCGCGGCAAAATTCGTGAGCCCTCCGACGATGGTGACGGGCATGTTCTGGCTGCGTGCCTGAATTGCGGCGGCGGCGGTCGTGGCTGCCATATCTGCATTTCCGCTGAGCAGCAACGGAATTTGAGCCGAGGAACTAGCACCGCCCTCGACGAGTTGGATGTCGAGTCCTTCGTCGGTGAAGTATCCCTGCTCCATTCCGAGCCAGATCGGTGCGAAGTCTGCGATCGGCTGAGGCGCGATTCGAATCGTGGTGGTCTGGGTGCCCCCGTCGTCGGAGGCCGTGGCGTCGCTCGAGCAGCCGGTCAGTGCCAATGCTGCGGTCGCGACCGCAGC